>NZ_JAHLYT010000018.1 GCF_025128095.1 Synechococcus sp. CS-1328 | reverse complement strand
GTTCATGGCGCTGTGGACCCACTCCGATCCATCTCGAACTCGGTTGTGAAACGCAGCAGCGGCAACGATAGTTGGAGGGTAGCCTCCTGCGAAAATAGCTCGATGCCAGGTCAAACTTTGCTCCACGACGACGCCTCCGATGGCAGCCTGATGGCCGCGATCGGAGGCGTTTTCGTGTGTCTGGGTCATGGATCGCTTGCCCATCAGGCTGTAGGGGAAGCACTTCCGTCGCGATTGTCCGGCACCTCGGTTGGCCGCCGGCTGGTTTTTCCGGTTTCTCTCCTGGCGGCGGTGGGCCACGGGGCGCCCCAGAAGGCGGCAGAATGTTTCCAGCTTGTTACGTTCCTCTCATGATTCTCGGGGAGCTGTTCCTGGAGGCCCTGGCCAGCGGCGTGATCACGCCGTCGGAGTTGTCGTGGGTCACCGCTCGGCAGAGCACCTTCTCCCGCGTTGAGGAGGCCACGGCTTTGCGCCTGGGTCGTCTGCTCGATGAAGGCACCATTCAGCTGGGCTGCCGTCTGCCCCAGTTCAAGCTGCACCACGACAGCATCCGCGAAGACTGGATTGAACCCCTCGGCCGGCGGCGGGGGCGCTCCACGCTCGAAGACGCTGCACTGTTGTCGTTGGTTTGACAAGGCTCAACCTGGTCTGCCTGACGCGTCACTATCCGCGTCCTTCTCGTCGATGGCATCTTCCAGGCTGGTTTCGAGTGTGGTGAGCAGCAGCACCAGCGCTTCATGCTCCGGCAGGTCCTCACTGCTCACCTGGGCCAGCCAGGATTGGCACAGCCCTTCAATGCGGTTGAACAGATCGCTGCCGCCACGCAGGGATTCCATCACCCGTTCGGTGGTGGCGTCGTCCACGTCGTGCGGAAAGCCGAGCACCACGTAGCGCCTCCCGTCATTGCCGACGTAGGTGAGACGGCCGTCCTCGTCGAGCATGGGGGCGGCATGGGGCGTCACCGGTTGCTCCTCCATCTCTCTTCCCCGCAGGCTCCCTCCTACTGGCTAGCTCTGGCAGGCGCACCTGCCAAGTGTTGATCAGGCCTGCTGATCGCAGAGTTCGCTCCCCTGGCCTTGGGGGGCGTCTGGCCACGGGCTGTAGGTGTGGCAACGGGCGGTAGGTTCTGGATCGGTGCCCATCCCCCTTGCCCATGCGTGTCGCCACCGAAGCCCGCAGGCCTGATTTCACCAGTCGCCTGGTGGGCAAAGCCCTGGCGGTGAAGCCGCTCTGGGCTCTGGCCAAGGGACAGGCGCGGCGGATGATGATCCAGCGGGCCGAGCGCCTCGGCATCCCCTGGCGGGAAACCGTGGCTGAGTTGAGCCAGCAAGACTGGCAGCCGCTGTGGCAGTCGATCCAGCGCGTCGATCTCGCCTACCCCGCCAACTACACCGCCTCGTTTCACGGCTACGACGCCGGCCACCTCTGCTGGGAGGCCGCCTATGAGTTCGAGGTGGCTTCCAATGCCGTGCACTCCAGCCTCTATCCAGAGGCCGGGCCCGCCAGTGATCAGGCGCTGAGGGAGGGCTATCACGCCGTTCTGCAGAGCCAGCTCCCCCAGCCGCCGGCCCGCATCCTCGATCTGCACGCCACCGTGGGGCTGAGCAGCTTCGCTCTGGAGCAGGCGTTTCCTGCGGCGAGCGTGACCGGCCTCGACTTCTCGCCCCACTACCTCAGCCTGGCCGCCTACAACGCCGCCCGGCGCGGCTCCAAGGTGACCCGCTGGATCCATGCCCTGCCGGAAGCCACCGGGCTGCCGGATCGCAGCGTCGATCTGGTCTCGGCCTTCCTGCTGTTTCACGAGATGCCGCAGGGCACCACGCGGCGAATCTTCCGGGAAGTGCGCCGGCTGCTGGAGCCCGGCGGCAGCTTCGCGCTGATGGATATGAATCCGGCCAGCGGCGTTTACCAGACCATGCCGGCCTTCGTGATGACCTTGCTCAAGAGCACCGAGCCGTTCATGGATGCCTATTTCGCCCTCGACCTGGAGGAGGAACTGCGTCAGGCTGGGTTCGATGAGATCGTCAGCTCTGTCTGCTCGTCGCGCCACCGGGCCGTGATCGCTCGGGTGGCCGGCTGAGAGAGCTGGTTCAGATGTCGTCGCTCAGGGCCACCAGTTCGCGCAGTTGTCCCACCTCAAGGCCGCCGAGCCAGTCTTCGCCGGAGCCCACGATCTCCTCGGCCATCTTGGATTTCTCGCGGATCATGCGGTCGATCTTTTCCTCCACCGAGCCGCTGGTGATGAACTTGTGCACCAGCACCCGGTTCTGCTGTCCGATGCGGTAGGCGCGGTCGGTGGCCTGGTTCTCCACGGCGGGATTCCACCAGCGGTCGATGTGGAACACGTGGCTGGCGCGGGTGAGGTTGAGGCCCACCCCACCAGCCTTGAGTGAAAGCAGGAACAGCTGTGGTCCGCGGGGATCCTCCTGGAAGCGATCCACCATCGCCTGGCGCTCCGCCTTGCTGGTGTTGCCATAGAGGAAGGGGACATCCTGGCGCCACTTGCGCTCCAGATGGGCCTGGAGCAGGTGACCCCATTCGGCGAACTGGGTGAACAGCAGGGCGCGGTCGCCGGCCTCGATCACCTCTTCTAGAATCTCCTCCAGCCGTTGCACCTTGCCGCTGCGGCTGGCGAACTGCCCGTCGACGCCCTCTTCCTTGAGGGCAAGGGCGGGGTGGTTGCAGATCTGCTTCAAGCGGGTGAGCAGCGCCAGCACCTGGCCGTGCTTCTTGCCCAGGGGGGCGCGGGCGATCGCCTCGAGGCTGTCGTCCACCGTTTTGCGGTAGAGCTTCGCCTGCTCGCTGCTCAGCCCCACCCATTCGTTCAGCTCCACCTTCTCGGGCAGGTCCGAAATGATCGACTTGTCGGTCTTGAGGCGCCGCAGGATGAACGGGCCCACGCGTGCCTTCAGGTCTCGCAGGGAGGCCATGTCGCCATAGCGCTCGATCGGCAGCCGGTAGCGCTGGCGGAAGAAGGCCTCCTCCCCCAGCACCAGGGGGTTGAGAAAATCCATCAGGGCCCACAGCTCGCTGACGCGGTTCTCCACCGGTGTGCCGGTGAGGGCGATGCGGAAGCGGCCCAGCTTGCCCGGACGGGCCAGATCGCGGGCCGCCTGGCTCTGCTTGGCGTTTGGATTCTTGATCGCCTGGGCTTCGTCGATCACCATGCCCTGCCAGTCCAGGGTCTCGAGCAGTTCGCTGTCGCGTTGCAGCAGCCCGTAGCTGGTGAGCATCAGATCCACACCCTGTAGGGCCTTCTTTAGGGCCGCTGGGCTGGAGGGGCGGCGCGGGCCGTAGTGCTCGCGCACCTCCAGTTCCGGGGTGAAGGCGGCGGCCTCCCGTTTCCAGTTGGTCAGCACCGAGGTGGGCGCCACCAGCATCACGGGGCGCTTCAGCTCCTGTTCTGCCTTGAGGTGCTGCAGGAAGGCCAGCAGCTGGATGGTCTTGCCCAGGCCCATGTCGTCCGCCAGGCAGGCGCCCTGATCGAAGCGATGCAGGAAGGCGAGCCAGCCCAGCCCCCGCTCCTGGTAGGGCCGCAACTGGCCGGCGAAGCCCTCCGGTGCCGGCAGCGGGTCCGGCGCCTTCTGCTGGTGGTATTGCTCCAGCACCGCCTGCAGCCGGGGTCCCGCCACGAAGCGGTGCACCGGCAGCCGCATCAGCGTGTCGCCGTCCGTGGCGGTGAGGCGCAGGGCGTCGTCGAGGCTGAGGGGTGGATCAGCGGCGCAGAAGCGCTCGGCGTTCTTGAGGTCGCTGGGGCGCAGCTCGATCCAGGCGCCCTTGTGCTGCACCAGCGGGCTGCGCTTGGCGGAGAGGCGCTCCAGATCCCGCAGGCTGAGCGTGACCCCACCGATCATCAGCTCCCACTTCCAGTCGAGCCCCTCGCCGAGGGTGAAGCCCCGTGATTTGCCGGGCAGCTCCGCCTCGATCGAGAGGCCCAGCCGGCTGGCGAGGCCGCCGCTGAGGCTGGCCGGCAGCACCACCCCCACCCCCACGTCCCGCAGGCGGTCGGCGGCGGTGCGCACCAGCACGAAGGCCTCCGCCGGGGTGAGCTGCATCGCTTCGGGGGTGGCCTCCTCCAGACCCCGTTCGATCGGATCGAACACCTGCAGGGCGCGGCCCAGCCCCTCCAGCAGCAGCTCGCCGGGTTGCTGCACCGGGATCTCGCCCAGCTGCAGGGGCCGGTCGCCCGCGGCCCAGACCGCTCCGGCCGGCAATCGGAGGCTTGGATCCACTTCCGCCTGCAGCGAGAAGCGCAGCTCCCAGAGCTCCTCGCTTTCCGCCGGGGTGAACAGTTCCAGGCAGGCGCGGGCCGGAGCCACCTGGCCGGCCACGGCTTCGCGCCAGTGGTGGGTGGCCACCTCGAGGCGCTCGGTCGCTTCGCCGTCGAGGTCCACGGCGCCGCTGCCCGGGCCCAGGGCCTTCTGCCAGGCCAGCAGCAGCGGATCCAGCCCGCCGCTGGCGGGGGTGAAGCCGCAACGCAGCTGCCCATCGAGCAGGGCCTCCAGCAGGCTGGCCACCCGCAGCCGCCCACTGCCGGGCCGGCGACAGGCCAGGGCCGTGTCCGCCATGGCACAGGTGGCCACCTGGGGCAGACGGCTGGCCAGTTCCTCCAGGCGGCGCCGGTCGTCCTCGCGGTTGAGCAGGGGCAGCCAGCGCGCCATGTCGCCTTCCACCTGGGGCAGCCAGCGGCCGCGGGCGATCAGGCTGAGCGACCAGCGCTGCAGGTGGCTCCACCAGCGCAGTTCATCGGCCATTTCGGGATGCTGGCCCGACAGCGGCAGGGCACTGAGCCATTCGGCGGCGGCGGGGGCATCGAGGGCCAGTCCCTCCACCTGCCAGGGCCACCACTCCACCTGCTTGGGAATCGGTTCGCCGGCCTGCAGCGGCAGTCCGCTCCAGCCCTCCTCCTCGCTCTTGCGGCGGCCCCGGGCCACCTGGCGCCGGCTCGGCAAGGTGAGGGTGGCGCTGGCCGGACGGACCGCTTCGGACCAGAAGTCGTTGTCCTGCAGCCAGGTGGCCAGGTCGTCCCAGTTCAGGGTGAGCGGGTGTTCGGGGGCTTCAGCGGCGGGTTGGACAGCCTTGGCCACGCGCCAGGTATCGGCCCAGAGCAGCAGCCGTCCCCGGGTCGGAACTCCTGCGGGGACAGGTGATCCCTCCAGGGGAAACAGCCAGGTGGCGTGCAGCAGGCTCATGGCAGGGAGAGACGGCCGTGCCGCAGATCAGGGCCGCAGAGCGGGCAGGAGACGTTGGAGTCCGCGCAGCAGCAGGGCACTGCCCACCAGTGGCAGCCAGAGCGGCAACCACCCACGGATCACCTCCATCATCATCGATGGCAGTACGGCCCCCAGTTGCCCCTGGCTGGCGGCCGCGATCGCCTCCGGCAGGGAGTGGCTCAGGGGCAGGGCGGCGCCCAGGCTGCGGATGCCGCACACCGCCCCCACCAGGCCGGCCTGCAGGTGGGAGTCGTCGGGATCGACCCGTTGCAGATGGAAGGCGAGCAGGCCATAGAAGAAGCCGCAGCCGGCCGATCGCAGGGCCGGCTCCAGGCCGAACGGCAATCCCAGCGCAGCGGCGCTGCCAGCCGCCAGCAGGGCCCAGCTGAGCGACTGCAGCCGCAGCTGTGAACGACTACCAGGGGTGGCCAGGGACAACGGCAAGGAAGCGATGACCTGCGCTGGGCGATCATGCCCTGTTCAGCGTTCCTTCGCATCGCAGGGCCATGGCCGCCGCCTCCGACCGTTCCGCTGCCGGTGGGTCCCAGGCCCCCTCCGCAGGCGCCACCCCCGCCGCCGGCCAGCCCCGCAGCGGTGCGGAGATCCGGGCGGCCTTTCTGGACTTCTACGAGCGGCGCGGCCACCTGCGCACGGCCAGCGCCTCGCTGATTCCGGAGGATCCCACGGTGCTGCTCACCATCGCCGGCATGCTGCCGTTCAAGCCGGTGTTTCTCGGCCAGCTGGAACGGCCGGCGCCGCGGGCCACCAGCAGCCAGAAGTGCATCCGCACCAACGACATCGAGAACGTGGGCCGCACGGCGCGGCACCACACCTTCTTCGAGATGCTGGGCAATTTCTCCTTCGGTGATTACTTCAAGCCGGAGGCGATCCAGTGGGCCTGGGAGCTCTCCACCCAGGTGTTCGGCCTGTCGCCGCGGAACCTGGTGGTGAGCGTCTTCCGTGAAGACGATGAAGCGGCGGCGATCTGGCGCAATCTGGTGGGGGTGAACCCGAAGCGCATCATCCGCATGGATGAGGCCGACAACTTCTGGGCCTCCGGCCCCACCGGCCCCTGCGGCCCCTGTTCGGAGATCTACTACGACTTCAAGCCTGAACTGGGCGACGACGGCATCGACCTCGAAGACGACAGCCGCTTCATCGAGTTCTACAACCTCGTGTTCATGCAGTACAACCGCGACGCGGAGGGCAGCCTCACGCCGCTGGCCAACCGCAACATCGACACCGGCCTGGGCCTCGAGCGCATGGCCCAGATCCTGCAGGGGGTTGCCAATAACTACGAAACCGACCTGATCTATCCCCTGATCGAGACGGCCGCCTGCCTGGCCAACGTCGACTACCGCGCCCTTGACGCGAAGGGCCAGACGAGCCTGAAGGTGATCGGCGACCACAGCCGTGCCATCACCCAGCTGATCGGTGATGGCGTCACCGCCAGCAACCTGGGCCGCGGCTACATCCTGCGCCGGTTGCTGCGCCGCGTCGTGCGCCATGGCCGCTTGCTCGGCATCGATCAGCCGTTCCTGGCCCGCATGGGCGAGGCGTCGATCGACCTGATGGAGACGGCCTATCCCCAGCTGCAGGAGCGGAGGCAGGTGATCCTGGCCGAACTGGCTCGCGAGGAGGCCCGCTTTCTGGAAACCCTGGAGCGCGGCGAGAAGCTGCTGGCCGAGGTGCTGGCCGCCAGGCCGCTGCAGATCAGTGGCGCCCAGGCCTTCGAGCTCTACGACACCTACGGCTTCCCCCTGGAACTCACCGAGGAGATCGCCGAGGAGCACGGGATCACGGTGGATCTGGCCGGCTTCGAGGCGGCGATGGAGCAGCAGCGCCAGCGGGCCAAGGCCGCGGCAGTGAGCCTGGATCTCACCCTGCAGGGCGCGATTGAGCAGATGGCGGCGGAGCTGGAGGCCACGGCCTTCAAGGGCTATGAGGCCTTGGAGCACCCCAGCTGCGTGCTGGCCCTGGTGGTGAACGGCGAGCCGGCCGAACGTGCCCGGGCCGGTGATGCGGTGCAGCTGGTGCTCGATACCACGCCGTTCTATGGCGAGGGAGGTGGCCAGGTGGGCGACCGCGGCCTGCTCCTGGGCGGCGGTGCCGATGGAACGGGCCTGATCGTGCAGATCGATGGCGTGTCGCGCAATCGCAGCGTGTTCGTTCATCAGGGCCGCATCGAGCGGGGCAGCCTGGCGATCGGCGACCTGGTGACGGCCCAGGTGGATCGCGCCTGCCGCCGCCGGGCCCAGGCGAACCACACCGCCACCCACCTGCTGCAGGCGGCCCTCAAACAGGTGGTCGATCCCGGCATTGCCCAGGCCGGTTCTCTGGTGGACTTCGATCGGCTGCGCTTCGATTTTCACTGCCCCCGGGCGGTGACCTCCGCGGAGCTGGAGCAGATCGAGGCGCTGATCAACGGCTGGATCGCCGATGCCCACACCCTCGAGGTGCAGGAGATGGACATCGAGAGGGCCAAGGCCGCCGGTGCTGTGGCGATGTTCGGGGAGAAATATGCCGCTGTGGTGCGGGTGGTGGATGTGCCCGGTGTGTCGATGGAGCTGTGCGGTGGCACCCATGTGGCCAACACCGCCGAGATCGGCCTGTTCAAGATCGTGGCCGAGAGTGGCGTAGCGGCCGGCATTCGCCGCATCGAGGCGGTGGCGGGGCCGGCGGTGCTGGCCTATCTGCAGGAGCGCGAGGCGGTGGTGAAGGCCCTGGGGGATCGCTTCAAGGCCCAGCCCGGCGAGATTGTCGAGCGTGTCAGCGCCCTGCAGGAGGAACTGAAGGGCGCGACCAAGGCCCTGGCGTGCAGCCGCCAGGAGCTGGCCCTGGCCAAGTCGGCGGCCCTGGCGGGACAGGCCGAACCTGTGAACGGTGCTGCTGGGTCCTACCGGCTGCTGGTGGCCCGGCTCGATGGTGTGGAGGGGGGCGGACTGCAGAGCGCCGCCCAGCAGCTGGCGGATCAACTCGGGGATGGCGCGGCGGTGGTGCTGGGTGGTTTGCCCGACCCCGCCGACCTGGGCAAGGTGATCCTGGTGGCGGCCTTCGGCACGGCGGTGGTCGGGGCAGGCCTGAAGGCCGGTACGTTCATCGGTGGGGTGGCCCGGGCCTGCGGCGGCGGCGGCGGTGGCCGGCCCAACCTGGCCCAGGCCGGCGGTCGGGATGGGGCGGCCCTGGAGGGGGCTCTGGCGGCGGCCCGGCAGGAGCTGGGTCGTGCCCTGGCGGGGTGACTGCTGATACCACTGCACTTTCACCACTGCAGCCGCAGGTCGGGGCGAGAAGATGGAACTCCCCAGCCCTGCTGAGATCGGTTCGTCCATGCCCGTTCCCCTCAGCTGCTCGGATCTGGCCCGGCTTCCCCTGTTCCAGGGAATCGATGCGGCACTCCTCGAGCCGCTCCTGGAGGGGCAGCTCTCGGTCTCCCTGCCAGCAGACCAGGTGGTGGTGATGGAGGAAGACGAGGGCATGGGTCTGCTGGTCTTGCGCTCCGGCATGGCCAAGGTGCGGGGCTTCTCTGCCGATGGCGAGGAGGTGACCCTGGCGGTGCTCGGCCCGGAGGCCCTGCTCGGCGACATGGCGGTGCTGGTGGATGGGCGGCGCACGGCCGATGTGGTGGCACTCACCGCTTTGCAGGTGGTGAAGCTCCGATCCGAGCCGTTTCGCCGGCTGCTTGAGCGTGAGGGGCGTCTGGCCCTGGCCATGGCCCGGCTTCAGGCGCGGCGCCTGCGGGCGCTCAATCAGCGCTTCCTGCTCCGTGGGGCCGATGCCACCACGCGCCTGCTGGCGGCGCTGCTGGAACTTGCCCTGCAGAGCGACCCTGCCCGCGATCCCGAGGCCCTGGTGCCGCCCTTGCCGCAGCGGGAGTTGGCGGCCATTGCCGGTTTGTCCCGTGAAACCGCATCGCGCTCCCTCAGCCAGCTGCGGCGCCAGGGCACCGTCAGCTGCGGCGAGGAGGGGATGCGCATCACCAACCTGGCGCCCTTGCGCAAACGGGGGCTCTGGCACTGATCGGGTCGCGGCATCGGTTTCGGCCTAGCCTCCAAAGCCTGTGATGTGGCCACCGATGCGTTTCGTCTGGACTCCCGTGGCGACCCTGGCGTTGCTTGTGGTCAGTGCCTCTGCCGCCTGGGCCGCACCGGCGGCGTCGCTGCTCAAGGGGCTGAAGCTGCCGCTTCCCAAGCCCGCTCCCTCTCTGTTCGCCGCCAATGCGATCGGCCAGACCAGCCTCAACACCCAGCTGGGTGGCACGCCCGAGCAGTTGCTGGCCAAGGTGAAAAGCGCACTCAGCCAGCAGGGCTACACCGAACGCACGATCAACACGGTGAGCGGTGCCTGGGGCTTCAACCTGGTGATGGATCCGCCCAGCGGCACCACGGTGGATGGCACCCCCGACGGCAAGACAGCGGCCTTGGTGTTGCAGTCCACTGCGATCGGTCCGGGCAAGCTCAATCTCAACGTGCGCTTTGAAGGGCTGTAGAGCCTCGCGTTCAGACGGCTTTCAGCCAGACGACTCTCCGACAGATGGTGTTCATGGAGTTGGCGCTCAGAACCGGTACTTCACCTGGGCGTAGAGGCCCTTGCCCAGGGCCCAGTCGGTCCATTCGCCCAGGTTGTCGTTGGTTTCGAACTGTTCCACCCAGCCCAGTTCCACCAGCCAGCTGTTGCCGGCCAACCAGCGCGCCAGGATCCCGCCGGAGCCAACCGTGTCAGAGAAGGTGACCCCCGCCAGGGTTGTCTTCACGCCACCCACGCCGATGAACGGCACCAGCTGGAGGCTCTGGTTGTTCTTCTGCCAGAAGGTCCAGGCCACCTCGGCGGTGCCGAGCCAGCCGTTGTCGCCACTGAGGAACTGACCGGGCAGGCCGCGGATGCCCGCATCGGAGCCCACGGTGAACTGCATCGAGTTGGTCAGGGGCTTGAAGGCCACCTGGCCGCCGGCCCGCAGGTTCAGTTGCCAGCTGGGGGCAAAGGCCCAGGCCGCTGAGATCAGGCCACCGAGGGCGGTGGATTCACCGGGATAGAGATCCACCTGAGCCAGCTCCTTGCGCTGCTGCGACGACGTGGCGGCGGCAATGCCCTGCAGCAGATAGACGTTGCCGGCCCAGCCGAGCGAGCCGCTGAGGCCATTGGCGGCGAGCCCGACCCGCACGTAGCCATTGCTGGGAGAGCGCACGCTCTCCGGCACCAGATCCGGCAGGGCCTTGCCGTCGAGATAGGTGTTGCTGCGGTCGCCGCTGAATCCGGCGAACAGACTCCAGCGTTGGCTGAGGGTGTCCTTGAACACCCACTCGACCTGGCCCAGCCCCTGGAACTGGGTCGTGGAGATGGCGTTGGTGGGCGAGGGCAGCTCAATCAGGTTGCGGCGGCTGTAGCCGAAGGCGCCGGTGAAGTTCCATTGATCGGCCAGGGGCACCGTGTAGCTCACCGAGGTGATCACGGCCCCGAGCGAGGGCGTGTTGTCGGAGTCGAGCTCCGTGTAGAGCAGCAGGGTGTCGCCGCGGGTGGCGAGGTTGGCCTTGGCGATCGTGCCGATGGCGCGCGCTTCACCGGAGCCGTTCGAGCCGTCGTTGCGGAGGGAGAATTCGCCTTGCCAGGGCTGGTCGCTGGGCTGGAAGCTCACCGTGAAGACCGCCTGGGAGGGGTCGCTGCCGAGCCGTGAGAGGTTGCCGCGCACGTTGGTCACGCCCGGCAGGCGCTTCAGCAGTTGCAGCTGCTGCTCCACGGTGGGCAAGTGCAGCACCGAGCCCTGCAGGGGAGCCAGCAGCCTTGACACCTTGCGGCTGAGGCGGCCGTCGTCGCTGTTGACGCGGAGCTCCACCACGCGCCCCTCGACCACCTCCAGGTAGCCCGGGGCGGGCGCCTGCTTCACATAGACGCGGCTATTGAGATAGCCATCGGCCACTAGCCGGGCCGTGAGTGCGGCGGCACAGGTCTCGAGCCGTTTGGCCGGTGCCTCTCCGGCACCGCACCCGGTCAGGATTGCCGACAACTCCGAGGCGTTGTAGACCGTGATCCCCTCCACCCGGGGCGCTGCGCTGCTGCCGGAGTCGCCGGGTGTGGGCGTCGGCAGGGTGCCGGGTTGATCTGGGGATTCGGGCGTCTGGAGTGGGGTCTCGGGTTCAACCGGTTCCTGGATCTCCACCGGAACCGGTTGCTGTTCCCCTCTGGGGGCAGGACGCTGCTCTCCCGCATCGGGTCCGGGCAGCCGGATCGGGCTGTTCTGCAGCGGAGGCGCGACCAGCTGGGCGAGCAGGGGGAACATCTGAAAGCCCGCAGAACGCAATAGGAGTACGGATTTTGGCTCGAATGGTTCAGGACGCCAGGGCTGCTGTGCCGCTGCTTTGATCGTGTGACCAGCTTCCGGCGGTGCTGTTGAGCTCGAGACCTGCCGCGCCGGTGTCCAGCCCAGAGCGGGCTTTTCGTTCTGTCAGATCAGCTGTTGCAACCAGTCAGGGAGGTTTGAGTAGCGAGTGCTACAGACATGGCCAGAGGCATTTTGTTTGCCAACGCATCTGCTTGGCGTTGCCGGATTGGCGTGACCGGTTTTGCCTTGCCAGTTTTGCGGTGCTGGTGTCTCGGTAGTGGTTGATCGGTCGTGGCTTCAGAGCAAGCTGAGAGTTTGCTGATAAAAAGATTTGGCTGTTGCTCTGAATTTGCTTCTGCGCAGATGTGATGAATCTGTGCCAAGCCATTAGGTTGGGTTAACAGATTCTGACGTGGTATGGCGATGGCCCGGACGGCGCGCGGCAATTTGCACGGCCATGGGGGCCTGGGTGTGTCGCTGCTTCGGCGTGAGTTGCGAGCCTCCATGGCGGCAAAGGCAAGATCTCGGCTTTGGCAATTGGGCCTCGGGGCCGGTCTGAGCCTCACCAGCCTGCTGCTGGGCGTCGGCCCTGCGGCAGCGGAGGTCAAGGGAGCGGCCGGGGTGAGGAGCCTGGGCACGGTGGTGAATGGCGTCAAGGACGGCAGCTGCAATGCCGGTCTGTGCGGCGTGAGTGGTGGCACGGGCGCCGGCAGCAACCTGTTTCATCGCTTTGGCGCATTCGATACGCGCGGTGGTATCACGGGTGTACGAATCGAGTCAGGTGGATATAGCAATGTCATGGTGGGGGTGATCAATTCCCTGGGTAGTTTTATTGATAAGCCTATTTCACTGAGCAGCAAAGGGAATCTGTTCTGGTTGTCTCCTGGCGGGATCACGATCAGCGGATCCGGCGGCTTCCAGAATGTGCAGCATCTCAATCTCAGCACCGCCACGGGGTTGCGGATTGGATCCGGCCTGTTTGATGTGCTGGGAACAACGCCGGCCCAGGCGGCCCTGCTCAGTGGTGAACCGCTGCGGGGCCGCTCTGGCCTGGTGACCGACCCGGCCAGTCTGGCGGTGTTGGGGTTGAGCAGTAATGGCGATCTGAGCATCGATGGCGGCACGCTCACGGTGGATCAGAGCCTGCTGCTCGATGCCCAGGGCGGCAATGTGATTGTGCAGGCGGCGCGTCTGCTGGTCAGCGGCGGCGAGATCGAGGTGGCCGGCCGTGATGTGAGCATCAGCGCCAGTGAGCTGAACGTGAGCAGCCCAGACGGTGTGGGCGGGCGGATCACGGTGGAGGGAGACACCGTGAGTGTTCGTGACAGCCGTCTGGATGCGAGCGGAGCGACCGGCGGCGGAACGGTGGTGCTGGCGGCGGTGGGAGATCTGACGCTGGAGAACAGCGAGGTGCTGGCCACTGGCGGCGATGGCGATGTGGCGCCGAGTGAGCCAGACGGTGCTGGGACAGCGGCGGCGGAGTCGACCAGTGAGGCCGGCAGTGATGGATCCCAGACCGGTGGAGCGGAGACCGGTGGATCCGAGACCTCTACCGAGACGGCCAGCGAGACAAGTAGCGAGACATCTGCTGCGGCAGGCACGGATGCCTCTGAGGCAGGAGCTGATGGCGCCAGCGAGGGATCGACGACAGCCACGGAGCCGTCTTCAGGGGCAGTGCCTGGGGCCAGCAGCGATGCAGTAGGGCCATCTGGTGCGTTGGTCGTGGCTGAGTCGGGATCAGGCAACTCCGGTCCAGCTGATGCGGGGTCGGGTGATGCAATGCCATCTGCCCCGGTGCATGCGGCCCTCCCCGCTGCAAAGCCGCCAGCAGCGGCCGATGGATCCTTGGCTGAGCCGGTGCTGGCCAATGGGGGCCGGATTGACCTGAAGGGTCAGCTGGTCTTGATCAGCGGCGGCACGATTGATGCCTCCGGCAGTGGCGGCGGCAGTGGCAGCACCAGCGGCAGCGTCAGCGGCAGTGCCGGCACGGTGGTGGAGAGCAGCGGCACAAGCGGCAGCTGGAGCTTTGCGCCGCAGAGCGGCACCACAGACCTGAACGCGGCGCTGGCGGAACCGCCACCGGACGCCGTGACTGTGGTGCAAGCACCACTGCTGGAGGTTGGAGTGAGCGCTCCCCTGAGGAGTGACGTGTCTGCCCTGGAGGGGACAGGCTCCCCTGCTGCAGGGCTGGCTTCTGCCCCCGGGGCTGCATCGCCACCGGTGGTGACGGCAGCGCCTGCAACGCCACCGCCCAGCGGCCGGGGCGGCCAGGTGACGATCGCCGGCGGCACGGTGCTGCAGGGCGGCGGGATTCAATCCAGCGGCAGCAGCGGCGGCCAGATTTCGGTGGTGGCGAGTCAGAACATCGTCAGCCTGGCTCCGATCCAGGCGGAAGGCTTCACCGGCGAGGGTGGTTCGATCACGCTCCAGGCAGGCGGCAATCTTGTCCAGACGGTGAACTCCCGCCTGCAGGCGAGTGGCACGAAAGTCGGCGGCAGCATCTCGGTATCCGCGGAAGGTAATGTGTTCAGCTCCGGCACCTACGAGGCGATCGGCACCGGTGAGCAGGCGATCGGCGGCTCGATCGACCTGTCCGCTGCCACGCTCACCCTTCAGGCCGCCACGGCCGATGCGAGCGGCACATCTGGTGGTGGCACTGTCCATGTGGGTGGTGGTTTTCAGGGTGCAGCGCTGACCTCCGGAGCCGCGAATGCTTCGACCACCACGGTCAGTTCCACCTCTGTCTTGAAGGCCGATGCGCTCCGTCGCGGCGATGGCGGAGAGGTGGTGGTCTGGTCGGAGCAGGTCACCCGTTTCTCAGGCAGCGTCAGTGCCCGTGGTGGTGCTGAGGGGGGGGATGGTGGGCTGCTGGAGGTATCTGGCAAGGAGTTGTTGCGGTTCAGCGGCCAGGCTGATGCCGGTGCGCCGCAGGGTGGTGCTGCGGGCACGCTGCTTTTGGATCCCAAGAACATCGTGATTGATGCCAACCCCATCCAGGAGCAGGTGGGGTATGGCGTGACCCAGCTGGTGGATCCGAATCCTCGGGCTGGTGATCAATTCGGTTCGTCCATTCTCGTGCTTCCAGGGGGGAACATCGTTGCCCTCGATCCCCTCGATGATTTCGATCCTCTGGTTGCTGTCGATACAGGTGCGGCCTACCTCTTTGATGGCACCACAGGGGCGCTCCTGTCCAGCCTGCAGGGATCCACATCGTTGGATTCCGTTGGTAGTGGAGGAGCTGTTTCCCTCGGGAATGGAAACTATGTGATCCTCAGTTCCTTCTGGGACAACGGTACGGTTGCGGTGAATGCGGGTGCTGTGACCTGGGGGGATGGCAGTACTGGAATGTCGGGCGTGGTTGGCTCGGCGAATTCCCTGGTGGGATCCAGTGCGGGGGATGGGGTTGGTTCGAATGGGGTAAAAGTCCTGGGCAATGGTCACTATGCTGTTGCCAGCCCTTTCTGGGATTCTCCTGCCACCGATGGCGCCGTTGCTGATGTCGGTGCCGTGACCTGGGGGAATGGAAGCCTGGGGATTGCAGGTGAAATCAGTTCATTGAATTCCCTGGTGGGATCCAGTGCGAACGATCGGGTTGGCGTTGACGGAATCACAGTTCTCTCCAATGGCAACTATGTGATCACCAGCTCTGATTGGAATCTGGTCTCCACGGTTGCGACCATCTCTGGGGCTGGAGCGGTCACATGGGTGGATGGTAGGTTTGGACTCACTGGTGTTGTCAGTAGCGACAATTCCTTGGTAGGTAGCAACACCAATGATTGGGTTGGCTGGAACTCCGGCAATGGGGTTGTGGGTCTCGCCAACGGCAACTATTTGGTCGTCAGCAGCTCATGGGACAGGCCCAGCATCGCGGACGCGGGCGCGGTCACCTGGGGGAATGGCACCAGCGGAATGACGGGCTTTGTCGGGCAGGGAAATTCCTTGGTTGGCAGTCGTTCGAATGATCAGATCGGCTCGGATGGCGTCATCGAGTTGACCAATGGCAACTTTGTTGTGCTCAGCCCGCAGTGGGACAACACCTTGTCCACCCTTGATGTGGGTGCCGTGACCTGGGGTGACGGTACGGGTACGACCCGCCTTGCTGGTGAGGTGACGGAGTCCAATTCCTTGGTGGGATCGAGCGCCGGTGATGCCGTTGGCAACTATGGCGTGACTCCTCTGACCAACGGGAATTACGTGGTCAGTAGTCCGGATTGGGACGGTGCAGCGATCGATGTTGGTGCCGTGACTTGGGGAAATGGCGTGGCTGGGACCTCTGGTCTGGTGAGTGAGACCAACTCTCTGGTTGGTTCCAGCGCCAATGATGCGGTGGGTTTCTATGGGGTCACGGCGCTGGCCAATGGAAATTATGTGGTCGTCAGTTCAGATTGGGATGATGTTTCGCGAACGGCGATCAATGCCGGTGCCGTCACCTGGGGAGATGGGGATCTTGGCATTTCTGGAGCAGTCAGTTCCACCAATTCTTTGGTGGGCTCCGATGGAGACCGAGTGGGTGCTTGGGGAATTGGCTTCACGTCCTCTTATCAGATCACTGAGCTTGTCAACGGGAACTACGTTGTCACCAGCTCTGAATGGAGCGGCGATGGAAGTGGCGCCTATTATGGTGCTGTCACATGGGTCAATGGGAGCAACGGTGAGCTCACGGGAGCTGTACCGGGAACAGTTGGCGGCATTGTTGCTTCCACCAACTCATTGGTGGGAACTTCTGCGGATGACTGGCTGGGCAATCGTGGCGTCGTTGCCCTCGAAACAGGAAACTACGTAGTCATCAGTCCTAATTGGGATCTTGATCCTACTAATCGCAATGTGGGAGCCGTCACCTGGACAGATGGCTCAACGGGGGGAACAGTTGGCGCAGTGGGTACGCAAAACTCTCTGACGGGCGGCACGTTGTCGGATCGTGTGGGTTCGGGTGGTGTCGTTGGGCTGAGCAATGGGAATTATCTGGTTTCCAGTCCTCAATGGGATCTCCCTTTCACCTCGGGTGCGTTGGCGGATGTGGGTGCTGTGACCTGGGTCAGTGGGACAAACGGACAGTTGCTGACAGGTGATGTCGGTGGTTCCATTTCCGAGTTGAATTCTCTGGTGGGATCCTCTCCATTTGATCGAATTGGCGGTGGTTTCGACTCGGTACAATCACTTTCCTCGGGTAATGCCGTGGTCTCAAGTCCAGGTTGGGATCATGGGGCTGTGGAAGATGTAGGTGCCAGTACTTGGATCGATGGCACGAGTGGCCTGGCTGGATTTGTAAGTTCATCCAACTCATTGGTTGGACAAACTGCATTTGATGCTGTTGGCGATCAGTCGATTGTTGTTCTCAAGAGCGGTAATTATCTTGTACATACGCCTTACTGGGCCAATCCTGCTCTGACCAGTGGCTCCCAGGCAGGTGCCGTGACCTGGGTCGATGCCGCCCGCGGGCTCACGGGAGTGGTCTCCTCATCAAATTCCTTGGTGGGAGATCAGGCTTTTTCCAACTATGGTGGTGAATGCTCCGAGGGTTGTGCGTCTTATCTCACCCCGGTGGCAGGCGATCAATTCCTGGTCGGTTCCCCACTTTATGATAATGGCGCGGCTTCCAATGTTGGATTGCTGCAATTGGTTGCGGCGAATGAATATGGCTATGCCGTTCAGCCTGGCGGTGATATGACCCTTACGCCTGCCCAAATTGAGGCGATTGCCAATCGAGGGACGGCGGTTGTCCTTCAAGCGAATAATGACATCACGCTGAATGCATCATCCGATATCAACATCAACAATCCGATTGGGACTGGCGGTTCCCTTTCCCTAGAAGCCGGTCGATCCATCCTGCTGAACTCCAGCATCAGCACAGACGGTTCTGATATTCGCTTGCTTGCGAATCAGGCAGCGGCAGAATCCCTTTTTCGCGATGCTGGTGCTGCAGTGATCACGATGGCGCCAGGAACAAGTCTGAATACTGGTGATGCTGGTACTGGCGAGGTGGTCATTCAGCTGTCGTCTCAGACGTTGGGGAGTGGAGTGGCGGGCGCCGTCACCTTGGCTGCGATCACGGCCGGTCGCATCAGCGTGGATGCGGCATTGGGTCTTACACTCACCAACTCCCTTACGGCCTCCGCAGCAACCGGAAACTCGATTGTTTTAGGGAGTGGGGCCGGCGCTTTTCAGAATTTGTCTTCCAGCCCTGCGTTGGTTGTCGAGAGCGGTGCTCAATGGTTGGTCTATTCATCTACTCCCGTACTGGATGCTATAGGGTCTCTTCTTCCATCCTTCAAGCAGTATAACATCTCTTTTGGGGATACCCTGGGAATTCTTGGAACAGGAAATGGGTTTCTCTATTCGGCTGCACCTACTCTTTCCGTTGATCTCGTTGGTTCGGTAAGCCGCGTCTACGATGCCTCCACTCAGATCACGCTGGATCCCTCGAATCTGAGCATTTCTGGCATTCTCGGTGGAGATCAGATCGCCCTGTCTCCTTTGCCTCCTTTGCTAGGCAGCCTCGTCACAAAAGATGTTGGAACAGGTAAGTCCGTAACGCTCACCGGTCTCACCATCGATTCTGTGCAGAGCAGTGTTGCTCTTGGTTCGGTTCCTGTTTATGGATATCAGTTGGCTTCTTCAACTGCAACTGGTGCTATTGCCGAGATCACGCCGGCGAATCTGTCGGTATCGGGTCTGATCGCTGATAACAAGGTGTATGACACGACAACAACAGCGACATTGAGTGGCAGCGCGGCAGTGACGGCGCTGGGCAGTGATGTGGTGAGTGTTGGTG
>NZ_JAHLYT010000017.1 GCF_025128095.1 Synechococcus sp. CS-1328 | reverse complement strand
GCCTGGCGGGCCGCCTCCAGCGGCGGCAGGTCTTGCAGATCCGGAAACAGCCGGTTGAATTCGCCGCGATGGGGCGTGATCCAGGTGGGTCCGCCGCGTCCCCGCAACCATTGAATCGCCAGCGCCTCGGCCTGCCCACCGCTGGGGGCGGCGAGCCGGTTGAGACCGTCGGCATCGAGCACCAGCAGCCCCTTGAAGGCCTGCAGATGATCCCAGAACTTCTGCTCTGCTTGCCACAGCGGCGCTTCTGCGGTTGCTGCGGCCGCTCCCAGCCCCGGTCCCAGCAGCACCGCATCGAGACGCTCCAGCGCCCCGGCGTCCAGACCACCCAGCGCCAGGCCAGCTTGGGCGGTGCTGCCCAGGCTGGCCTGCAGCACGGTGTAGGGCTGCACCAGCCAGAGCTGCTCCGCCACCGCCTCGGGCAGCGCCGCCCGCAGGCTGCCGGCACCGCTGGCACTGGCGCCGCTCAGGGCCAGGATTGCGGCACCGCGGAAGCTCTGGCTGCCAGCCACCACCAGCAGGCGGCCACGGCCGTACTTGGCGGCGGTGGGATCGATCTGGGGCCAGGGGAGGGCAGCCAGATCGGCAGCAGCCCTGGCGCCACCGATGCCCAGCAGCTGGTTTGGCGGCAGGGACTCGAGCAGGGTCGGGGCCAGACCCAGGTCGATCCGCCGCAACCGCCCCACGTAGGGCAGGGCCGCATCCTGCACCAGGCCCTGCTTGCGCAGGCCGATGCAGTAGGTGGTGTGGGCAACGGCGGCCACGTCCCCCAGGCAGCGTCCGGAATCGCTGCAGAGTCCGCTGGGCACATCGATCGCCACCAACTGGCCCGGCTGTTGTTGCTGGCGATGCGCCAGCAGCAGCTCCAGGGCTGGATCCAGTCGTCGGGTCTGCCCCACCCCGAACAGCGCATCGATCCAGAGAGCCCCATCGGCCGGGTTGGGCTCGCCTTCCAGGGCGGGAATGCCCAGCCAGGCGGCGTGGCGGCGATGGGCTTCGGTGAGCGGTTTGATCCGCGGCCAGGGGCACCAGATCCGCACCGGCCAGCCGGCCAGATGCAGTTCCCGTGCCACCACCAGGCCATCACCGCCGTTGTGTCCCGGCCCCACCAGCACCAGCACACCGCTGCGGCGGGCCTGCCGGCGCCAGGCGGAACCGGTGCGCACTCGCTCAGCCACGGCCAGGGCAGCTTTCTCCATCAGGGCCTCGACCGGCAGGCCGGAGGCGAACAGTTGCTGCTCCAGCGCGGCCATCTGGGCACCGCTGACCAGTAGGTGATCCGCATCGCGCCGGGGCCAGCAGGGCGCGGGGGGGAGGGGCGACAAGGCAGGGATGGCGGCACGCTTTCATGATGGAAAGCCTGCGGCCCGCCGACAGCCGTGCACTGCCTCCAGGTCTTGACCGTCCATCCCGCTCCACTGCCTGCGCCGCTGTCTGCTGAAGGCGTGACTGCGTCAGCCGATGCCGCCCTCCGAGCCGTGGCTGCCCCGGTCACCCCCGCCGGAGCTGAAGCGCTTGAGCGCCTTCGCCGCTGGCCTGGAGAGCATCGGGTGGCCGTGGGCCTCTCCGGTGGTGTCGACAGCTCCCTCACGGCGGCCCTGCTGGTGGAGGCCGGCTGGCAGGTGGAAGGGCTCACCCTCTGGTTGATGAGCGGCAAGGGGGCCTGCTGCGCCGAGGGTCTGGTCGATGCGGCCGGCATCTGCGAGCAGCTCGGCATTCCCCACCACGTGGTGGATGCACGGGAGCGCTTCCGCGAACAGATCGTCGACGTGCTGGTGCAGGGCTATGCCTCCGGGATCACGCCGCTGCCCTGCTCGCGCTGCAACCGAGAGGTGAAATTCGGCCCGATGCTGGAGTGGGCGCTGCAGAACCGCGGCATCGAGCGCATCGCCACCGGTCATTACGCCCGCGTGCGCCACGCCGATGCCGGCGATCCCCTGCCGCTTCCCACCGGCGCCGCTGCAGAGGGCGCGACCGTGGCGGGGCGCCATCAACTGCTGCGCGGCCTGGATCGCCACAAGGATCAGAGCTATTTCCTCTACGACCTGCCCCAGGAGGTGCTGGGGCGGCTGGTGTTCCCCCTGGGGGAGCTGACCAAGCCGGACACCCGGCTGGAAGCGGGGCGCTACGGCCTGCGCACCGCCAGCAAGCCCGAAAGCCAGGACCTCTGCCTCGCCGATCACCACGGCTCGATGCGGGCGTTTCTGGACGCCTACCTGCCGCCCCGCCCCGGTGAGATCGTGCTGGCCAACGGCACCGTGGTGGGCAGCCACGACGGCATCGAGCATTTCACCATCGGCCAGCGCAAGGGTCTGGGGGTGGCCTGGAGGGAGCCGCTGCATGTGGTGCGGCTCGATGGCGCCATGAACCGGGTGGTGGTGGCCCCAAGGCGGGAGGCGGCGCGGGGTCGCTGCATCGTGGGGGCGATCAACTGGATCTCCATGGCTCCGCCGGCGGCGGCGTTGCAGGTGGACGTGCAACTGCGCTACCGCAGTGCCCCCGTGGCAGCCCGGCTCACCCCCCTGTCAGCCCAGCCAGATGACGCGGCCAACGGCCGGCCCCATCGCTGCCAGCTGGAGTTCGCCGAGGAGCAGTTCTCGATCACACCAGGCCAGGCGGCCGTGTTCTACGCCGGTGAGGTGGTGCTGGGGGGAGGCCTGATCCAGGCTCATCAGGTCTGATCCAGGAGCTCCAACCAGGAGCTCACCAATAGGGATCAGCGGCCAGGTCCACGTCCAGGTTGCCGCCGGCACTGGCCGGCACCGTGGCGATGCAGGCACGCACCACCTGGCCGTTCACCTCGATCTCGCAGGCTCCGCAACTGCCGCCGAGACAGCCGGTGGGAATCGACTGACCCGCCTCAGCGGCCGCCAACAGCCAGTCGCAGCCCACGGCCGCCTGGCTGACGCCACCATCAGGCCAGTGGATCGTGATCGTTCGTCGTGTCGCGGGCTCCGCCATCGCTGCCCTCAGGGCACCACCTCGCCATCGGGCCCGGCTACCCGCAGCCGGAAGCCGCTGGCTTCCAGCACCACCTCGGCGCAGGAGCGCAGGCTCCAGCGCTCGAGGCCAAGATCGATCGGTGGCTCACCGGGCGCTGGCGGCAAGGATCTGAGACTGATCAGCAGGCCATTCACCCCATCGCCATCGCGCAGGGGCACCACCTCGAGCCCGGCGATCACGGGAACGGGCCGCCGATCCAGGGCGGCCGCCAGCCGCAGCAACAGGGCCATCGACGCCACGGTGCGGCGCTGGTCGCGCCCCTCGATCAGCTGCCACGACTCATGCCGTTTCTTGGGCAGGCCGCGGCGGTGATAGCGGGCGATCGCCGCGACCATCAGATGCTCGGCCTGGGAATAGCCGAGCAGCTCGCCGTGGCGGATCAGATACCAGGTGTGTTTGTGGTAGGCGGCGATGTTGATGTGTTTGCCGCAGGTGTGCAGCTGCGCCGCCGCCCAGAGCAGCTGGCGGCCGTAGCCGCCGTATTCGTGGTCGTGGTGGAGCAGGCCACGGCTCTGGTCGTAGAGGCTCACGGCGAGTTCGGCCACCCGATCGGCCTGGGCCCGGTCGACGCCGTACGACTGGGCGAGATGACGGACCGTGCGTTGGCGGATCGAGCTCTGGAATGAGAACCGGTCGCCCAGCAGCCCCTGCCGCAGCATCCAGTCCACGATCAGGCCCTCCCGCAGGGCGCGGTCGCACACCACCAGGGCATCGGCCTGGAGCATCGTCATGGCGGTCTGCATGATCAGCACGCCGGGCACGATGATTTCGGCCCGCCGCTCATTGATCACCGAGAGAGTGCGCCGCTGTTCCGGCGTCATGGCGAGCAGCTTGGCCACGATCTGGTCGACCTTCTGGCGATCGAGCCGGTAGCCCTGGAACTTCAGCGGCGGTTTGGCCTCCTCGGCGGCAGCCAGGGCCGCCAGGGCCATGGCGGTGCCGCTGGTGCCCACCAGCACGGGCTTGCTGCCGGCCGGCAACGCGGCCTTCACCTGGGCCACGGCGGGTTCCAGGGACCCTTGGATATAGGCCTGCAGGAACTTCCGCCGCTCGTCCGGCAGCGGTTCCTCGCGGATGAAGTCGCGCTGCAGCCGCACGGCGCCGATGCGGGTGCTGGTCAGGGCGCGGGAATCGCGGCTGTCCGCCAGGATCAGCTCGGTGGAGCCGCCACCGATGTCGATGATCATGTGTGGCTGCTCGCCGAAGCTCATCCCCGAGAGCACGCCGAGGTAGATCAGGCGCGCTTCTTCGGGGCCGCTGACCAGATCCACCTCCAGCCCCAGCTGCTCCTGGACGGCCTGCAGAAAGTCCTTGCCGTTGGGGGCTTCGCGCACGGCACTGGTGGCTGCCGTGACGATCTGTTCGGCCCCATGGCTGGCGGCCAGATCGCGGCAGTGACGCAGGGTTCGGAAGCCCCGCTCGATCGCCGCGGCACTGAGGTCACCGGTTTCGGGATCCCGTTCCCCCAGCCGTGTGGTCGATTTCTCGGCCAGCACCACGCTGAAGCTCTGCAGCTCCGGATCCACCTCGGCGATCAGCAGGTGGATCGAGTTGGTGCCGATGTCGATCGCCGCCACCCGACGCAGGCCGGCCGAGGCGACAGGAGGGATCTGGGCCATCGGCAAGGCCGCCGGGTCAGGGGCGGCGTCACTTTGCCATCCGGCACCAGACCTAGGCTGCTGGCGAGCGCAACCGCTGCATGGCTCCAAGTCGCCTGGCTTTCCACGGCACCGCCGACCGGCTGCGGGCCTGGATCGAGCTGTTGCGGTGGCACAAGCCGAGCGGTCGGCTGATCCTGTTGATCCCCGCAGGCTGGGCCCTCTGGCTCACCCCCCAGGCGCCGCCGGAGCCCGGCTTGGTGGGATGGATCGTGTTGGGTGGTCTGGCGGTGAGCGGTGCCGGTTGCGTCGCCAACGACCTCTGGGACCGGCGTATCGATCCGCTGGTGGAACGCACCCGCCATCGGCCTCTGGCCGATGGCCGCGCCGGCGTGCCAGAAGCCGTGATCCTGCTGCTGGTCTGCCTGCTGCTGGCCCTGCTGGTGGTGCTGGCCCTGCCGCCAGGAGGCCGCGCGCTTTGCCTGCTGCTGGCGGTGGCCACCCTGCCGCCGGTGTTGCTCTACCCCTCCGCCAAGCGCTGGTTCGCCTTTCCCCAGTTGGTGCTGGCCCTGTGCTGGGGCTTCGCCACCCTGATCCCCTGGGCGGCCGCCACGGGCAGCCTGGCCGGCGGAGCGCCGCTGCTGCTGGTGTGGCTGGCTGCCGTGAGCTGGACCTTCGGCTTCGACACGGTGTATGCCATGGCCGATCGCGATGACGACGCCGTGCTGGGGGTCCGCAGCAGCGCCCTCAGCCTCGGAATCCGGGCGCCCGCGGTGGTGGCCGGTTGCTATGGGCTCACCGCCCTGACCCTGGCAATGGCGGCGGCCTTGCAGTCGATCAATCTGGTGTTCTGGCCGCTCTGGCTGGTGGCCGCCGCGGGCATGCAGCGTGAGGCCTTGGATCTGCGCAGCGCCGCCCTGCCCCGCTCTCGCTATGGCCGCCATTTTCTGAGGCAGGTGCAGCTGGGCGGCCTGCTGCTGCTGGCCCTGGTGCTGGGCCGGGGAGCGGCATGAGCCAGCTGCGCTGGCCGCAGGACTGGCCCCGTCCGCTGCGGCGGGGGGATCGGGTGCAGCTGGTGGCGGCCAGCTCGGCTCTGATCGGCCCTGACGCCGCAGACCGGCTCGCGGCCGGTGCAGCGTTGCTGCAGCAGTGGGGGCTGCAGTTGGAGCCCTCCCAGCCGGAGCGTCTGCTGGGGCGCCGCTGGGGCTACCTGGCCGGCCGCGACGCGGAGCGGGCCGCGGACCTGGACGTCGCCGCCGCCCTGTTGGCCTGCGTCAGGGGCGGCTGGGGCTCGGCCCGGCTGCTGGAGCGGCCGCTGTCCCTGCCGGATGGCTGGCTGTTGGGCTTCTCCGATGTCACATCCCTGCTGTGGGGCCAGCAGGCTCGGGGCCGCCGTGGCGGCATCCATGGACCGCTGCTCACCACCCTGGCGGCGGAACCCCGCTGGAGCCAGGAACGGTTGCGGGCCCTGCTGTTCGGCGAGCCCCTGCCGCCGCTGTGTGGCGTGGGCTGGCAAGCCGGTGTGGCCGAGGGGCCGCTGTTGGTGGCCAATCTGACCGTGGCCACCCATCTGCTCGGCACGGCCCACCTGCCGGAGCTGCGGGGGGCGATCCTGATTCTTGAGGATGTGGGCGAGGCGCCCTACCGGATCGAGCGGATGCTCACCCACTGGCGCCTTTGCGGAGCGCTGCAGAGCCTGGCCGGCATCGGCTTCGGTAGCTTCCTGGGCTGCGACGATCCCGCCGAAGAGCCACCTGGAGACGACGAGATCGAAGCCAATGGCGCGTCTCAACAGGACGGCGCGTCCGAAGACAACAGCCTGATCGAGGCCCGCGGAACCGCCGGGTGCTTCAGCCTCGAGCAGGTGCTGCGCGAACGCACGCAGGATCTGGGAATCCCCGTGGTCGCCGGCCTGCCGGTGGGCCATGCCCCCGGCAACGCCGCCCTGCCGATCGGGGCACCGGCAAGGCTGGATGGAGGGCTCGGCACCCTGGAGGTGGGCGGGATCTGAGCCGTGGCGCGGCGGTCAGTGGCGCGGCTGTCAGCGGCGCAGTGGTCAGCGGCGCAGTGGGCAGCGCTCAACCGGCCGCCCGTTGGGCCAGAACCGCCTCAGCAATCGTGAGATCAAAGGGCGTGGTGAGCTTGATGTTGGACGGCGGTGCCTCCAGCACCTGCACAGGTTTTCCGAGCTTTTCGAACAGGGCGGCGTCGTCGGTGACGCTCCAGCCCTCGGCCGCGGCGATCGCATGGGCCTGGCGCAGATCGTCCACCGGGAAGCCCTGGGGCGTCTGGGCTGCCCAGAGGTCGCTGCGATCGGGGGTGGCTTGGATCGTGCCCTCACCGTCCACCTGCTTGATCGTGTCGGTCACGGGGGTGGCGGCGATCACGGCGGCGCCGGCGGTCACGGCCTCGGCGCAGCGGCTCAGCAGCTCCGGCTCCACCAGGCAGCGGGCCCCGTCGTGGATCAGAACCCCCTCGGCCTCAGCGGGCAGGGCCGCCAGGCCGCGGCTCACCGATTCCTGCCGGGTGTCGCCGCCCACGATCCATTGCACTGGCAGCCTGGGCTCGGCTGCCGCCACAATCGCCGCCACGGCCTCCTCATCCAGGGGCTGACCCACCACCCCGATCCAGCGGATCACCGGACAGGCCAGGGCCGCATCCAGGGTCCAGGCCAGCACTGGACGACCGGCCACCACCAGCAGGAGCTTGTTGCCCTCGGCCCCCATACGGCGGCCGCTGCCGGCGGCGGCGATCAGCAGATGCACAAGCAGCTCCCGGAACGACGGGCAGATCAGGAACTGCTCCATACAATCAGGCCGCGATGCCCTGTCCAACGCCTGATGCGCGCCCTTTTTCTGATTCCAGGCGACAGCGTCAGCCAGTTGCAGGTTCTGCCGGCGGTGGCGGCAGCGGCGGATCAGCTCGGTTTCCAGGTGCAGGTGGCCTGCAGCCCTGAAGCTGGAAGCGTCTGGAGCCTGTTGCCGGCCGTGGAGAAAATCCTGCCGATCCTCTATGACAAGGCCACCCTGGCCGACTGGACCAATCTTCTGGGCCTGGTACGGGATCCAGATTTCCAGCTCTGCGTCAACCTCGTGGCCGGTGGGCCCGGCGGCCGGGCCATCGATCTGTTGCTGTCGATGAGCCACATCCCCACCCGGGTGGCGGCGGCGGGGTTCTCGGCCACCGAACGGATTGTTCCGTCCAGCCAGGGCTGGATCGATCAGCGCCTGGAGGCCTACCTGCGCCCCGTGGGGGTGCGGTTGGATGCCGCGGCCTACCGCCTGCCGATCGCCAGGGCGCATCTGGACAAGGCCAGCGCGGCCCTGCCGCCCGGTTCAGGGCCCATGTTGCTGTTGGCGCCGGCCGGCGGCGCCGGCGACTGGCCGGCTCCCCACTGGCAGGCCCTGACGCAGCGCATCCAGGTCCGCCTCAGCGATCTGCGCAGCTTCACCCTGGCGCCCATTGTGCCCAGCTTCGGCGCCCTGCGGCGGCGGGCTGCCCAGGTGGCCGCCGCCGACGTGGTGCTGGCAAGTGACCCGCTCACGATCGAGCTGGCCCTGCTCTGCGGTGTGCCGCTGGTAGCCCTGGGTCGCGATCCGGCCAGCCTGCCCCAGCGCCAGGGGGTGACGGGCCTGGGCCAGGCCGCTCAGCTGCAGGAGCTCTCCATCGACCCGGTGCTGCAGGCCCTGGGCCTGGGATGAGCCGAGATCGGATGGGACTGGCGCCATGATCCCAGTTCTGCGGCGCCGGCGCCGTCCACCCTCCACCCGGTTGCGGCGCCCCTGGCGCACACCGATGATCGCCCTGGCGACCGTGGTGAACCTCTCCGCCCTCGGCTATCGCCTGACCGAAGGCTGGGACTGGGGGGATTGCTACTGGATGGTGGCGATCACGATCAGCACCATCGGCTACGGGGAGGTGCAGCCCCTCTCCCCGGGCGGTCGTCTGGTGACGGCCCTCTCGATCATCGGGGGCCTGATCGTGGTGCAGCTCACCATTCAGGGAGTGTTGGGTCTCACAGAATCGGGTTACTTCCGGCGCATGCGCGAGCGCCGCTTCCTCCGCTGGATCGAGACGATGCAGAACCACGTGATCCTCTGTGGCTACGGGCGGATCGGTCGGGAGATCGCCGAACAGATCAGCAGTGAAGGGGTGTCGCTGTTGGTGGTCGAAATGGATGACGAGCGCAAGCGAGAGGCGGAAGAGAGGGGTTTGCCGGTGCTCAGCGCCGACGCCACCCTCGACGAGACCCTGCTGGAGGCCGGCATCCACCGCTGCCGCAGCCTCGTGGCGGCCCTGCCGAGCAACGCCGCCAACCTCTACGTGGTGCTCAGTGCCCGCGGCCTTGCCCCCGGCTGCCGCCTGATCGCCCGCTCCGACAGCGAAGAAGCCGCGCGCAAGCTGCGCCTGGCCGGGGCTGATCAGGTGGTCAGTCCGTACGTGGCGGGTGGACGCACCATGGCGGCCACAGCCCTGCGGCCCCTGGCGGTGAGCTTCATGGACCTGCTGGCCGGCTCCAATTGCGAGGTGGAGGAGTTCCAGCTCAGCAATGATCCCCTCCTGCTCGGCGATCTCAGTGGCCGCACTCTCGCTGAGCTGACCCTGCGACGGCGCACCGGCGCTCTTGTGCTGGCGATCCGCAATCCGGAACCGCCCAGTCAGCCAGTTCCCACCTACCGCGGCGTCCCCGTCCTGGCCCCTCCCTCCACCCTGATCGCCAATCCCGATGGCGATGTGCGCCTGGCCCCGGGCCAGCTGCTGGTGGCCCTGGGCAGCAAGGAACAGCTGCGCACCCTCGCTGACCTGCTCGGCCCTGCCCTGGAGGGTGTCGAGACCATGCAGGAGTGAGGGCGGCGGGGGCGGCACATACGATCGGCCCCACTTGTCCTGATTGGCGATGTCCGGCGGTTCTCCCAGCTCTTCCCTCGACGGCCAGGTTGCCTTGGTCACCGGGGCCAGCCGCGGCATCGGACGGGCCATCGCCCTGGAGCTGGCGGCCACCGGCGCCACCGTGGTGGTGAACTACGCCAGTTCGCCGGAGGCTGCAGCCGCCGTGGTGGCGGAGATTGAGGCGCAGGGCGGCCAGGCCTGGAGCCATCAGGCCAATGTGGCCGAAGAAGCGGCGGTGGAATCGATGGTGAAGGCGGTGCTCGAGCGGGAAGGTCGCCTCGACGTGCTGGTCAACAACGCCGGCATCACCCGCGATGGGCTGTTGATGCGCATGAAGACCAGCGACTGGCAGAGCGTGATCGACCTCAACCTCACCGGCGTGTTCCTCTGCACCCGCGCCGTGAGCCGCACGATGCTCAAGGCCCGGGCCGGACGGATCATCAACATCACTTCGGTGGTGGGCCTGATGGGCAACCCCGGCCAGGCGAACTACAGCGCCGCCAAGGCGGGTGTGATCGGTCTGACCCGCAGCAGTGCCGCCGAATTCGCCAGCCGTGGTGTGACCGTCAATGCGGTGGCCCCCGGTTTCATCGAGAGCGACATGACCAAGGACCTGGCCAAGGAGCCGATCCTGGCGGCGATTCCGCTGGCGCGCATGGGTCAGCCGGCCGAGGTGGCCAGCGCCGTGCGTTTCCTGGCGGCCGATCCAGCCGGCGCCTACATGACCGGCCAGGTGCTGCAGGTGGATGGCGGCATGGTGATGCGCTGACGGTTGCCGGGCTGAATGCTGCTGCACTGAAGCCCGCTGCACTGAAGACGGCTGCGCTGAACTGATCGACGCAGAACAGTGCCTTGAGCTGGGCCGATCAGTCGTTGGCGGTCGAGACCTTTGAAGGATGGAGGTCGGAGCTGCTCAGGGGGTCCGCCTGGAGTGGCTGGCCCAGGTCGTCCCGCAGCCGACGGATTCGCTGCAGCAGCTGCAGCCGGCGGCGGCGGGCTGTGATCGTGAGAAACAGCCGGATCGGCACGTAGACCAGGGCCATCAGCAGGCCCAGGGCCGCGATCAGCAGGAAGACCATGGCATCGGCCTTGGAGCTGGGAACGAGGGCGCTCTCGGCGGTGGCACTGTCCAGTGCGCTCTGCAGCAGGTCCTCCATGGCTCTCGGTGGCTCCCAGCCCTCTGCTCTTGCATGACGCTACTGGCCATGGGGCGCCTGGGACAGGGCCCCGGGCGGGCTGATTCGGCATTCACCACCACCTTGGTGCTGCGGCCGGACAGTGCGCTATGGGACGCTGAGCCATCTGTTGTTCTGCTCTCCCCGATGGCCAAGCTGATCCAGTTCGCCGATCAATCGCGCGAATCCCTGGAGCGGGGGGTGAATGCCCTGGCCGACGCCGTGCGGGTCACGATCGGTCCGAAGGGCCGCAACGTGGTGCTGGAAAAGAAGTTCGGCGCACCGGACATCGTCAATGACGGTGTCACCATTGCCCGGGAGATCGAACTCGAGGATCCCTTCGAGAACATCGGCGCCAAGCTGATTCAGCAGGTGGCCGCCAAGACCAAGGACAAGGCCGGCGACGGCACCACCACGGCCACGGTGCTGGCCCAGTCGATGGTGCGGGAGGGCATGAAGAATGTGGCCGCTGGCGCCAGCCCGGTGCAGCTGCGCCGCGGCATGGAGCAGGCCGTGGCCCTGGTGGTGAGCGGCATCGCCGCCCGTGCCCAGGCGGTGGCCGGAGACGCCATCCGCCAGGTGGCCACCGTGAGCTCCGGCAACGACGACGAAGTGGGCGGCATGATCGCCGAGGCCATGGGCACGGTGAGTGCCGACGGCGTGATCACCGTGGAAGAGTCGAAATCCCTGGCCACCGAACTGGAGATCACCGAAGGCATGGCCTTCGATCGGGGCTATAGCTCCCCCTACTTCGTGACCGATCAGGAGCGCCTGGAGTGCGTCTATGAGGGTGCCTTCCTGCTGATCACCGACCGCAAGGTGAGCAGCGTCGCCGATCTGGTGCCGGTGCTGGAGGCCGTGGCCCGCAGCGGCCGGCCCCTGGTGATCCTGGCCGAGGAGGTGGACGGCGAGGCCCTGGCCACCCTGGTGGTGAACAAGAACCGCGGCGTGCTGCTGGTGGCGGCCGTGCGGGCCCCCGGCTTCGGCGATCGCCGCAAGGCCATGCTGGAAGACATCGCCATCCTTACCGGCGCCACCGTGGTGAGCGAGGACAGGGCCATGAGCCTGGAGGCGGTGACCCTCGCGGACCTGGGAACGGCCCGCCGGATCACGATCACCAAAGACAGCACCACCCTGGTGGCGACCGATGACCATCGTCAGGCGGTGCTCGACCGGGTGGCCGCGATCAAGCGCGAACTCGACGCCACCGACTCCGAGTACGACCAAGAAAAGCTCAACGAACGGATCGCCAAACTGGCCGGCGGCGTGGCGGTGATCAAGGTGGGAGCCCCCACCGAAACCGAACTGCGCAATCGCAAGCTGCGCATCGAGGATGCCCTCAATGCCACTCGCGCTGCAGTGGAGGAGGGCATCATTCCCGGCGGCGGATTCACCCTGCTGCAGTTGGCCTCGGAGCTCGATGGCCTGCTGGCGACCAGCAGCGGCGACGTTCGCACCGGTGTGGCGATTGTGCAGCACGCCCTGGGTGAGCCGGCGCGTCAGATTGCGGTCAATGCCGGTGTCGATGGTTCGGTGGTGACCTCCGAGTGCCTGAGCCGCGGTCAGGGCTACAACGCCGCCACGGGCTGCTACGAGGATCTGCTGTCCGCTGGCATCGTCGATGCCGCCAAGGTGGTTCGCCTCGCCCTGCAGGACGCGGTGTCGATCGCAGCCCTCCTGATCACCACCGAAGCGGTGATCGCCGACAAGCCTGAGCCCGCTGCTGCCGCCCCTGGTGGTGACATGGGCGGGATGGGTGGGATGGGCGGTATGGGCATGCCCGGCATGGGCGGCATGGGGATGCCCGGCATGATGTGAGCTCCCGGGGGGGTGTGGGTCAGTCGGCCCATGCCCCTCCTGAGGCCCAGAAGTCAGCGCATCAGTTCAGAGGTCAGCCGCGCAAGCGCTGCACGTAGGCCGCCACCTGCAGATCCACCCCCGTGATGGCGGTGCCCACCACCACGGCATCGGCACCCCGGGTCAGTGCTTCAGCGGCCTGCTCGGCCGAGGCGATTCCGCCCTCGCAGATCAGGGTGACCTCCGCCGAAAGCTGCCGGCGCAGGGGCTCCAGCAGATCCCAGGCTGGAGGCCGCAGCCCGGCGGTGGCCTCCGTGTAGCCAAACAAGGTGGTTCCCACCCAGTGGCAGCCCAGGGCGGCGGCCTTCAGCCCATTGGCGACGCCATCGACATCGGCCATCAGGGGAATGCCGATCGCCCTGGCCTGCGCAACGATCTCAGCCAGGGTTTCGTGCTCCGGTCTGGGGCGATCGGTGGCATCGATGGCCACCACATCAGCTCCTGCCGCCCACACCTGCTGCAGGTCCTGCCAGCGCGGCGTGATGTACACGGCGCTGCCAGGCAGGCTGCGTTTCCACAGCCCCACGATCAGGGCCTCCGGGCAGCGGCGGCGCACGGCACCGATGTGTTCCGGACTCTCCAGCCGCACCCCGATCGCCCCCTGGGCCAGGCTGGCTTCCGCCATGGCTGCGATCACGGACGGTTCACGCATCGGTGATCCTTCCGGCGCTTGCACGGACACGATCAGCCCCCCAGCCAGAGCGGCTCTCCCGGGCAAAGAGCGGCCGGACAATGGATCGAAGGCGGCGGCGGGGGGGCTGGTCATCATTCAGGCGAGTTTGCGATCCAAAAGCGGGCGGATCAGCAGAAACAGGCCAGCCGCCAGGGCGGTGAGGATCAGCAGGCAGGTGGTGGTGGTGAGCGAACCGTAGGGAGCCTCCATCACCACCGCAGACAAACTGACCTGGCCGGCGTAGGCGGCCCGGATCGGCTCGATCGCGAAGGTGAGCGGATTGATTGAAGCCAGCCAGCGCAGCCAGGCGGGCATGAAGGCCAGCGGCGCCAGGGCGGTGCTGGCAAACAGCAGCGGCAGGTTGGCCACGAAGATCACCGCGATCAGCTCGATGTGGCCTGGCAGGGCGAAGGCGAGTCCGAGGCTGAGGGCCGTCACCGCGAACACCAGCAGCAGCAGGGTGACCAGCACCAGCAGGAGCCCTGCACCTCCCGGCCAGCCGTAGCCAAGCAGGGCTGCGGTGGCCATGATCGCCAGGCTCTGCACCAGGCTGAGGCTGGTGATGTAGAGCACCGACGCCAGCACGATCGAGCTGCGTGAGCGTAGCGGCGCCACCAGCAGACGGTTGAGGAAGCCGAACTCCCGGTCGAACATCACCGGCAGCCCGGCGTTGAGGGCAGCACTGAAGGCGGTGAACACGATCACCCCCGCCCCCAGGAAGCGGCCATAACTCTCGCCCCCCGGCAGCAGCCCCGTTGGCGCATTGGCGAACAGGGCACCGAACAGGATCAGCCAGATCAGCGGCTGCAGAACGCCGGCCACCAAGGTGGAGGGGCGGCGCTGCAACTGCAGGAAGAGGCGGCGGGTGAGCGCCAGGGTTTCCTGGCGGATTTCGGCGAAGGCGGAGGGCTCTTGCTCCGCTGGGGTGCCGGCTGAGGCGTAGGAGGGCGTGGCGCTGGTCATCGGCGGGAGCGGCGGCGGATCGGAAAGCAGGGCAGCCGGAGCAGAACGGAACCGGGTGCAGAACAGTGACGGAGGAAGGCGGAAGCGCTTCTCGGCTAGGGGTCAGCGCATCGCCTGTTTGCGTTCGGCTTTGGGATCGCGGCTACCGGCCACGGCCAGTTCGGCATCCATCAGGGTGCGGCCCGTGGCCTGCAGATAGACATCGTCGAGGCTGGGGCGGCTCTGGGCCAGGGCGAAGACGGGCAGATCGGCCTGCATCAGCTGATGGCGCAGCGTCTCAAGCACGGCGGTGTCGTCCACCACCAGATTGAGCGAGTAGCCCTGGGCACGGTTCACCACCACCTGCCTCACGCCGCCACAGGCGACCAGTAGCCCGCGCACCCGTTCGGCCTCTTCGGCGGTGCTGAATTCCCGCACCCGCAGGGTGACGCGGTCGCCACCGAGGGCGCCTTTGAGCTCGCTGGGGGTGCCTTCGGCGATCACCCGGCCGGCCTCCACGATGGCCAGGCGATCGGCCAGGGCATCCACCTCCTCGAGGTAGTGACTGCTGAGCAGCACCGTGGTGCCCTGATCGCGGAGCTGACGCAGCACCTGCCAGATGGCGGCACGGCTTTCGATGTCCAGGCCCACGGTGGGCTCGTCCAGCACCAGAACGCGGGGGCGATGCAGCAGCCCGGTGGCCAGATCCAGGCGGCGACGCATGCCGCCGGAATAGGAGCCACAGCGGCGATCGATCCACTCCTCCATGCCCAGGAGGTCGACCAGTTCAACGATGCGGCGATCCCGCTCGCTGGTCGGCAAGTGGTAGAGGTCGCCCTGTAACTGCAACAGCTCACGGCCGCTGAGGATCTTGTCGATGGCCACCTCCTGGGCGACGTAGCCGAGCAGCCGACGCACCTGGCGCGGCTGGGCCAGGGCATCGACTCCCGCCACCGAGACGCTGCCGCTTTCCGGGGACAGCAGGGTGCAGAGGATGCGCAGGCAGGTGGTCTTGCCGGCTCCATTGGGCCCCAGAAGGCCGTACAGGCAGCCTTGGGGCACATGGAGCGAGAGGCCGTCGAGGGCCTGCACGCTGCCGTAATGCTTGCTGAGGTGCTGGAGCTCGATCACCCGCTCACCACTCCTGGAAACCACGCATGGTTGGCCAATCTAAGGAGGACCGGACGGGCCATTCGACACACCACTGATCCAGACCGGAGCATCAGGACAGCCCCAGGCCCAGCAGCGGCCTGAAGGCCACCAGGCTGAAGACCTCTGCCTGAGGCGATCGGGCCATCACCAGCAACAGGCAGATGCCGAACAGATAGAGGATCGACCAGCGAAACATGTTGCGAGCCCGCTGTGGATCGTTGGGGTCACGGCTTAGGGCACCGCTGAGTTGCAGCAGGCGTGCGTTGAAGGGGATCACCAGCAGGCCATAGAGGAGGCCGCCGCTGGGCAACGCCAGCACGCCGATGCCACTGGCCAGCACCGTGGCCCAGGCATAGCGGCCGATCGCCCGGGCGGTGACGGCTTCTCCCTTGACCACGGGAAGCATGGGAATGCCGACCGAGCGGTAGTCATCCTTGAGCAGCAGGGCCAGGGCCCAGAAATGGGCGGGGGTCCAGAGCATCACCAGGCTGAATAGCCACCAGCTCGCCCAGGTGGGTAGGCCACCGGCGGCCGCAGCCCCCACCAGGGGGGGGATGGCTCCTGCAACGCCGCCAACCACGATGTTGCGGGGTGTGCGGGGCTTGAGCAGGGCCGTGTAGAGCAGCACATAGCTGCATAACCCCAGCAGCGCCAGCGCTGCCGCCAGGGGGTTGACCCCCAGAACCAGCACCGCCACCGAGGCGGAGGTGAGCAGAATGGCCAGAAGGAAGGCCTGGCGCTGGGCGAGCCGACCGGAGGGCAGAGCCCGTCGGCTGGTGCGTTGCATGCGCCCGTCGAGTTCCTGCTCCCAGAGGCAATTCAGCACACCGGCGGCGGCCGAAGCGAGGGCACCGCCCACCAGGGTGCAGGTGATGCGCAGCGGATCGAGTGGCCAGCCCACCGAGAGGGCCATGCCCGCCAGGGTGGTGGCCAGAAGCAGGGGAATCAGGCGGGGCTTGGCCACCTCCAGCCAGGCGGGCAGACGGACCGACCGCGGCACGGCAGGACGGGAAGCGGCCGCCAGAGCCTCAGGGTTGACGCTAACCATGGGCCACCTTCGCGGAAAGGGATGGGTTGGGAAGGCCGCAGGCCGCCGAGGCGTCTGCAGCGGAACTGGGCACCGCGCTGCGACCGAGGATCGCGGCGAGGACGGCCACCAGCAGGGCAGCAACGAGCTGATGGGCCACGGTGAGGCCCGGGACCTGAAGCTGTTGGCGCAAGGTGAGGATTCCAAGAACCACCTGGCTGGCCACCAGGGCCGTCGCCACCAGGGCCAGACCCTGGAGATGGCGGCAGCGTCGCGGCAGGGTCAGGCTGCCGATGGCCATGGCCAGCACCGCCCCAGCGGCCGGGTAGGCCCCGATGCGGTGGGCCAGCAGCCAGCGGCAGGAGTCGCCTGCGGAGAAACAACGATCAGCGGCCCACTGGCTGGCCATGCTCCCCCCCAGGACGCACTGGGCGAAAACGAGAACCAGCGCCAGACCGACCAGAACCCGGAACCAGATCGGTGGCGACTCAGCTGGTGCCGCCAGCCGCTGATAGCCGGCGCTGACCAGAGCCACCAGGGCGAGGGCCGTGGCGAGATGGGCCGTGACGATATCCGAGGCCAGCAACCGGGTCACGGTGAGGGCTCCCAGCCCCCCCTGAACGGCCACCATCAGCAGGGCCGCGCCACTGAACCAGGGCAGCCACGCCGGCAGAAGGCGTCTGCGCAGCAGGCTGATGGCACAGAGCACGAGCAACGCCACCCCCACCAAGAAGGCATCTAGGCGGTGAAACCACTCCAGAAACACCTGCATGTTCATCTGCTGACCAGGCAGAAACACGCCATAACAGAGCGGCCAGTCCGGACAGGCCAGTCCAGCCTCCATCACCCGCGTTGCGCCGCCGATGGCGACCAGGGCCACCAATGCCACAACAAGGTGGGAGAGCAGCAGCGCCAGGGATGTGATCAAGGAATCCCTACGGGGAGCCATAAAGTAGCCAGTTCAAAAGCGTTGCGATTCCCTCACGTCTCATCGCTTCGTTCAGGGCGTCGCCTGGCGCCCGTCTCGCCGCTCGATTCGATAGAGCAATTCCTGCCCAGGCACGCCGTCCGTCGGCTCAAGCCGTATCAAGCCGAAACCGGAGTCACTGCCAGATCCCGTGACTGGAGTCACTGATTGGCTCCAGTGACTGCATTCAGTGACTGGATCCACTGCCGCAATCGGGGCCCCATAGGCTGGTTGCTGATCTGATCTGCCCCGGTGACCATTCCCACCTCCCTGATCACGCTGGTACTGGGCATGGTGCTGGTGCTCGGTGGCCTCTGGGTGGGTCAGAACGTCAATCTGCTGCCGGTGGATGCCAGTAGCAATGCCCCCGTCTACGACGCGTTGTTTCAGGTTCTGTTCAGCATCGGCACGATCCTGTTCGTGGGGGTGACCGGCCTGCTGATCTTCAGCCTGGTGCGGTTTCGCCGCCTGCCCGGCGATCAGGGCGACGGCGTGGCGATCGAAGGCAATCTGCCCCTGGAGATCCTCTGGACCGCCATCCCTGCGGTGGTGGTCCTGTTCGTGGGCATCTACAGCTACGACATCTATGAGCGCATGGGGGGCATGACGCCCCTGAACGGTCATGAAGCCATGCACGGCGATGCCTCATCCCTGATGCTTGCTGAGCACCAGAGTCACGGCGACGCCATGGCCGCTCCAGCCCTGCTGCGCGAGGGTCCAGGCAGCAGCTCAACCCTTCTTGCCGATGACCCGGGCGAGGCCCAACCGGAACGCGTCTGGGGTGGCATCAGCAGTGCAGCGGGCGATGCCTTGCCCGTGGAGCTGACCGCCATGCAGTTCGCCTTCATTTTCCATTACCCGGACAGCTCCATCACCAGCGGTGAGCTGCATGTGCCAGTGGGCCGTCCGGTGCAGCTGCGCATGGAGGCCCGTGATGTGATTCATGCCTTCTGGGTGCCCCAGTTCCGTCTGAAGCAGGACGTGATCCCCGGCCAGCCCACGGTGATGTCGTTCACCCCCACCCGCCCTGGCACCTACCCGATCGTCTGCGCTGAGCTTTGCGGCCCTTACCACGGCGGCATGCGCACCAACGTGGTGGTCCATGAACAGGAGGCCTTTGAGGCCTGGATCCGCCAGAACGCCCCGGCGGCGCCCAGCACGGTGGCCTTGGCGGCTGCCCCGCCCACTGGCTGAGTTCCAGGCCTGCCACCCCGTCTGAATCCAGCCAACGTTTTCGCCTCCGCCACCCCTGTTCCATGACCGTCGCCAGCCCCGAGAGCTTCCAGGGCAGCCTGCAACCCCAAGGGTGGCTGCGCTATTTCAGCTTCAGTCTGGATCACAAGGTGATCGGCCTGCAGTACCTGGTCACCGGTTTCATCTTCTATTTGATTGGAGGTGCTCTGGCTGGTGTGATCCGCACCGAGCTGGCCAGCCCGATCTCAGATTTCATCAGCCGGGAAACCTATAACGAGGTGCTGACCCTGCATGGCACGGTGATGATCTTTCTCTGGATTGTGCCGGTCGTAAATGGCGGCTTCGGTAATTACCTGATTCCCTTCTATGTGGGTGCCAGGGATATGGCCTTCCCCCGGCTCAACGCCGTCGCCTTCTGGATGATCCCGCCTGCTGGAATCCTGCTGATCAGCAGCTATTTCATCTCGGGGGCAGCCCAGTCGGGCTGGACAGCCTATCCGCCGTTGAGCATCACCACCCCTGCGGCCGGGCAGGTGGTCTGGATTCTGAGTGTGCTGCTGCTTGGGGGCAGTTCGATCTTCGGGGCGATCAACTTCATCGCCACTGTGCTGAAGCTGCGCCAGCCTGGCCTGAAGCTCATGCAGCTGCCGATGTACTGCTGGGCCATGCTGGGCACCAGCATTCTGGTGGTGCTCTCAACACCAGTGCTGGCAGGCACTTTGATCCTGCTCAGCTTCGATATCGTCGCCCACACTGGCTTCTTCAACCCTGCCCTGGGCGGCAATGTGGTGGTGTACCAGCATCTGTTCTGGTTCTATTCCCACCCGGCCGTTTACATCATGGTCCTGCCGGCCTTCGGCCTGGTGAGTGAGATCCTGCCGATCCATGCCCGTAAGCCGCTGTTCGGTTACACCACCATGGTGTATTCGATCCTGGGGATTGTCTTTCTCGGCCTGATCGTTTGGGCTCACCACATGTTCACCAGCGGCACACCCCCCTGGATGCGCCTGTTCTTCACGATCGCCACCTCCTTCATCGCCGTGCCGACCGGCATCAAATTCTTCAACTGGCTGGCAACGCTGTGGGGTGGAAAGATCGCACTCAACAGCGCCATGCTGTTCTCCTGCGCCTTCATCTTCCATTTCGTCTTCGGCGGTATCACGGGAGTGGCGCTGGCCCAGGTTCCGTTTGATATTCACGTGCACGACACTTATTTCGTAGTCGGACACTTTCATTACATTGTCTATGGTGGCACCGTTTTCGTGATCTTTGCGGCGATTTACCACTGGTATCCCAAATTCACCGGCCGGATGCTGAACGAAGACCTGGGCCGGCTTCATTTCCTGCTCACGTTCGTTGGTTTCAATCTCTGCTTCCTTCCCCAGCACTGGCTTGGCCTCAATGGCATGCCCCGTCGTGTCGCGGAGTACGACCCAGCCTTCACCACGCTCAATCAGGCCAGCAGCATTGGAGCCCTGCTGATGGCGATCAGCACCCTGCCCCTGCTCTACAACGTGATCTGGAGTGCCTTCCGCGGCCAAGTGGCAGGCGACAACCCTTGGCGCGCTCTCACTCCTGAATGGCTCACCTCCTCCCCTCCGCCGGTGGAGAACTGGGTGGGTGCGGCGCCACTGGTGCATGAGCCCTATGCCTATGGGGTTCCTGCCGACCAGATCGATCTGAACGCCACCAGCGGCCGGGATCTCTGGAGTGATGGCAGAAGCTGAGAGGTCCAGGCATCCGCTTCTTTTGAACAGCGACCTCTCCTGAACTGGCCCATGATGCTGATCTCCTGATCCACCACCGCTCCCATCCCGTACCCCCTGCACCGATGACCAGCCTCGCCCCCTCCTCCACCGTCGTCACTACCACGAGCCTGGCTCAGCCTGTTGAGGCGGTGGAGCATGGCCATGGGGATTTCCGCATGTTCGGCCTGCTGCTGTTCCTGGTGGCGGACGGCATGACCTTTGCGGGATTTTTTGCCGCGTACCTCACCTTCCGTGCGGTGAATCCGCTCCCGCCGGGATCGAATTACGAACTGGAACTGCTGCTGCCCAGCCTCAACACGGTTCTGCTGGTGGTGAGCAGTTTCACGTTCCATCGCGGTGGCAAGCAGCTGCTGGCCGGAAACCGCAGCGGTTGCCGTCCCTGGCTGCTGCTCACAGCAGCCCTCGGCAGTGCCTTCCTCGCCGGACAGATGGTGGAGTACTTCTCCCTGCCCTTCGGCCTTACCGAAAACCTGTTCGCCAGCACCTTCTACGCCCTCACAGGCTTTCATGGCCTGCACGTGACCCTGGGAGTGATCTGCATCCTGGTGGTCTGGTTCCAGACCCGCGACCAGGGTCGGGTCACCGCCAGCGAGCCCTTCGGGCTGGAAGCTGCTGAGCTGTACTGGCACTTCGTCGACGTGATCTGGCTGGTGCTGTTCGGTCTGCTCTACGTGCTCTGAGCCTCACCTGCGCTTGCTGGTCGGTCACTGATCTGGGCACAATCGCCTCAGGCCGAAGCCCCCTAGTCCGTACCACGCCCGCCCCGATGTCCTACAGGAACGGAACCCCCTCGGCCCGCGCGACGGACGCACGACCAGCCCAGAGCTCGGACATGCTCAAGGGAAAGGAACTGCTTGAGAAAGCTCGCTCGCTGAGCAACCGTCCGGAGGAGCAGATCGCTCGGGCCTGCGGCTACGTGGGGCCCAGTGGTCGGGTGCTGAAGAAGAGTTTTTACCGCGCCCTGGTGGAAGCCAAGGGCTATCGCCTGCCGGAAACCCCAGGTGGCGGTGGTGGAGGTACCAAAGGACGCCAGGCCGAATTCCGCACCCGGGTGCATGGCAACGGAAATCTTCTGATCGGCCAGGCCTACACCCGGCGCCTGGGCCTTGTGCCCGGTCAGGAGTTCCGCATCCAGCTCCATGCTGAAACCGGATCGATCTGGCTCGTCGCCCTTGATGGCAGTGAGGAACAGGCCGATCAGTCCCAGGAATCCGATCAGGCCGATGACCTTGATCAGGCCCAGGACGAGGGCTGAACCCGGCTTCAGCTGCCGGCTTCAGAGCCCCCTTCGCCGTCGTGGAAGCTGGCGCTGAAGGTGATCAGATCGAGGCCGCTGAACAGGAAACTGATGCCCACGAGCACGCCGAGCACCCAGCTGAGGTTCCAGAACTTCATCGTGAGGATCAGCAGCCCCAGTACCAGGGTCACCACGCCGTTCACCAGCCCCCAGCCCCAGCCCACCAGGCGCTGATGGGCCAGGGAGGCCACGATGCCCACGGCTCCCTCCACCAGGAACATCAGACCCACCGCCAGGGCCAGGGACGCCACAGGGGCAGCTGCACGCTCGGGGCCAGACCCCATCTGATGGAGCATCCAGAAGCCGGTCAACACGAACAGGGTGGAGACCAGCAGCCGGGAGAAGGTAAGCCAGCGGCGCAGTTGACGGGCCCGCAGCAGGTTGGTGATCCAGCCCACCAGCCCACCCACCAGGAAGGCCACCGCCACCATGGCGGTCACCCAGATCGAGGCCACCACTGGAAAGAACAGAGCCAGCAGCCCCAGCACCAGCATCAGGATGCCTTCGGCCAGTGCAAAGCTGCGCAGGCCGCGGTCGACGGAGAGCAGGGGGTCGACGACCGCCATGGGCGAAGAGACAGGAGAGCTTCCCGGACCCTAGGCAGGGGTTCCGGCATCGTCTCTTGGCCCCGGCTTCTAGCCCCAGCCATGCTCCGCCAGCCAGGCGGCGCTGAGATTCAGTGAAGGAGCTGCAGCGGCTGGGCTGGCCCCCGCCTGCAGCAACCGCTCGGTGTACTTGGCCAGCAGATCCGCCTCCAGGTTGACCCGATCGCCGAGCCGCCGCTCCGCCAGGGTGGTGGAGGTCCAGGTGTGGGGGATCACGGCGATCCAGAAGCGGTCGCCGCCGGGATCACAGCCCGCCACGGTGAGGCTGATGCCATCAACAGCCACGCTGGCCTTCTCGCAGATGTAGCGGCCGTAGGCCGGGTCGTCCCAGGCCAGGTCCAGGCGCCAGGAGCCTGGTTCGCGGCTGATGCCCCGCACCAGGCCGCCACCATCGACATGACCGCTGACCAGATGGCCGCCGAGGCGATCGGCCAGGCGCAGGGCCGGTTCGAGATTGACGTGGGCCTGTTGGTCGGCCTTGGCGGCCAGGCCGCTTCTTGCCAGGGTCTCCGCACTGACATCGGCGCGGAAACCATCGGGAAACAGTTCGGCCGCGGTCAGGCACACCCCATCCACAGCGATGCTGTCGCCAAGGGCCACCGACCCCAGCGGCGCGCCGGCCTGCATCAACCAGCTCACCCGCACCCCCTGGGGGCAGCGCTGCAGCCGACCCACGGCCTGGACCAGTCCGGTGAACATCGCCGCTCCGGTTCTGCTGGCCATAATCACCCAGGCAGAGGATCCTCCCAGGAGAAGCATCCGCATGGTGGAGATGCGCATCGCCGGGATCGCCCTGGATGCGGCCAGTCGGAGCCCGATCGTGCTGTTGCGCGATCCCTCCGGCCGCCGCCAGGTGCCGATCTGGATCGATCAGGCCCAGGCCCAGAACATCATGGCGGGCCTCAACCAGCAGCGTCCCCCCCGTCCGCTCAGCCACGACCTGATGGCCAACCTGATGGCGGTGGCCGGCCTCAGCCTGGAGCGGGTGATCATCCACACCATCGAAGACAACACCTTTCGGGCCGTGCTCAAGCTGCAGGACGGCGAGGGCGAGGCCAGCGAGCTCGATGCCCGTCCCAGCGACGCCATCGCCCTGGCCCTGCGCACCGGCAGCGGCATCTGGATGCTGGAGGAAGTGGTGGCCGACGCCTCGATTCCTGTCGATGCCGAAGCCGACGCCGAAGACCAGGAGGACTTCCGCCGCTTCCTCGATTCCACGAGCCCGGCCGAACTGGTGCGGCAGCGGCGCCGCGCCCAGCCCGACCTCCCCAACGGCCAACCTGAGGGGGAACAGACCGATGAAGACGCAGCTGATTCCGGGGGATCCGGTGCTCCCTCTGCCGGTTGATCCCGCTGGCCGGGCCCTGGAGCCCGCTGGCAGCAGCCTGCGGCCCTTCGGGCGGGGGCGGCCGGTGTCGCCCTTCACCCTGGGCACGATGCGGGCCCTGGACAGCCCCGCCCAGATGGAGGCAGTGCTGCTGGCGGCCGTGGCGGCCGGCATCAATCACATCGAAACCGCCCCGGCCTACGGGCCGGCGGAAACCTTCCTGGGCCAGGCCCTGGCGGCCCTGGAGCGGCGTGATCGCCAGGCGCGTGCCCAATTAGTGCTCACCAGCAAGCTGCTGCCAGGCCCCGACCTGTCGACGGCCCAGGACCAGCTGAACGCCTGCCTGAAGCGGCTCGGGGTCGCTCGGCTCGACAACCTGGCGGTGCATGGCCTCAACACCGCCGACCACATGGACTGGGCCTTACGAGGGCCTGGGGCCGAGCTGCTCGCCTGGGCCGAGGGGGAAGGCCTGGCGGTCCAGGTGGGCTTCTCCAGCCACGGCAGCAACGATCTGATCGCCGCGGCCCTGGACGCAGGCCGTTTCGGCTTCTGCTGCCTGCATCTGCACCTGTTCGATCCACAGCGGTTGCCGCTGGCCCGCGCCGCCCTGGAGGCTGGGCTGGGTGTGCTGGCGATCTCCCCCGCCGACAAGGGCGGCCGCCTCTACGACCCGCCGCCCGAACTGCTGGCCGATTGCGCGCCGTTCCAGCCGCTCGAACTGGCCTATCGCGTCCTGCTTGAGCAGGGGATCTCCACCCTGAGCCTGGGGGCTTCCCAGCCCGGGGATCTGGTCTGGGCCCGCCGCCTGACGGCCGCCGCAGGCCACCCAGGCCAGCTCAGCCCAGACGAGGCCGAGCCAGGGCCTGAGCCAGCTCTAGCTCCAGGTCTAGGCCCAGGTTCAGGGCCCACTGCGGTGGATCTGGCTGTTGAGCGGCTGCGTGCCTCGGCCGCCCAACGGCTGGGTGAGGAGCGTTGCGGCCAGTGCCGGGCTTGTCTGCCCTGCCCCAGCGCCGTGCCGATCCCGGAACTGCTGCGGCTGCGCAACCTGGCGGTGGGGCACGGCATGGTCGCCCATGCCAGCGAGCGCTACAACCTGATCGGCCGGGCCGGCCACTGGTGGGAGAGCCTCAACGCCGAAGCCTGCCGCCAGTGCGGCGCCTGCCTGCCGCGCTGCCCCCACGGCCTGCCGATTCCCGATCTGCTGGCGGATACCCATCGCCACCTGGCCGCGGCACCGCGGCGGCGCCTCTGGGGCTGAGCAGCCCCTGCGCCTCGGCGCAGCTGTATGGGGCCACCACGCAGGGATTGAGGGGAGCTCCTCTGTCAGGGGGCTGCCGCGTCCCAGAGGTTCTGAAGGATCAGCCTCTGGCGCACATCCAGGGGCGGTAAGGACCAGCAGCGGCGCAGCAGCTCCGGCGGCGGCAGCAGCAGCTCAGCGGTCGGGCGCGGCAGCTTGGCCAGCAGGGGCTCCAGGGCCGCTCGTTGCAGCGGAGGCACCCAGCCGGCGGTGAGCAGGCTCTGCAGCAGCGGCGGCTCGAGAATCGCCCCCAGCCATTCCAGTGGCGGTGCCACCGGATGGCCGGCGGGGCGCAGCAGCAGGTTCCAGGCCAGCGGCGCGCCGCTGGCCTGGAACCTG
>NZ_JAHLYT010000016.1 GCF_025128095.1 Synechococcus sp. CS-1328 | reverse complement strand
TGCGCTACGTACAATTTCAGCGAGCCAGCGCGAAAACATCAATTCGCTGCTTTCCCAGTCTGATTCCGGCCTGGCTTCCCATCGTGGTGGGAAAGCCCTCGATTTTTGTCCGACGATCTATGCGCGACAGGCTCCTAGCCATCAGCCGCTCCACCCTCTTCCACATCCGCCGCCAGGGCCTGCTCAAGGACTGCCCCCACCTTGTGGCCAAGAACCCCACCGCCAGGCGCTCCCATCTCCTCTGGAACCTCCAGCGCTGCCAGCTAGCCCTGGGGCGCCATGGCTGAGACCGCCCCCTTCCCCTGGATGGGCCCCACGGCGGAAGCGCCTTCCTGGGTGGACACCCCCCGTGTCTGCCTCGCGCTTGGGGTCAGCCGCTCGACTCTTTGGCGATGGCGGGGGCGAAAGCTGCTCCGCCAGGGCATCCACTGGACTCGCAAGAACCCCAGTGCTCCCCGCTCCGACCACCTCTGGCACCTGGATCACTGCCGAGAGGCGATCCAGACCATGAGGGGAAGGAGCAGGGAACGGGACGCAGTGGAGTCGCCAGCCCTCAGGCCGCATCAGAGGACGTGAGCATCCTCCGGGCCACGGAGGCCTTGGTCTGCTCGCCGCTGATCTCACTCAGATAGGTGCGCCGGTGCACGTCCGGGCTGTGGCCCATCACCGCCGCCACATCTGCATAACTCCAACTCGTGGTCTCTCGCGCCCGGATCGCATACGCATGCCGCAGGTCGTAGGGCACGCAGCGCTCCTTGCGGCGCTGGGGTTTACGGGTGCCCTGGGGGTCTGCGATCACCACCCAGGCATAGAGCTTGTGCCGCAGCTCGAACTCCACCCGCGCATCGGAGCTGCGCAGCTTGTGGCAGCACACCGCACCCAGGCGCTCATTGTTGTCGCAGCGCATCACCAGATCGCGCTCGGGGTCGTAGGGCAGCCCGTCTTCGTTCACGAAGCGGGGCCGATGACGCCGGCGCAGTTCGGCCAGCCGCTTCTCCCCGTTGACACCTCCCAGCTCGTAGCGCTCAACCCAGGCCGCCAGCAGAGGCAGAGCCACCCGAAACCCGGTCTTGGTGACCTTGATATAACGATCGGCGATTCCGATGACTAGCATGCCGCGAGCATCGGGCAGTTCTGCGATGTGCCACACCTCATGCGGCCGCAGTCCATAGGTGGCCACCATCGCGAACACCCACCCCCAGAGGGGGTCCTCCTCGATCACGGCATCGAGCCACTGCTCGATCGCCTCGGTGGTGGGGATCCGTCTGCGTGACGCCCCCGCAGCCACCAGAGCCAGCTTCTTGCGGTTCACCATGGCCTTGAGCTCGTCGCTCAGCTCCCGGGGGGCAATCGCCCCGAAGCCGGCACGACGCAACAACGACACCACCTCCCGCTTCTGACGGAATCCCTGCCGGCGGGTGGCCATCGGGATCAGCGGCTCCTCCGGATCCGCGAGATGGGCCCTGAGGCTCTCGGCGCTGTGCAGCGCGAAGCGCCTCACGTCCTCCACGCTGGCCGGTCGATCGGTCGGAAGCAGGCGGAAAAAGCCCCGACCCCGGAACGGACCCACCAAGTTCATGTTCACGCCCTGGCCGCGCTGAAACCGCACGACTGCTTCACAGATCTCTGGCCAGCAGGGTTGGCCCTGTTGGGGAACATCGGCACTCCGTGGCCCCGGCAACAGGGAGGCTGCCCGGATCGGGTGGCCTCGATCAGCCGTTCCTGCAGCGCCTCCACCGCCCGCGGATCCGCGGCGGCATAGCCAGGCACGGAGCATTCCCGGGTTCTGCCCCCGGCACCCAGCTCGTACACCGTGAGCCAGGGGCTGCGGCTGTGTTCCCGCAGCCGGTAGCGGGAACCGAGGGCCCGCAGCACCGCATTGCAGCGCTGCAGAGGGCTCTGAATCGTGGCCATTGGAATCTTTCGCACAGGGGAGGGTTCCCACCGCGCCAAGTCCTGCGACAAAGGCCAGTCTCAACAGGTGAGATGGCCTGGAGCTTTTTGCGCACTTCTGCGGTCTTACTCCGAGAAGCGGCAACACCGCTTGACGGGCCGAAAAACACTGCAGGGCAGTGGCTTAGCCAGCCAGAGAAAGCTTCTCAAGACATGGGTCGCCTGAGATTCGAACTCAGGACCAATCGGTTAAAAGCCGAGTGCTCTACCGCTGAGCTAGCGACCCGCCAGTGGGCGGAACCCATGGCAGCCCTTTCGGGCACCAAGGGAACGTATCACCCGGCGGGGGTTCCCTCCAAGCGGGCGGAGAAGCGCAGGCCGATCGCAGATAGATCGCAGGCAGACCGGAAGCGGATCGAGAATGACGAGCCCTTGCCAGCCGCGCCCCATGGCCCCCTTCCCCTGGCCCGAGCCGCGGATTCACCCGGAGGCCTGGGTGGCCGATTCGGCGGTGGTGATCGGTGAGGTGGAACTCGCCGCCGGGGCGAGCCTCTGGCCCACGGCGGTGGCCCGCGGGGATGTGGGGCCGATCCTGGTGGGTGCCAACAGCAATGTGCAGGATGGCGCGGTGCTGCATGGCGATCCCGGCCAGCCCGTGACCATCGGCGCCAACGTGACCATCGGCCACCGGGCCGTGGTGCATGGCGCCACCCTGGAAGACGGCTGCCTGATCGGCATCGGCGCCATCGTGCTCAACGGCGTCACCGTGGGAGCCGGCGCCCTGGTGGCCGCCGGCTCGGTGGTGACCCGCGACGTGCCGGCCGGCGCCCTGGTGATGGGGGCACCAGCCCAGGTGAAGCGCCAGCTCAGCCCGGAGGCGATCGCCGAGCAGACAGCGCATGCCCACCGCTACCGCGAGCTGGCGCAGGCCCATGCCGGCCGCAGCAGCGAGCGGGGGTTCTGAACGCCAGCCTGGCCTTAAGATCCCTGCAAATTCCCCCTTTCAAGCCATGGATCTGCGGCTGCTGCTGGTTGCCACTCCGATCGTTCTGGCTGCGGCCTGGGCCGTGTTCCACATCGGCCGCGCCGCCGTGGGTCAGCTGCAGCTGATGATCAAGCGCGCCCGCGCCTGATCCCTCCATGCTTCTGGTGATCGGTGCCGGACTCGCCGGCACCGAAGCGGCCTGGCAGATCGCCCAGGCCGGATTTCCTGTTGTGCTGGTGGAAATGCGGCCGCTGCAGCGCTCCCCGGCTCACCACAGCGGCGACTTCGCCGAACTGGTGTGCAGCAACAGCTTCGGGGCGCTCTCCAGTGATCGGGCCGCTGGTCTGCTTCAGGAGGAACTGCGGCGCCTGGGTTCCCTGGTGATCCGCACCGCCGATGCCCATGCGGTGCCCGCCGGTGGTGCCCTGGCGGTGGATCGCGGCCGCTACAGCGCCGCCCTCACCGCAGCCCTGGAAGCGCATCCGCTGGTCACGATCGAGCGGCGCGAGCAGGTGGAGCTGCCGCCGCCCGATCAGATCACCGTGCTGGCCACCGGCCCCCTCACCAGCGAACCGCTGGCGGAGCATCTGCGCGCCTTCACCGGCCGGGCCGACTGCCACTTCTTCGATGCCGCCAGCCCGATCGTGGAAGGCGAGAGCATCGATCTGGGCCGCGCCTTCCGCGCCTCCCGCTACGACAAGGGCGACGCCGACTACATCAACTGCCCGATGAACAAGGAGCAGTTCCTCGCCTTCCGCGAGGCGCTGCTGACCGCCGAGCAGGCCGAGCTCAAGGATTTCGAGCAGGAGAGCGCCAGCTTCTTCGAGGGCTGTCTGCCGATCGAGGAGCTGGCCCGCCGCGGTGAAGACACCATGCGCTATGGGCCGCTCAAGCCGATCGGCCTCTGGGATCCCCGCTGGGGCGATGTGAACGACCGTGACGTGCGCCGCGCCAACCGCGCCTACGCCGTGGTGCAGCTACGCCAGGAAGACAAAGACGGCCGCCTCTGGAACCTGGTGGGCTTCCAGACCAACCTCAAATGGGGCGAGCAGAAGCGGGTGCTGCGCCTGATCCCGGGCCTGGAGAACGCTGAATTCGTGCGCTTCGGCGTGATGCACCGCAACACCTTCCTGGAGTCCCCCCAGCTGCTCGATCCCACCCTGCAGTTCCGCAGCCGGCCCACCCTGCTGGCCGCCGGCCAGATCACCGGCACCGAGGGCTATGCGGCGGCCGTGGCCGGCGGCTGGCTGGCCGGCACCAACGCCGCCCGGCTGGCCCGGGGTGAGCAGCCGATCCAGCTGCCCGCCACCACCATGATCGGCGCCCTCACCCACTTCATCGCCGAGGCTCCCTGCGGCGGCTCCGGCAAGCGCGGCGGCTTCCAGCCGATGCCGCCAACCTTCGGCCTGCTGCCCGAGCTGGCTGAACGCATCCGCGACAAGCGCCGCCGCTACGGCGCCTACCGCGACCGGGCTCTGGCTGATCTGGAACCCTTTCAGGCGGCCGGTCTCCAGCCAGCCAGCCTTGAGGCAGCCGGTCTTCAGGCCGCTGACCTTCAGGCAGCCACCGTTTAAACAGGGCCGTCCAGAACGAAGCGATAGCGCACATCACCCTTGCGCAGCCGCTCGATCGCGGTGTTGATCTCGGCCATCGGCAGATGCTCCACCTGGGGCTTGATGCCATGGCGAGCGCAGAAGTCGACCATCCGCCGCAGGCTGGCGGGGGAGGAGGTGGGGCTACCGGTGAACTGGAGGCGACCGGCGATGAAGGGAAACGCCTGCAGGGGGATCGGCTCGGTCACCACCCCAAGCTGATGCAGCCGCCCCCGCGGCGCCAGGGAACCCACCACGGCATCCCAGTCGAGGCTGTGGTTGCTGGTGTTGATGATCAGATCGAAGCGACCGGCCTGGTCCGCCAGGGCCGAGAGCGCCACCACCCCGTGGGCACCGAAAGCAGTGGCTTCCGCCGCCTTGCGCTCCGGATGGGTGGTGATGGCGGTGACCTCACAACCCCAGGCCTTGGCGAACTGCAGGGCCATGTGGCCCAACCCGCCGATGCCGATCACGGCCACGCGGGCCGTGGGCGACACGGCCTCATCGAGCAGGGGGGCGAACACGGTGATGCCGCCGCAGAACAGCGGACCGGCATCGGCCGGCGAGAGGCCCTCAGGAATCGGGATCAGCCAGTCCTGATGACCCTTCACATGGCTGGCGAAGCCACCGCTGCGGCCCACCACGGTGGCCTCGAGATCGGCGCAGAGGTTTGCCTCGCCCCCCAGGCACCAGCTGCAATGGCGGCAGGAGCCGGCGATCCAGCCCAGCCCCCGCAGCTGGCCCACCAGGGAGGGATCCACCCCCTCGCCCACCTGCACCACCCGGCCCACCACCTCGTGGCCAGGCACCAGGGGGTAGGCACTGACGCCCCAGCTGTTGTCGATCATCGACAGATCGCTGTGGCAGAGGCCGCCGTGCAGCACCTCCAGCAGCGCTTCATCAGGCCCTGGCTCCAATAGCTGCGCCGTGCCGCGCTGCAGCAGAGCCCCGACGCTGTCGGCCTGCCACACGGTGATCTGCATCGGGGATGGGCTGCGGCTACCTCCCGGTTCTAGCCAGGCCGGCACCTTGGGTCTGCGGCGGCAGCAGCCGGCCCCCTTACCGCCCCCTGGCCCCGTCTGGCCTGGAAGCCTTCAGGGACGCGCCGCTCAGCTCAACCCTTGGACCGTGAGACGGAGGCTGGCCGTGTCTGGCACGTAGGTGAACTCGCCCTGGCGGTTGTCGTTGGGGAACGTGAAGAAGCCGTATTTGCCGCTGGCATCCGGCGTGGCAGCTGCCCGCAGGGCCTGCCCATAGCCCGTTGTTCCGGGATCAATGGTCGGCAGGGGGGCTGGCATTTTGGGATTGAGGCCGTTCTGCCAGCCGTTCCAGTTGGTCACGCTTTGAAACAGCTGCGTGCCGCTCTCGGGCAGCGCCATCACGAAGGGGTAAAAGCTCTGGGGTTCCCACGGACCGATGCCCGGGTAGTTCGGGGCCACTGGGTTGGTGGTGCCCCGCTGCTGCGTCCACACCTTGTTGGGTCCCACGATGCGCCGAAGACCGTCGGGATAGGCAGGGTTGGGAGCCCAGGCGGTGACCGGGTCCTCGGGCCAGACCAGCGACCCCCAGGGCTGGGCGGCCGTGGCGCGGGAGTTGAGATTGCCGATCACGGGATCGAGATCATTGAATCCGTACTCGAATCCACTCTGAGCACCCTTGTAAGTGCCGAGATTGGCGAAGTTGAGGGTGAGCGGGAAGGAAAATTCATCGATATAGCTCAGATCAGCGGTGAAGCGATTGTTCTGCGGCTCGTAGGCATACTCGAAGAAGGAATACTCCACACCGGCATCATTCGTCGGGTTGAAGGCATCCGGCTTCACGCCCTTCTCCAAAGAGCCCTTCAGCGGCTCAGCCGCCACATACAGGCGCTTCTGATCCCCCGTCAGCATCGGGATCGTGGTGGTGGCTTGGCTCTCTAACACCACCGCGGAGACAGGCGCGCTGCTGGTGAAATCGTCGTTGTAGAGATAGAGCGTCTGATCGGCGCTGTTCTTCACCGTAATCGCCGTCCCCATCTTCAAGGCCACAGACTCTGGAATAACCGTAGGCGGGACCAGACCAGTCCGATCACCGCCTCACGTCTCGGGCTTGCTCACTTCGCCGGAGCCGGGTCCTAGGAGTTTGTCGCCCAAAACCAGCAGCGCCAGCGAGCACAAGCACGTGCTGAACCAATGGTCTTGGTTATCGGCATCTCAATGCCGGTGTTTCCGGCCAATCGTCGGCTGCAGCAGGCACCGGCAGCCAGAGGGGCT
>NZ_JAHLYT010000015.1 GCF_025128095.1 Synechococcus sp. CS-1328 | reverse complement strand
GTGGCGAAGGTGGTGCCGGTGAGCCAGCCGCCCAGCGCCAGGTAGGCGGTGGGGAACAGCAGCAGACCGGACCACCCCACGAAAACGAAGCGGTCGCGCTTGAGCCAGTCATCGAGGACGTCGAACCATCCCCGCTGCGGCGCGCGTCCAACAGCAATCGTCATGGGAAGAAACGGTGCGGAAAACCCGCGGAAGCTGTGTGGGATACCGGGCGATGGTAACAATGTTCCCCGCCAGCGCGAGACAGGCTGCAACGGGCTGACATGCCTTGGCGGATCTGGGTTCTGAACCCCCTAAGTATTTCTGCCTTCTGGGCGGTCGCAGTGCTGGCTCACTTCTGCTGCATCACCCAGGTGCCGTCCCAGTCCGGCCCCGGTGGCTCGGCCTGAAAGTGGTGGCAGCGCTCCAGGTGGAGCTGGCTGAGGCGGTCGTGGGGGTGCAGCTCCAGGGCCCGCTCGAAGGCTGCGATCGCACCGGGCCACGACTGATTCCGGTAGCGCACCAGGCCGTCGCGGTAGTGGTTGAGCACCTCCATGGCGGCGGGGAAGCTCTCCGCCGTGTGGAAATCCAGCACTTCGTGGATCAGCACCGGCTGGGTCTTGCCCTTCACCACCACCCGATCCGCCTCCCGCAGGCGGTAGGTGCCGCGCAGGCGCTGCACGGTGTCGTCGCTGACCAGCATGCGGGCGCCGTAGTGCTTGCAGGCGGATTCCAGCCGCGAGGCCAGGTTCACGCCATCACCGATCACGGTGTAGTTCATCCGTTTCGGTGAGCCGATGTTGCCGCTCACCACGGTGTCGGTGTGCAGGCCGATGCCGATAGTGATCGGCTGGAGGCCGTGATCGCCGCGCAATCGGTTGAAGTGCTGCAACTCCTCGAGCATGGCGATGCCGGCCCGCACGGCCCGGTCTTCGTCCTGTTCGCCGGCCACGGGCAGGCCGAAGACGGCCATGATCGCGTCGCCGATGAACTTGTCGAGCATGCCTCCTTCCTTCTGGAGACAATCGACCATCAAGGTGAAGTACTCATTCAGCAGCTGCACCGTGCCCTGGGCGCCGAGGGCTTCGGTGAGGGTGGTGAAGCTGCGGATGTCGCTGAACAGCACCGTGGCAAGGCTTTCGGCACCACCCAGCACAGAGGCGCCGCCACGCATCAGTTCATCGGCGATCACCGGATCCATGTAACGGGCCATGGTGCCCTTCATCCGCTTCTCCTCGCTGATGTCATCCAGCATCACCATCGAGCCGAGGGGTTGTCCCTTGACGCTGAGCAGCGGCAACACGCTGATGTTGGACGAGCAGTTCTGCCCCTCAATCTCCAGTTCCGCGTCGAGCACCACGCTGGGCTCGCCCCCCTGACGCACCTGGCCCACCCGTTCGGCCAGCCAGCTGTTGCGCCCTGCGAAGAGGTCGGCGGCGGCCCGGCCGATGATCTGCGGCGCCTCGGCCTGGAAGATGCGGCAGCCGGCCTGGTTGACGGTGCGGACCACGTCGTCATCGCCCAGGGTGATCACACCGTTCGACATGCTTTCCAGCATCGATTCGGCGTAGTTCTTCATCGTCTGCACGTCGTCGAACAGCTTGGCGTTCTCGAGGGCGACCGCCATCTGGGCCGTGAAGGCCTTGAGCCGTGCTTCATCGGCGTCGCTGAACACACCGCCGCGCTTGTTGAGCACCTGCGTGACGCCGATCAGCTTGCCGGCCTTGCTCACCACCGGTGTGCACAGCATCGAGCGGGTGAAGAAGCCGGTCTGGCGGTCGAAGGAGGGGTTGAAGCGCAGGTCGGCGTAGGCGTAGGGGATGTTCACCGTTTCACCGCTGGTGAACACGGTGCCGGCGATACCGAGGTGGTTGGGGAATCGGATCTTGGTGGCCCCGAGGCCTTCGCCGATCTCGGTGTAGAGCTCGTTGGTTTTGTCGTCGTTGAGGAACAGCGACGAACGCTCCGCCTTGAGCATGCGGGTGATCGTGCTGATGATCCGCTGCAGCAGAGCCCCCAGCTTCAGCTCACCGGACATCTCCGACACCACGCTGAGGAACTCGGTTTCCTGGGCGCGCTTGGCTTCCGCCTCCTCCAGCAGCAGTGAGCGTTGCAACGACACACTCGCCTGCCGGCCCATCGCCTCAAGCAGCCGTAAATCCCGCTGGCTGAACACACCGCCGGGGCGCTTGTTGAGCACCTCCAGCACACCGATCATGTCGCCCTGCATGCTGCGCATCGGCGCGCAGGCGATCGCACCGGTGCGGTAGCCGGTCTGCTCATCCACCGTGCGGTTGAAGCGCTCATCGGTGTAGGCGTCGTCGACCAGCAGGCCTTCACCGCTCTGGAACACGTGGCCGGCGATGCCGACGGTGTTGAGGATGCGGATTTCCCGCTCCAGGCCGCCGGCAGACTCGCGGCTGTAGAGCTCCTGAGTCTTGGGATCATTGACGAACAAGGTGCCGCGATCGGCACCGGTGGCCCGGGTCACCAGCTCCAGCAGGCAACTGAGCTGGCCATTGAGGCTGGGCTCAATCCCCACCGCGGTGGACACCTCCAGCAGGATCCGCGCCTCTTCCAGCTCCTGATCGAGTTGTGGCTGATCGATCTGCGGCTGCTCGAACGGCTGCTGAGTGCTCTGGTGCTGATCGTTGGGTGGTGTGTTGGGGGGACTCATGACCGTGACCCTCCTGCCAGCGGATTGCGCTGCTGCTCCAGCAGCTGTCGCTGGGCAAGCACCGTGGCCTGCAGCTGCTCCAGATCTGCCGCTGTTTCAGCCCGCAGTTGCTGCAGTTGGGCCTGATGGGCACTGTGTTGGTGCTCCAGCTTGATGCGGAGGGCGTCGACGGTATCGCGCAGCTCGCGTTTTTCCACTTCCGTTTCCTCCAGCAGCCCCGCACGCTCCCGCTCTGCCAGACGCTGGCGCCGCTCCAACTCGCTGCGCAGGGCCGCAATCGTGTCCTTCAGCTCGCGGGTCTGCTCGTCGCTCGTGGCCAGCAGTGTCTGCTGCTGCTGCTCCGCCAGCAATTGGCTCCGCTCCAGCTCCTGGCGCAGGGCCCGGATCGTGTCCTGCAGCTGGCCGATCGTGAGCTCCCGCTCCTGAGCTGATCCTGCTTCGGCAGCAGACACGGGGCTGGAGCTGGGCGGATTCATGAGCTGCCGCGGGATCCTCAGGGGTGGTGGCCGGACTGCAGCAGCATCTCTGAGGCTGCCGGCATCCGTGTTCGTCAAGCTTGCCGCCTGCGGGCCAAGATGACTGCTTCAAACCCTGGTTTCTGCATGGCGGCTTCCGAAGCCCCGCACAGCGCGATGTCCACCCCGGCCACCAGCTCCACTGCCTCCACAGCCACTGCCTCCAAGTCCAAGGATCTGCTGGAACAGCCGGTGCTCGGTTCACGGCGTCTGTCCAACCTGCTGGTGGCGGCGGTGGTGACCACCGGCGGCCTCGGCTTCCTGCTCACCAGTGCCTCCAGCCGTTTTGGGGTCGATCTGCTGCCGATCGGCCATCCGGCTGCGCTCGAGTGGGTGCCCCAGGGGCTGGTGATGGGTCTGTATGGCATCGCGGCAGTGCTGCTCTCGGCCTATCTGTGGTCTGTGATCGGCATCGACGTGGGCGGCGGCGTCAACCGCTTCGATCGCGGCGCCGGCACCGCCACGATCGAGCGCCGTGGCTTCCGCCAGATGATCCGCGTCGAGATTCCCCTGCGGGAGATCCAGGCGGTGAAGATCGATGTGCGCGATGGCCTCAACCCCCGCCGCCGCCTGGCCCTGAAGGTGCAGGGCCGCCGTGATCTGCCGCTCACCCGCGTCGGCGAACCGATCCCCCTGGCCGACCTGGAATTGTCCGGTGCCCAGCTGGCCCGCTTCCTCGGGGTGGCCCTCGAGGGGCAGTGAGCCAGGCTGCCACCCCCTGTGCCGCGCTGCTTCGCTGATGCCCGATTTCTCTGCTGCTCCATGCGCTGCCAGATCAAGGCAGCCCGTCCTGGCCCATTGCCCGCAGGGCTCCAGGACCCATCGCCTCAAGGGCGCTCTGGGTCGTTCCCTCTGCGCCGGCCTGTTGCTGCTGCTGCCGTGGGTGTTGTCGGCCTGTGGCGCTGAGCCGCGCGCCCAGACCCTGGGCTGCGGTGTTTCGGGGGCGCCCTGCCTGAGTGGAACCGCCCTGGTACGATTGCAGACCGCCAAGGGAGAGGTGGAGATCAGCCTCGATGGCGCTGCCGCTCCCCTCACCGGCGGCAACTTCGTGGACCTGGTCAAGCGGGGCGCTTACAACAACACCGTGTTTCACCGGGTGGTGCGCGAGCCCGTTCCCTTCGTGGTGCAGGGGGGTGATCCGCTCAGCGCCAATCCGAAGATTCCCGCCAGCCAATACGGCACCGGCAGTTTCATCGAGCCCAGCAGCGGCGAGGCACGGCTGATCCCCCTGGAGCTGACGATCAAGGGCGAAGCGGAACCCCGTTACGGCGAGCCGATCACCAATCCCAGCCTGACCCGCCAGCTGGCCCTGGTGCACCAGCGCGGTGCCGTGGCCATGGCCCGCTCCAACGACCCCAATTCGGCCAGCGCCCAGTTCTATGTGGCCCTCGAAGCCCTACCGGAACTGGACGGCCGCTATGCGGTGTTCGGCCGGGTGACGAAGGGGATGGAGGTGGTGGACAAGATCCAGCAGGGCGATCGCCTGGTGAAGGCCACGCTCGTGGAGGGCGGCACCCTGGTGAAGGACAAGCCCTGAGCGATCAGGCCGGCACCCGCTTGGCGGAAGCCGTCACTTTCAGATAGGCGGTGTTGACGCCGGAGGCCCGCTCCAGGGCCACCTTGCCGGTGCGGGCGATCTCGAGAATGCCGTAGGTCTCGAGAATCTGCTCGATGGCCACGAGCTTGCCCGGGTCGCCCACCACTTCCAGGGTGAGGGCGGTTTCGCCCACGTCGATCACATTGGCGCGGAACACCTGCACCAGGTCGAGGATGGCGGCGCGCTGCTCCGGCGGGGCTGCCACCTTGAGCAGCATCAATTCCCGCTCCACCGAGGGGATGGTGGAGAGGTCGGTCACGGCCAGCACATTGACCAGCTTGTTGAGCTGCTTGGTCATCTGTTCCACCGTGCGGCTGTCGCCCTCCACCACCATGGTGAGGCGCGAGACGCCGCTCTTTTCGGCGGGTCCCACCGCCAGGCTCTCGATGTTGAAGCCCCGGCGGGCGAACAGGCCGGAGATCCGGCTGAGGGCACCGGACTCGTCTTCCACCAACACCGACAGGGTGTGTTTCATCGCGGGGCGCGCCGAGGGCCGCAGGCTGGCCTCAAGTTACGTGTCCACCTCCCGGCCCTGGCGAGGGCTGCACGCCAGGGCATCACCGCAGGGCCGCCAGCCAGGGAAGCACCGCCTGATGAAAGGCGCCGGGCTGTTCGTCGTGGGGGCAGTGGCCCGCCTGCTCGAGCAGCACCAGCGGCAGCTCGGGCCGGATTGCCCGGCACTGCTCCGCCACCCGGGCGGGCACGAGGCGATCCTCGCGGCCCCAGAGCAACAACAGGGGTTGTTGCAGGCGCCGCAGCAGGGCCGGGGCCGTGGCGCGGTGGGGCCGCAGGGCCATGCCCACGCTCATCGCCCGCAACGCCCGGGCTGCGCCGGGCCGGCGGGCCGGCAGCGCGATCAGCCGGTGCAGGCCGCGGTCGTCGAGCACCGGCTGCAAGTAGGCGCTCTGGATCCCCAGCCCCAGCAGGGGGGAGTGGGCCAGCAGCGGCACGATCAGCTCCAGCGGCAGCAGCCGGCAGAGCAGCCGCACCGTCCAGCGCTTCAGCCGCCGCCAGCAGGGCGCTTCCCGCCCGGCGCCCGCCTGCGCAGCCAGCAGGGCGGGATCCGGCAGGGGCGCCGCCACCACGCCCCGCACCCAGGCAGGGAAATAGACGGCGCAGCTGAGGGCCACCAGACCACCGAGAGAATGGCCGATCAACACGGCCGGGGCCTGCACCACCTGCTCGAGGAAGGCCTGCAGCTGACGGGCCCAGAAGCGATTGTCCAGGGTCCGGCCGGGGGCGGACCCTGGCTGGCTGGAGGCGCCAAAGCCCACCAGATCAAGGGCGTAGACGCACCAGCCCGCCTCTGCCAGTTCAGCGGCGTTGTGGCGCCAGTGGCCGCTGCCGGCCGCGAAGCCATGCACCAGCAGCAGGGGCGGATGCCGCCGGTCGCCGACCCAGCGCCAGTGCACCACCAGCCCCTGCCAGCGCCAAACGGCGGCTTCGCCCCAGTCGGTCGGCGCAGGAGCGGCTGTCGAGGCAGCCGTCGGGGCCGTCGTCGTGTAGGGCCGCGACCTTCCCATGACGCGTCTTGTGGGCAAGCAGAATCCCCCCATCTTCAAGGTTCGTCCAGGTTCGCGAGCCGTTGGGTGGAAAGCCGGGATAACCATGTTTAGGTTGGCCGTCAGAACGCAAGTTCTGGCACCCAACAAAAGCTCCATTCCCCGTTCCGCCTGGAGTTCCGATGACCCAGACCCATCCAGCTGGTCTTGCCGCGGCCGGGCGGCACCTGAGACGCCATGTGCGCTTCAACGTGGGGCTCTCGGCCCTGTTCCTGCCGGTGGTGATGTTCACCGGCATCACGGTGGCGGTGGTGTCGTACCAGCACGCCCGCAACCTGGTCACAGAGCTGAACCGCGAGCGGATGGTCAGCGTGGCCAATGGCTTGGACTGGCAGTTGAAGGAGAGGCTGCGCATCCCGACGGTCCAGCGCCAGATCCAGTCGCTGATGACACTGGGGGATCTGCAACCCTTCCCGCAGCAACTCGAGCAGCTCCAGGTGCTGCGACAGGCCCTGGCCCTCACGCCAACAATCACCTCCTACTTCGTGGGCTACGGCAATGGCGAGCGAGTGCAGCTGCGGCGCATCAATTCCGAGGCCGACCGCACCCTCTTCCGCGTTCCTGCCGATACCAGGTATCTGGCCTTTATCGGGAGCCTGAAACCGGACGGCCGCATCCGCGCCCAGCAGGTGGTGCTGGATGGGGCCTTCCGCCCGCTGGAGATCCGCCCCGACCCAAGCGACGACGGCTACGACCCGCGGACACGGCCCTGGTATCGAGCCGCGCTCGACAGATCCGGCCCAGTAGCCACTTCGGTGTATCGCTTCGCAACCAGTGGTCGACTGGGCGTCAGCTTCGCGGAGCGGGTGCCCGGCACCAGCACGGTGGTGGGGGCAGACATGCCCCTGTTTCTGGCCAGCGAAGCGCTGATGGGGGTGGGGCGATCCCTCGGCAAGCTCAAGGATGTCAAGCTCGCCCTGGTGGACGCCCAGGGCACTTTGCTGGGCGTCAACCAGAGCAGCTACGGGTTGCATCCGAAGGGATCGTCCAGCCCCACCAATGGCGCGGACCGGCTGGAAGATGCCACCTCCCCGTTGCTCGCCCGGGTCGGCAAAGCGTTGCCTGCGCTGGAGAAGAGCCTCGGCTACGGCGATCTGCTCACCACCACCACCTTGAGCGTGGATGGCGAGTCTTGGGAGGTGGCCCTGGCCCGGTCTGTGCGGCTGGAGCAGACACAGACCTACCTGGCCATCGCCATCCCCAGCGAGCAGCTGTTCGCGGGGGCTCAGCGGCAGCAGCAGATGGCCATTCTCACCGTGTTGCTGGTGCTGCTGGTGGCGGGCCCGCTGGTGTGGCTGATCGCCCGGCTGGTGACCCGTCAGCTGCGCCAGCTGGCGCTGGAGGCGCAGGCGGTGCAGAACTTCGAGTTCGATGCGCCCCGCACGGTGAACTCGGTGGTGACCGAGATCGATGACCTCGCCACCAGCTTCGATGGGATGAAGGGCACGATCCGCCGCTTTTTGGGGGTGAGTGCCGCCATCGCGGCGGAAACGGATTTCGAGCGGCTGCTGGTGCGGGTGCTCGATGAGTCGATCGCCAACAGCCGTGCCCAGGGTGGCGCCCTGTTCCTCAACCTCGACGACGACAAGCTGCTCGATCCGGAGCTGCTGCGCAACGCGGCCGGCGAGACCCTGACCAACACCCTGCCGAAATTCCCCCTGGAGGGCATCCGGCGGCTGCTGGTGGGCAAGACGACCGGCAGCCTGGCGACCACCGGCCTGATTTCCCGCAAAGGCACCGCGATGGAACGCAAGCTGGCCGGGGCGATGGAGTTCAACGACGTGCCCTATGTGAGCCTGCCGCTGCTGAGCCGGTCGGGCGACCTGCTGGGCATGCTGCTGCTCTGGTTCAGGATCCCCCCCTCCGAGCAGCGGGTGGCCTTCATGGAGGCCTTCTCCAGCACCGTGGCCACCACCCTGGAAACCCGCCAGCTGATCCGGGCCCAGAAGGCCCTGTTCGAGGCCTTCATCGAGCTGATCGCCGGCTCGATCGATGCCAAGAGTCCGTACACCGGCGGCCACTGCAACCGGGTGCCGGAACTCACCAAGATGCTCGCCCAGGCCGCCTGCGAGGAGACCGAAGGTCCCTTTGCCGGGTTCTCCCTCTCGGAGGATCGCTGGGAGGCGGTGCACGTCGCCGCCTGGCTGCACGATTGCGGCAAGGTGGTCACCCCCGAATACGTGGTCGACAAGGCCACCAAGCTCGAGACCATCTACGACCGCATCCATGAGGTGCGGATGCGCTTCGAGGTGCTCAAGCGCGATGCCTGGATCGATTATTACCAGGGTCTGCTCAAGGGTGGTAGCGCCGCCGATCTGGGCGCCGAGCGCGACGCGGAACTGCAGCGCCTCGATGAGGATTTCGCCTTCGTGGCCGAGTGCAATCAGGGCGGTGAATTCATGTCGCCCGATCGGATCGAGCGGCTGGGCACCATCGCCGAGCGCACCTGGCGGCGCACCCTCGATGACCGGCTCGGCATCTCCAACGAGGAACTGAAGCGCAAGGAGCTGCTGCCTGCCGCCACCCTGCCGGTGGAGGAGCCCCTGCTGGCCGACCGGCCCGATCACCGCATCGAACGGCTGCCCTCCGATCGGTTGGATCCAGACAATCCCTGGGGCATCAAGGTGCAGACGCCCGAGCTGCTCTACGACCGGGGCGAACTGAAGAACCTCTCGATCTCGCGCGGCACCCTCACCGCAGAGGATCGCTACAAGATCAACGAGCACATCATCCACACGATCCGCATGCTCTCGGCTCTGCCGTTCCCGCGGCACATGAAGGATGTGCCCGAACTGGCGGGCGGCCACCACGAAACCCTGATCGGCACCGGCTATCCCAAAGGCCTGAAGAAAGAGGAGATGAGCGACGTGGCGCGGATGATGGCCATCGCCGACATCTTCGAGGCACTCACGGCGGCGGATCGGCCCTACAAGCCGATGAAGACCCTCTCGCAGGCGCTGAAGATCATGACATTCATGCGCAAGGATCAGCACATCGATCCCGAACTCTTCGCCCTGTTCATCCGCTCCGGTGTCTACAAGCGCTACGCCGAGCAGTTCCTCAAACCCGAACAGATCGATGCGGTCGACGAGGAGGCCCTGCTGGCCGGTTGACGGCTTCCCATGGCTGAGGCCTTCCCCCAGCTGCACCGGGAGGGCGCCGTGGAGCTCGACCTGGGCGGCGGCTTCTTTCGGCCCGAGTCGCGCCCGTCCCGCGATCTGGGGGTGCTGCTGGCGACCTGGCTGGCGCGGCAGGGAACCGGCACCCTGCGGGTGCTCGATGGCATGGCCGGCTCCGGTATCCGCGCCCTGCGCTACGGAGCCGAAGCCGAAGCCACCGCCGTGTGGGCCAACGATGCCGACCCCGATCGCCGGCCATTGCTGGAGCGCAACCTGGCGGGGCTGCCGGCCCTTGGTGTCGACCTGCGGGTCTCGGTCCGCACCGTCCAGGCGCTGCTGGCCGAGGCTCTGATCCGGCAGGATCGCTTCGATCTGGTCGACCTCGATGCCTTCGGCTGTCCGGCGGCCCTGGTGCCGCTGGCCCTGGAGGCGGTGGCCTTCGATGGGGTGCTCTATCTGGCCAGCACCGATGGCCGCTCCCCCACCGGCCACGACCGGCCCGCCGCCGTGCGGCGGCTGGGGGCGGCGGCCCGGGCCCATCCGGCCAGCTGGGAGCTGGCCCTGCGCCTGCAGCTGGGGGTGATCGCCCGCGCCGCCTGGGCCCTGGGCCGCGGAGTGCAACCCCTGTTCAGCTTCAGCGAGGGCCGCACCTTCCGCACGGCGGTGCGGCTGCGGCGCCGGGCGTCCCCCGGCGAGGAGAGCCGGCTGGGGCTGCTCGCCCTCTGCCACGGCTGCGGCGACCAGCAGGTGCAGAGCCTGCTGCAGCTGCGGCGCTGGGCGCCCTGCCTCTGCCGCCAGGCTCCGGCGGGGGAGCCCACCCCCCTGGCGATCAGCGGCCCCCTCTGGATCGGGCCGTTGCAGGATCCCGACGTGCTCGGCGCCATGGCCCCTGGGGCAGAGGCATCGATGCCGCTTGCGGAGATGACCTTGTTGCCGCTGCCGGCTCTGGGGACTCTCCTGGAACCCGCCAGCCTGAAGCTGCTGCAGCGCCTGCAGGCCGATCTGGCCACCGTGGCGCGCTGCTGGCCCACCGCGGAGATCGGCCGCCGGCTGGGAGGCGGTCCACCCCGGCTGGAGGTGATGATCCAGCGTCTGCGCCAGTTGGGCCACGGCGCCTGGGCCAGCGGTGTGATGGCAGCCCAGCTCCGCAGCGATGCCCCCTGGCCCGTGCTGCTGGAGGTGGCGCGTGCGGCTCAGGCTGATGCGCGCCGGCCTGCCGAGCCGGGCCACTTCTGCCGGGACACTGCTAAGTAGATTCGGCTTGCGTTCCAGCCCTGGTCATGGCCTCTGAAATCTTTGGCACCGCTGCCCTGTTCTGGGTGCTCATCCCCGTGGGGCTTGCCGGTGGCGTGTTGCTGCTGAAGCTGCTGAACGACTGACGCATCGGCTACCGATGCGCTCGTAGGCTCTGCCTGGTAGCGCATCCTCCATGCAGGTTCTGGTTGTTGGTGGAACGGGCACACTTGGCCGTCAGATCGCCAGGCGCGCCCTGGATGCCGGCCATCAGGTGCGCTGCATGGTCCGTTCCCCCCGCAAGGCATCGTTCCTGCAGGAATGGGGCTGCGAACTCACCCGGGGGGATCTGATGGATCCCGGCAGCCTCGACTACGCCCTGGAAGGCCAGGAGGCGGTGATCGACGCCGCCACGGCGCGGGCCACCGATCCCGGCAGCGCCTACGAGATCGACTGGACCGGCAAACAGAACCTGTTCGCTGCCTGCAGCCGCGCCGGCGTCAAACGCCTGGTGTTTCTGTCGTTGCTGGATGCGGCTCTGCATCGCAGCGTGCCGCTGATGGACATCAAGGCCTGCACCGAGGCCTGGCTGGAGGCCTCCGAGTTCGATTACACGATCCTGCGGGGCGTGGCCTTCATGCAGGGCCTGATCAGCCAGTTCGCCATCCCGGTGCTCGAAAGCCAGACCGTGTGGGTGAGCGGGGTTCCCACGCCGATCGCCTACATGAACACCCAGGACCTGGCCGCCTTTGCCGTGGCCGCTTTGGAGCGGCCCCAGACCGTGCGGAAGGCCTTCGCGGTGGTGGGGCCAAGGGCCTGGAACACCGGCGAGATCACCCAACTGTGTGAGCGCTACAGCGGCCGCGAGGCACGGGTGTTCCGGGTGCCGCCGCTGCTGTTGAAGGGGATGCAGGGGGTGGCCAGTTTCTTCGAGGCCAGCCTCAACGTGGCCGAGCGCCTCGCCTTTGCCGAGGTGACCGGCGGCGGCCGGCCGCTGGATGCGCCGATGGAGGAGAGCTATGCCGCTTTCGGCCTCGACCCTGCCGACACCACGAAGCTGGAGGATTATTTGAAGGAGTATTACGACACCATTCTCAAGCGCCTGCGCGACATGGACGCTGACTTGGATAAGAATGCTAAGAAGAAGCTGCCTTTCTGAACCTGCTTTTCAGAGCCAGCCTGGCTGGTCGGAACCGGGCGAAGCCTGAAGGATCCCTGGAGAGCCGTCGAGTTACAGATCAGAACGTCCTTGCCTGTCTTTGATCCTTCTTTTCTAGATGATCAATAGTCATTCTGGCTTGGCTTGATCTTATCGACTTGAATCTGGCCTATTTGATCTGACCTGCCTCGAATCTGGCCTGACAGAAATCCGCCTGATCCACATCCGGCTGCCCCAAAGCCGCCTGACCCAAAGCGGTCTCTGATCCAAAACCGCCTGATCCAAAGCCGTCTGATCAATCCGCTGCGGCCGATCCTGGCCCGCCTGAGTTCCATCGGCCTGATTCATGCCCAGACGATCGGTTGCATCGGCCCAGGATGGCCACGCCGAGACGGGGCATTCGACGGGGCTTGCGGTTATCACGTAACGTTGTCATTGGATTTCTTGCTTTTCTGGGAGGGTGCTTCTCAGGGACGGGGCATGGTCTAGAATGGTGGATGTGCAGTTAACCGGATAAATTGCCGATGTTTACGCTTCAACGAGCCACTCAGATCTTTCCCGAAACCCTCTCGGCCGATGTGGTTCCGGCCATCACGGCCCGCTTCCGCCTGCTGAGCGCGGAAGATCAGTTGGCCCTGATCTGGTACGCCTATCTCGAGATGGGCACCACGATCACGGTGGCGGCCCCAGGCGCCGCACGCATGCAGTTTGCCGAGCCGGTGCTCAACCAGATCAAGGCGATGGGGGCGGCGGAGCAGACCCAGGTGATGTGTGATCTGGCCAACCGCAGCGACACCACCATCGGCCGCGCCTATTCCAACTGGTCGGTGAATATCAAGCTGGGCTTCTGGTATCAGCTCGGTGAGTGGATGGCCGCAGGCCTGGTGGCCCCGATTCCCAAGGATTACCAGCTCTCCGCCAACGCCTCGTCGGTTCTCACCGCCCTCAAGGGTGTAGAGCAGGGCCAGCAGATCACCCTGCTGCGCAACTTCGTGGTGGACATGGGCTTCGATCCTCAGAAGGGAGAGGGTCAGCGGGTGATGGAGCCGATCGCGGCTCCCACACCGGAAGACCAGCGCCAGAAGGTGTTCATCGAAGGGGTGATCAATCCCACGGTGAATTCCTATATGGATTTGCTCAACGCCAACGATTTCGACAACCTCATCGGCCTCTTTCTGCCGGATGGTGCGCTCCAGCCCCCTTTCCAGAAGCCGATCGTGGGGACCGATGCCATCCTGCGCTTCTTCCGGGAAGAATGCCAGAACCTGCGCCTGTTACCCGAGCGGGGCTATGCCGAACCCACCGATGGGGATTTCACCCAGATCAAGGTGACCGGCAAAGTTCAGACCCCCTGGTTCGGGGCCAACGTGGGCATGAACGTGGCCTGGCGTTTCCTGCTCAACCCGGAGGGCAAGATTTATTTCGTGGCCATCGATCTGTTGGCGTCCCCCGCCGAACTGCTCAAGTTCGCCCGTTGAGGCCTGCCACCCGAACCGGCCTGCTGCTGGCATTCACGATCCTGCTGGCCTGGCTGTTCAGCCTGGCCGGCCTTGTGGTGGTGGATCTGTCCCGGCTGTCCTGGCAGCTGGTGCTGCTGGCCGTGTTCGGACGCACCTTCCTGCAGACAGGCCTGTTCATCGTCGGCCACGACGCCATGCACGGCACCCTCTGGCCAGAGCGAAAGCGCTGGAATCACAGGATCGGTGCCTTGGCCTTGCAGCTCTATGCGGCCCTGCCCTATCGCGCCTGCTGCCGCAACCACCATCACCATCACCTGGCCCCAGGCAGCGTCCTCGATCCGGATGGCCCTCCCCATCCCAACAGTGGTGTGGTCAGCTGGTACATCCGCTTCATGGCGGGGTATCTGTCCTGGCCCCAGATGACGCGCTTGCTCGGCGGCTGGACCCTTCTGGCCCTCGTCGCGCAGGTGATGTCTGTGGCTGCGATCAGCACAGGCATAGCCAGCAGCGTTAGTGCTGCCAACGGCATGAGCGCTGCCAACGACATGAGCCCTGCCAGCAGCGTGATCTCCGCGATCAGCAAGGTCTTGCTGTTCTACAGCCTGCCGCTGCTGTTGAGTTCTCTGCAAATGTTCGCCTTCGGGACCTATTTCCCCCACCGCAAACATCGCCACACCCAGGGCCTGGCTGCCATTGAGAGCCTGAACCTTTCAGCGCCGCTATCTCTGCTGGCCTGCTACCACTTCGGCTATCACCGAGAGCACCACCAGTGGCCGGATCTGGCCTGGTTTGAACTTCCTGAGCGGCGGTCCAGCGCGCTTGCAACCGCCAATCCGTTACGATCTTCTTCAAGGTGGGCGAAGCAGATCTGACTCCAGCCGACAGCCTCTTCAAGACCATGAACATGAACGAATCAATTGTGACCGGTTGGAGCGAGCAGGAACAGGGCATTGCTCGCGGGGCGCTGGATCGTGCCCAGCTGCGGGCCGTGCACGTCTTGATCGAGGCGATCAGAGTTCAGTCTGGCCGCCTCGATTCGATCGATTCCGTCTGGAATCTGCACGATTTTCTCAGCACGCAGCGTTATCAGATCGAAGGCAGATTCGATTTCCGGCTCGATGGCATTCTCTTCGTCTTTGCCAGCCTTCTGAAGGAAGGATTGATTTCCCTCGAAGAACTTGAGGGTCTTGGCGATGAAAAGCTGGCCAAGATCAAAGCCATGTCTCTCTTCTGAAGCGTCCACGCCGAACTGATGCGGCCGAACTCTCTGCATCAAACCTTCTGCATCAAACCTTTCCATCCCTAGGTTCTGCACCGAATCTTCCCAGCCGTGGCTTCCTTCACACGGAACCATCTCTGCCGCCCGAGGATCGATATCTGCAAATGGCGAAGCCATCTCTGCAAAATGGGCAGGACAACTCGGACGGCCGGGTAAAATCATTACTTGTGCGGTTGGTCGGATGTCGATTTCGCAGATCAAGAACCTTCAGCGCCGCCTCGCCAATCTCGAGCAGGAAGCCACCGAGGAGATCAACCGGGCCTGCGGCCATGAGCTCTGGCAGAGCCTCGGTTTCGATGCTCTCGATACCCTCGAGGATCCGGATCGTCGCTGCCGGGCGAACTACTACTACGGCCAGCTCCAAACGGTGCGTGAACTGCGCGACGTCATCAGCTGAGGTTGGGACTGAGGTTGAGGTTGAGGTTGTGGCTTCAGCAGCCGCAGGAACCGCACGCACCACAGCCAAGCCCCCTTATCCGCCCCCGCCGGCTCGGCCCGATTTCCCGCCGCCGGCCCGTCCGCCCCGTCCTGGGGAGCGCCGGCCTGGGGAGCGCCTGCCTGCTGACGGCGCAAGGAGCTGTGGCTGCCCCGTCGCGCGTTGACGCAACAGCCCCTGCACACGCCGATCTTCCTCTGGGGTCAGTGCACGCCACTGGCCGGGATCCAAGCCGCTCAGGTCCAGGAGAGGCTGTTCATCCATCAGGTCGATGGAGGCGCGCACCAAGCGGAGGGTTGGATAGCCCACTGCCGCGGTCATCCGCCGCACCTGCCGGTTGCGTCCCTCCCGCAGTTGCAGCTCCAGCCAGGCGGTGGGAATGGCGAGGCGATGCCGGATCGGCGGCACCCGCTCCGGTAGTTGCGGCGGCGCTAGTGCCCGAGCGCGGGCCGGCAGGGTGCGCTTTCCCTGCAGCATCACACCCTCGACCAGTCGCTGCAGCGCCTCGGCACTGGGTTCACCTTCCACCTGCACCCAGTACGTGCGCCAGTGGCCCCAGGCTGGATCGGTGAGGAGATGTTGCAGGGGGCCGTGGTCGGTGAGCAGCAGCAGGCCCTCGCTGTCCGCATCGAGGCGCCCGGCGGCATAGACGCCCGGCACCGGAATGAAGGAGGCCAGGCAATCCCAGCGACTTCCAGGTTCCGGCGTGAACTGGCTCAGCACCCCATAGGGCTTGTGAAAGAGCAGGTGGGTCAGAGGCGGGCCTGCCAGAGGTTGACCGCGCCGATCGCGATCAGCAGAAGTCCGAGATCCATCGACAGAGGAGGCAGAACCATGGGGCGCAGCGGGGATCCGGGCGAAAGCGCAGTGACCCTAGGGCCATTGGCCTCTTCCCCGGTGGGGGCGGAGCGGGCCGGAAGGGCGAGATCTAGACTCAGAGCAGTGATCTTCGTCTGCCACGCCACCGCCGCATGATTGAAACCTCGGGAGTGATTGAGAAGGAACAGGGCAACGGCTTCTATCTGGTGACCCTGGAGCAGCCCGCTGGGCACCAATGTCTGTGCCGTGCGGCCGGCAAGCTCACCAAGTTCCGCATCAAACTCCTCGCCGGCGACAAGGTGCTGGTGGAGATCAGCCCCTACGACCTCACCCGCGGCCGCATCACCTACCGCGAGCGCAACGCCGGAGCCACCGGCCCCCGGCCGGGCGGCAATCGACCCGGCGGCCCCCGTCGCCGCTGAGGCGATGGTTCAGAGCTGAGCCCATCCGGATCAGGCTCAGCTTTGACCTGTTGTTGTCTCAGCCCACCGGCGCACCCAGCAAGGATTCGATCGCGGCCTTGAATTCGCTGCGCTGCTTCACGCCGCGGAACTGCTGTTTGAGCTCCTTGTCAAAGAACAGCTGCACCGTTGGGGTGCCGCTGACGCCAGCCTGCACGGCGATCTCCTGATCGGCGTCGATGTCGATCTCCACACCTTGGGCGCGCCCGCCGAGTTCCTCAAGCACCCGCTTCAGCTGGGGCTTGAGCACGTGGCAGGGGCCGCAGGTGGGTGAGGTGTAGACCACCAGCAAAGGCTTGTTGCTGTCGTGGTAGAGCTTGCGCAGGGCAAAGCCACCCTTCTGCCAGAGGGCATCGGGATCGAAATTGTCGCCGTCGCTGGTGACGGTTCGCACCGGTTCACCGGCCGGAGCTGGATCCACCGGATCGTGGCTCACGGTCACCGCCAGATCGTGGTGGGTGAGCCAGCGCTCCGCGGCCAAGGCGGCCTGGCAGCCGCTGCCTGCGGCAGTGATGCCCTGGCGCCATTCCGCATCGGCCACGTCGCCGGCAGCGAAGACGCCCTCCAGGCTGGTTTCGGGTCGGCCTTGGCGGGTCACGAGGTAGCCGAGGGAATCGAGGTCCAGCTGGCCGCGCACCAGACGGGTATTGGGGGTGTGGCCGATGGCATAGAAGAGGCCGCGCACGGCCAGCTCCTCCCTGGCGCCCTGGCCTGTGCTGCCTGAATCGGTGGCCGCCGTGCTCGTGTCGCCCAGGGTGAGGCACTCCAGCCAGCCGTTGCCGCTGGCCCCCACGACCTGGCGGTTCCAGTGCACCGTGATCGCCGGGTTGGCCAGCACCCGATCGGCCATGGCGGCACTGGCACGCAGCTTGTGGGTGCGCACGATCAGGTGGACGTGGCTGCCGTATTTGGTGAGGTACACGGCCTCTTCGCAGGCGGAATCACCGCCTCCCACCACGGCCAGCTCGGCGTCGCGGTACTGGGGCGTGGCTCCATCACAGATGGCACAGGCGCTGATGCCGTGGCTCCAGAAGGTCTCCTCCTCCGGCAGGCCGAGGCGGTTGGCGCTGGCCCCGGTCGCCAGGATCACGGACTGGGTTTGGATCACCTGACCCTCGGCGGTGATCCGGTAGGGGCGGCTGGAGAGGTCGATGGCGGTGGCATCAGCCTCCACCAGCCGAGTTCCCCAGCGCACCGCCTGGGCCTTCATCCGGTCCATCAGGTCCGGGCCAAGGATGCCGTCGGGGAAGCCCGGGAAGTTCTCCACATGGGTGGTGGTCATCAGCTGACCACCGGGGATGCCGCCGTCCTGGAAGCCGGTGATCAGCACCGGGCTGAGGTTGGCGCGGGCGGCATAGATGGCCGCGGTGTAACCGGCCGGCCCGGAACCCACGATCACCAGGTTCTCGGGTGAGGGTGCGTCTTGAGACGGTGGGTCCACGGACGGCGGCGTTCCCATCGGCTTAGGCGGAATGACTATGAGTTGAGCCTAAGGGATGGCTGAGCGCGTTGTGGACACCATTGCCCGAGTCGGTGAACTAAGTCGGTGACCTGAGTTCAGTCAGATCTCAAGCAGGCCATCGGTTTCGGGATATTGACCTTCGCCCAGCTGTCTCGGCACCATCAGCACATTGGCCTCGAGCATTTCAGGATGTTCTTCAAGGCAGAGGAGCCACTCGCGGAACTCCTCATTCAGGGCAAAACTGTCTTCGTAATGCTCAAGAGCGTCAAGGGTGGCCCGTCGCGCGAGGGCCCAGCAGACGGCCACCGTGAGGCGTCGATGCACCGAGGCGTCCATGGATTGATGGGCGGATGCGCACACGCTGCCCGTCCATCGGCTGGTTCGTGGTGTCGGTTGACACAACGTCGTAAATCAAGCCATACCACCTGTATCACATATCTGCATGTCAAGCACTGCGGCGCAAAAAATCAGGAAGCTGGGGGCCGCTCAGCCGGATCACCTCCCCAGCCCGATCGCGCAGGGCCTGCATCGGCAGATTGGCTGAGGGGATCGCTCCGGCAGTGGCCTGGGGCAGCTCGCTGCTGCGGCTGCGGATCAGATAAGGCTCGCTCAGCGACCAGCTGCGGGCGTAGCGCATCAGCAGGGGATCGGCCGGCGCAAACACGTAGGAGCACTGGCGCGGCACCGGCTCAAGCGCGGCGCGGCTGCTGTCCATGCGCACCGCCCGGGTGATCCCCTGCAGGAAACGGCTGCGGGTCACCACCGTGGTGAGGTAGGCCACCACCCGCAGCCGCGGCGCATCGAAACCCTCAGCGCACATATCGATGCTCACCAGCCAGCGGCCCTCGCCGCGCTGAAAAGCCTGCAGGCGATCGGCGGCATCGGGATCCTGCGAGTGCACCAGCTGCACGCGGTCGCCCTGCTCCTCCAGCAACCCGGTGATCCGGCGGGCATGGGCGATGTCGCGGGCGATCACCAGACCGCCCGCATCCGGGTGCTCCTGCCGCACCTCCTCCAGCTTGCGCTGGGCCCGGATCAGCAGTTGCAGGGCAATGCTGCTGGGATCCCCCAGTTGGATGGCACGCCGCAGGTTGCGGGCCCGCCAGCTCTCCCGTTCTTCGGCCGAAAGAGGTGAGGTTTCGCCGTCGGGATCGTCGGGACGGCGGCCGTGATCGACGCAACCGTCCTGGAAGCGGAACTCCAGGGGGCGCACATCACCGGCCACGATCAGCTCCCGCGGTTCGACGCTGAGGTCGGGCACGATCCGCTCCACCGTCCTGTCGCCTTCGCTGGCCTGCACCCGGCGGGCGGCACAGAAGGCGAGGTTGTCGGCGCGGAAGGGGGTGCCGGTGAGCCCCAGCCGCAGGCTGGCTGTGACGGTGAGCCGGGTGAAGGCCTGTCCCCAGGCACTGGCCTCCGGCTCGTCCGGATCGAGCCCGAGATGGTGCACCTCATCGGCGATCGCCATCCAGGAACCCAGCCCAGGATCCGCCAGCAGTGCCTCCAGCCGTTCGCCATGGCGACTCGCGGTCTGATAGGTGATCAGAAGACCGTGGCTGTCGGCGCTCCGCTGCGGCTGCTCGGGATCCCAGAGGGCCAGCCGCAGCCCCAGGCGGGCCGAGGAAGCCTGCCACTGGCCGGCAATCGAGCTGCGATGGCAGAACACCACAAAGCGGCTGAGCTGGCCGTCCCGGTGCAGTCGCTGAAATCCGAGCAGGGCTCCAAGCGTCTTGCCGGCGCCGGGACCAGCGTTGACCAGCACATCGTGGCCATTGGGGTGAGGCTGCAGCAGGCGGCGACGCAGCAGCTGCAGCAACAGCACCTGCCACTGGCGGGGTTGCACCGCAAAGCAGGCCAGGCTGCCCGGCTGCGGCCCCAGATCGAACGACGGCGAGTTCATCGGCCGATTCTGCTGCCGTCGCGCTGGATCTTGAGCAATGTTTCCTATAGGTTTCTTGTCAGTTCTGCCTATGTTCCGGCCAAAAGGGGCTCTGATCTGCATCAGGCCGTTTTTCGGCAGTGACTTGACCAACCGGGTCAACCGACTCCTCAACCGAATCGCCAGAGGAACTGCAGCCCCTTCCCCAGCGGCTGATTCGGTTCTTTCTCCTCGGTTTTCTCGCTTCGATTCTCTCAGCAACCGTTCTCAGCAACCAGGCCTGCTCTTTCCTTTGGGCGCGAGCCGCTCGTTTCCGTTCTGCCCTGGCGTCATGCCCGAACCTTCGCCTTTCTTCCCCACCGAGGAGCAGGCCGTGCTGGAGCGCTGCTGGCGGCTCGAGTGCGACATCGATCCGATGATCCTGCGGGCCCGCATGCTGCGGCGCCAGGGCTGGCCTTGCCAGGCGCTCTGCCTGGAACAGGAGCTGCTGCCCCTGTTCTGAGCCCCGAGCCATGTCTGTGCTCGTTGTGAGACGGATTTGCGACGAGGCTGGACAGGCAAGGGGGCATGGTCCACGGCCTGTCAAGACTGCCTGTCAAGACTGCCTGTCATCACGGCCTGTCGTCACTCCCCCTCCTCACTGACTGCGGCTGTAGTGGATGGATCCACTGAGGACCCCGTTGGTGGGCGACTCCACACAGCGGGCTGCCATCGCCGCACCTGGTTCTCCTTAATGGGTAGGCAGGCCTTTGCTGAGGCTCCATTGACGAGGTTGTTGGTGCCGCGTGAGCGGCAGGCCGGTGAGTGTCGGGTGGCGGCAACGCCGGAAACCGTCCGCCGGCTTTGTGGACTGGGACTGGCCGTGAGCGTGGAGGCCGGGGCTGGAGAAGCCTCTGGCTATGGCGATGCGGCCTACCAGGAGGCCGGCGCCGAGCTCTGCACGCCGGAGGCCCTTCCCTGGGAGGCAGCGGAGATCGTGCTGTGCGTGCAGCCGCCGCCGCTTGAGTCCTTGGCTCGCCTGCAGCCCGAGGCCCTGTTGATCGGCCTGCTGGCTCCCTACGGCGCAGATGCCTTGGTGGCGTTGCTGGCAGAGCGGGGGGCCTCGGCCATCGCCCTCGAACTGCTGCCCCGCATCAGCCGCGCCCAGTCGATGGACGTGCTCTCCTCCCAGGCGAACATCGCCGGCTACAAGGCGGTGCTTCTGGCGGCAAGCCAGCTGGATCGCTACATGCCGATGCTGATGACGGCCGCCGGCACGATTCAGCCCGCCCGTGCCCTGATCCTTGGCGCCGGCGTGGCGGGCCTGCAGGCCCTGGCCACAGCCCGCCGTCTTGGTGCCGTGGTGACCGTGAGCGATGTGCGGCCCGCCGCCAAAGAACAAGTGGAATCCCTGGGCGGACGTTTCCTTGAGCCTCCGGCCCAGCAGGAGCGTCCCGCCGAAGCCGGTGGCTATGCCCAGGCGGCCAGCGAAGCGTTTCTCGAAGCCCAGCGCCAGCAGCTGGCCGAGCAGCTGGCCGTCTCAGATCTGGTGATCTGCACGGCCCAGGTGCCTGGCCGTCCGGCGCCCCGGCTGATCAGCGAAACCATGCTGGATGGCATGCGCCCCGGTTCTGTGGTGGTGGATCTGGCGGTGGCCCAGGGGGGCAACTGCGCCGCCACCGTTGCCGGTGAAACGGTGAACCGCAACGGCGTGCTGCTGATCGGTGCCGATGCCCTGCCCAGCAGCGTGGCCAACCACGCCAGCGCCCTCTACGCCCGCAACCTGCTGGCGCTGATCGAGTATCTGGCCGAGCCCGCCTCCCCTGGGGAGGCCGCAGAGCAACGCCGCCAGCAGCTCGATCCACAGGATCCGATCCTGTCCGGCTGCCTGTTCATCAGCCGGGGAGATTGCCTGCATCCCGAGGTGTTGAGCAGCGGCACGGCGACCAAAGCCGAAGTCGCCAGTGCGCGAGCCGGCACGACTGATTCCAGCACTGCTGGATCGATCACCGCTGAATCCAGCACCGCCGAACCTGCCGCCCCCCACCCTGACGCCTTGGAATCCACCGTGGGAGCCTCCCGATGATCGACATCACCAACGCCCTCTGGGTGCTGCTGCTCGGCAGCCTGCTGGGACTGGAGCTGATCGGCAAGGTGCCGCCGACGCTGCACACCCCCCTGATGAGCGGCGCCAACGCCATCAGCGGCATCACGGTGCTGGCCTCCCTCACCCTGATCGTCCGCGCCGGTGATCAGCCGGCCCTGCTGCTGCTGGGCTCGCTCTCGCTCGGTTTCGCCCTGTTCAACGTGATCGGTGGCTTTCTGGTCACCGATCGCATGCTCGCCATGTTCCGCCGCCGGGGAGACCGCTGATGGCCACACTTCATTCGCTTGCCTCGCTGCTCTCCTCCAGCCTGGAATCCCTGCGGCAACTGCCGCCGCAGGTCGTGGGCGACGCCATTGACCTGGTGTCGGTCTTGCTGCTGGCCCTGGGCATCAAGGGGCTGGCCAAGGTGCGCTCGGCCCGTTTTGCCAATGGTCTGGCGGCTCTGGCCCTGGGACTGGCCGTGCTGGGTCTGCTGATCCAGCTACAGCCTGATGCCACCGCCTGGTTGTGGATCGCCGCCGGCAGTGCGGCCGGTGGCCTGCTGGGACTGGTGATGGCCCAACGGGTGCCGATGACGGCCATGCCCGAAACCGTGGCTCTGTTCAACGGCTGCGGCGGCATGGCTTCGCTGCTGGTGGCCTTCGGAGTGTCCCGGTATGAGGGGCTCGACGACGGGGGCTGGGTGGCGGCTGCTTCGATCGTGGTGTCGCTGCTGGTGGGAGCGATCACCTTCAGTGGCTCCCTGGTGGCGATGGCCAAACTGCGGGGCTGGCTCGATACCCCCGCCTGGACCCAGAGCAACCTGCGCCATGGCGTGAACATCGGCCTGGCCCTGGTCTGCCTGGTGGGCGCCCTGGCCCTGAGCTCCGATCCCGGCGGCTGGCCGTTGCTACTGCTCGTGCTGGCCTCCAGCCTGCTGGGCATCGGTGTGACGCTGCCGATCGGCGGTGCCGACATGCCGGTGGTGATCTCCCTGCTCAACTCCTATTCCGGCGTGGCCGCCGCTGCCGCCGGTTTCGTGGTGGGCAGCCAGCTGCTGATCGTGGCCGGCGCCATGGTGGGCGCCGCTGGCCTGATCCTCACCCAGGTCATGTGCACGGCGATGAACCGATCGCTGGTTTCGGTGTTGTTCGGCGGTGCCCTGGGTGCCGCAGCGCCGGCTGGTGGTGGCGGTGGTGGAGACGCCACCAGCTACAGCCGCATCGTCAGCTGCAGCCCTGAAGAATGCGCCATGGCCCTCGAGAACGCCGAGCGCGTCGTGTTCGTGCCGGGTTACGGCCTGGCCGTGGCCCAGGCCCAGCACGCCCTGCGGGAGCTGTCCAAGCTGCTGGAGGCCCATGGTGTCTCGGTGAGCTACGCCATCCACCCGGTGGCGGGCCGCATGCCGGGCCACATGAATGTGCTGCTGGCGGAGGCGGATGTGCCCTACGAGCAGATGGTGGAGATGGATCTGATCAATCCCGAGTTCCCCGCCACTGATGTGGTGATCGTGCTCGGCGCCAACGACGTGGTGAACCCCCAGGCCAAGACCGATCCCAGCAGCCCCCTCTACGGCATGCCCGTGCTGGAGGTGGATCAGGCCCGCCAGGTGTTCGTGGTCAAGCGCAGCCTCGGCGCCGGCTACGCCGGCATCGCCAACGCCCTGTTCGAGCTGCCCCAGACGGCCATGGTGTTCGGCGATGCCAAGGCCGTGCTCAATGGCCTGCTCACCGAACTGCGGGCGTTGGGGGTCGGCAAGGTCAAGGAAACGGTATCCCTTTGACGTCGACATCCAGCACGGAACCATCGCGCTGGATCTCGACCTTCAGAGACCGGGAAGGGGGTGCCTCGCCAGCGCAGGCCTCCATGATCGGCAGGTGTCCCTCGCAATGATGCGTGGCTTCCGCTTCGCCCGCCGATCTGTCGCAGCCGCCCTTCCGCCAGCGCTTCCCCTGGATTGGCGGCGATCTGCAGACGCTGCGGGACACGCTTCACACGCCGAAACTGCCGCTGGATCGGGGATTGCCGCTTGAGTGGCCGGTGGGAGCGCTGCCCTGCCGATCGTCTTCCCCGTCTCCTGATCGCGCCAGATCCGGCTCCGGCGACCGCCTGCTGGCGCTGCTCGATGGGGCCCCAACCAAGGCAGACGCCCGTGGCCTGGTGCTGGTGCTGCATGGCCTGGGTGGATCAAGCGATCGCGAGGGCCTGCGGCGGATGGGGCTGACCCTGCAGGCGGCCGGTTTTGCGGTGTTGCGGCTCAACTTGCGCGGTGCCGGTGCCGGCCGCCGCCTGGCCGGCGGCACGTACGCGGGCCGCTGCAGCAGTGACCTGCTGCCGGTGATCGCCCAGGCGCGCCGCCTGGCCGAGGAGCTGGGACAGGCCACCCAGACCGGGCCCCTGGCCGGCCGGCCGCTGCCCCTGCTGGGGGCGGGGATTTCCCTGGGCGGCACGATGCTGCTCAATGCCTGCCTCGATGGCGCGGGCCAGGCCTCTGGCGCTGGCAGTGAACCTGTGCTGGATGGACTGGTCTGCATCAGCAGCCCGTTGGATCTGGATGCCTGCTCCCGCCAGATCGAGCGGCCCCGGAACCGTCTCTATCAACGCTGGCTGCTGGAGCGTCTCTGCCGCCAGACCGTCGAGGATCCCTTCGGGGTGACGCCCCAGGAGCGCCAGGCTCTTGAGGGTGCAGAGCGGTGCCGCACGATCCGCGCCTTCGATGCGGCGATCACGGCGCCCCGCTGGGGCTATGGCTCGGTGGAGCACTACTACGCCGCAGCCAGCCCCCTGCCGCGCCTGCTGGCGGGGGAAGCACTGCCGCCGACGCGGCTGCTGCACGCGGTGGATGATCCCTGGGTGCCGGTGGAGGCCACCCGCCGGCTTGCCAGGCGGGCTTCTGCTGGGATCGAGGTGACGCTCACCTCAGGCGGCGGCCACAACGGGTTCCATGGCAGCGAGGATCACCGCCGCCCACCCGGCTGCTGGGGCGACTGGCTCACGGCCCGCTGGCTGCTCGACTTCAGCGCAGCGCAGGGCTGAACGGCTGCCGTTGCAGGATCCACGCCTCGATCGGTCGCCCGCCGATCACATGCTCGTGCAGGATCCGCTCGATCCGCTCGGGCGTCACGCCGCCATAGACGATCCCTTCCGGCCAGAGCAGCAGGATCGGCCCGTCGCTGCAGATGCGTAGGCAATCGGCCTTGGTGCGCAGCACGATCCCCTCGGGGCGCCCAGGCGATTCCAGGCCGAGCTCCCGCACCAGGCGCTTGAGGGTGTCCCAGCTGGCTGCGCCCACGGCCGGATCGCAGCAGAGCGCCTTGGTGGGGGTGGCGCAGAGCAGCAGGTGGTGGGCGACCTGCGGCAGAGGGGTCATGGCGTTGTGGACGTCATCGGGGCGTGGGGCTTCGGGGCAGCCATCAAGCCGGCATTGCCGCCGGGGCCTTGGCGTTCCGCCGGGCTGCAGCCTCACGCACCGCCTCGCGCGACCAGGCGTCCACCGCCAGCACGTCGTCCAGGGAGGGATCGGCCCTGAGGTCGGCCCGGTGGCGATCACACACCACGTCGATCAGCTGCGGAATCTCGAGGAAGTGGATCTGCTCGTCGAGGAAGAGGGCCACGGCCTGCTCGTTGGCGGCGTTCAGCACCGCCGGCATGGTGCCGCCGGCGCGGCCGGCCGCGTAGGCCAGCTCCATGCAGGGGTATTTGGCCGGATCGGGGGCGCGGAACGTTAGCTGGCCCACCGCAGTGAGATCAAGCCGGCGCCAGGGGGTCTCGAGCCGCTCCGGCCAGCTGAGGCAGTAGAGGATCGGCAGCTTCATATCGGGCCAGCCCAGCTGGGCCAGCACCGAGGAATCGGCCAGCTCCACCATCGAATGGATGATCGACTGCGGGTGGATCACGATCTCGATCTGGTCGTAATCCAGCCCAAACAGGTAGTGGGCTTCGATCACCTCGAGACCCTTGTTCATCAGCGAGGCCGAATCCACCGTGATCTTGCGCCCCATGCTCCAGTTGGGGTGGCTGGTGGCATCGGCCACAGTGGCCCTGGCCAGATCGGCGGCGTCCCAGTCGCGGAAGGCGCCGCCGCTGGCGGTGAGCTGGATGCGGCGCAGACCGGGGGTGGGCACGCCCGTGCTGAGCCGGGCAGTGTCGGCCCAGGGGGTGCCCTGCAGGCACTGGAAGATGGCCGAGTGCTCGGAATCGGCCGGAAGCAGCCGCGAGCCACTCCTGGCCAGCTCGGGCAGCACCACAGGCCCGGCGGCAATCAGGGTTTCCTTGTTGGCCAGGGCCAGGTCTTTACCGGCCCGCACCGCCGCCAGGGTGGGCAGCAGGCCGGCGCAACCGACGATGCCGGTCACCACCAGATCGGCGCTGGGCCAGGCGGCGGCGGCGCAGAGCCCATCCGGGCCGCCCAGCAGCTCCGGCAACCGGGCAGGTCTGGCACCGGGCTCGAGGGCCTGCAGCCGCTCGCGCAGCACCGCCACCAGCTCCCCATCGGCCAGGGCCACCACCTCCGGGGCGTGACGCTGGATCTGATCGATCAGCAGGTCGAGGTTGCGGCCGGCGGTGAGGGCCACAACTCGGAAGCGATCCGGAAACTCCTCAACGATCTCGAGGGTCTGGGTGCCGATCGAACCCGTGGATCCCAGCACGCTGAGGGCTTTCACAGGCGGATCGGCGTGGAGCGCGGCCAGTCTCCCATTGGGAGGGCGGCTGTGGGGTCAGCGGAGGCTGTGGTGTCAGCTGGGGCATCAGCGGCGGCTGTCCCGCTTCTCCTGTCGGTCTTGCTTCTGCGGATCGTTCTGCTGCTCCCTGTCCTGAGACTTGTCGCGGCTTCGGTCCTTGCCCTTGTCGTTCTTGCCCTTGTTGCTCCTGTCTTTGTTGCTTTTGCTGCTGTCCTTGCCTTTGTCGTCTTTGCCCTTGTTGCGCTTGCTGCCGCCGTCGTCGTTGGAGGCAGCCCCGGCAGCCGGGGTGCCGACCTGAGAGTCATCACTGCTGGACTGGGAGTCATCGCTGATGGGATCGTCGCTGATGGCCTCCGGCCGGCTGCCGCCTCGGTCGTCCAGCTGGTCGTGGCCGGGGCCATCGTCGGCCCCGTTGCGGGCCAGGGCTGTGCCGGTGCTCCAGGAGGCGAAGCCCAGGCCGAGCACGGCACTCAAGAACAACACGGTGATTCGTCCAGCCTTCATGGTCGGGTCGTCAGGGTCAATTCGCAGTGTGAGCCGTTGGGACAGGCCTGCCCTTCTTCGGTGTCGAACCGTTGCCGGCCACGGCAAGATGCGCCCACCTGCGGCCCGCCGGCCCCGTTGTTCCCGCGATGCAAGCGTCTCCTCCTGCCCCTTCCGAGTCCCCCGAACCGCCGGCCACGCCCCGGCCTGATGCCCCTGCCGCGTCACCGCAACCCTCGTTGCCCTACGTGGTGGCCTGCGGCGTGGCCATGGGCGCCGCCGATGTGGTCCCGGGCGTGTCCGGCGCCAGCATGGCCTTCATCCTCGGCATCTACGGCCAGTTGCTCGAGGCCATCGCCGGCTTCGATCTGGGCCTGCTGGCCCTGCTGCGCCGAGGCGACTGGAGCGCCGCGGCGGCGCGGGTGCACCTGAGCTTTCTGGTGCCCCTCCTGGCAGGTCTTGCGGCCTCGGTGCTGCTGCTGGTGCGGCCGATCACCTGGCTGTACGAGTTCCAGCCGGTGCTGCTGTTCGCCTTCTTCTTCGGCCTGATCATCGGCGCGATCGTGCTGATCGCCCGTCACGCCCACTGGGGCTGGCAGGGGCTGGTGGCGATGGCGGTCGGGGTGGCGCTGGTGGTCGGGATCGAGCAGCTGCAGCAGCGGGCAGGTGTTGAGGAGATGGGGGGCTGAGCGATGGCACGGGCCTCTGAGTCGTGGAGTTCCTCGTTTGGCTTCGTGCTCGCTGCCGCGGGCAGCGCCGTGGGTCTGGGCAACCTCTGGGGCTTCGCGTACCGCGCCTCCCAGGGGGGCGGTGGCGCCTTCGTGCTGCTCTATGTGGTGATCGTGCTGGTGGTGTGCCTGCCGGTGCTGGTGGCGGAGATGGTGCTGGGCCGCAGCACCAGCCATGCGCCGCTGATCGCGCCGATCACCGCCGGCGGTCGCCGCTGGGCACCGCTGGGCCTGCTGTTCCTGGTGGCGGCGCTTGGAATCCTGGCCTTCTATGCGGTGCTGATGGGCTGGACCGGCCGCACCCTGCTGCACGCCCTGCTGGTGGGGTTGCCGGCCGACATGGCGGCCTCGGAAGCCTTTTTCGGGCTGATCAGCAGCGGCGGTGGCGCAGTGCTGGGCCTGCTGGTGAGCCTGGCCCTCACTGGTGTTGTGGTGGCGGCCGGTGTACGGGGCGGCATCGAACGGCTCAGCCGCTGGGGCATGCCGGCCCTGTTCGTGCTGTTGCTGGGCCTGCTGATCTGGGCCGCCTTTCTGCCGGGCGCCGGCGCCGGCTACCACCAGTTCCTGCTGCGCTGGGACGCGGCCAAGCTGCTGGAGCCCACAACGATCCGCAATGCCTTCACCCAGGCCTTCTTCTCGATCGGCACCGGCATCGGCGCGATCCTGGCCTATGCCGCCTACCTGAACCGCCGCAGTGGACTGCCTGCCGAAGCTTTGAGTGTGGTGGGGATGGATACGGCAGTGGGTCTGATGGCCGGTTGCGTCACCTTCCCGCTGGTGGCGAGCTTTGGACTGGGTGATGTGGTGAGCGGCAGCACGGTGGGGACCCTGTTCATCGCCCTGCCCACAGGTCTGGCCTCGATTGGACTTGCTGGACGGCTGGTGGCGGTGCTGTTCTTCGGCCTGGCTTACATCGCCGCGATCACCTCAAGTGTGTCGCTGCTGGAGGTGCCGGTGAGCTCGCTGGTGGATGGGCTGGGCTGGAGGCGCCGCGAGGCGGTGTGGACCTGCGTGGCGCTGGTGGCCGTGCTGGGGCTGCCGCCGGCCCTGAGCACCGGTGCCCTGGAGGTGATGGATGCCCTGTTTGGCGGTGTCTTGCTGATCCTCGGTGGGCTGCTGATCGCCCTGCTGCTCAGCTGGCAGGCACCGGCACGCTTCCTGAGCGATCTCCAGGGCTGCGGCACCCCGCCGGCCCTACGCAGTGCCCTGTTGTTCAGTCTGCGCTGGATCTCGGTGCCGGCGATTGCGGTGGGCCTCAGCGTGTCGGTGCTGGATCTGGCGAAGATGTGGTTTGGTTGAAGCCCGATCCGATGGCCTCCTGGTTGCAGCGCTGGAACTTCATTGAACGGGCCAGGCTGGAGCGCCAGCTCTGGGAGGCCTTCGAGCGCCGGGAAGACCTGGAGGAGTTGGTCGAGGCGTGCAGTCAGGCCGTGGCCGGCGGCGACCCCAGCCGTGCCTTTCAGTTGGAGGTGTGGCAGACGACCCTCAAGCGGATCCGCAAGATCGAGGTGATGATGGCGGGACGGGAACGGCCCTAGCCGAGCGTGCGGATCAGCCCTCCGGAACCGTGTGCAGGATCACCAGTGGAATCAGCAGGCAGTAGAGCAGAGACAACGGCCAGCCGAAGCGCAGGAAATCCAGAAAGCGGTAGTTACCCGGTGAGTAGACCAACAGGTTAGTCTGGTAGCCGATCGGCGAGAGGAAGCTCTGGCTGGCGGCGAACACCACCACGTAGATGAACATCAAGGGAGGCTGGTGCAGCCCTTCGGCCAGCCTGGCCACCACCGGCAGCAGCAGCAGCACGGTGGCCCTGATGCTGAGCAATTCGGGGCCCACCAGCGTGACGGCGTAAACCGCCACCAGGGCGCCATAGACCGGCCAGGGCTCGAGCCCCGGATCAGCAAGGCATCGGCCGCGAGCTGGGCCAGGCCGCCCTGCTGCAGCGCCGCGCTGAAACTGAACAGCCCCCCGAGCAGCAGGTAAACGTCCAAACGGATAGCGCTCAGGGCACTGCTGGCATCGAGGCAGCCACCGATCACCAGCACCCCCACCGCCAGCAGCACCGCCGCCACCAGGGAGATCAGCCCAAGGCCGGAGACGAGCAGCACCGCCAGCAAGGTCGTTCTCCAGTTCGTCGAGCACCACGAGCTCGCTGTTCTCCTGCAGGCCGCGGATGGCGTCGAGGGGAGCCTGTCCTGCAACGTGGTGTTGGCGCGTTTCACCGCCAGAACGGTGGCGTTGAAACGCTGGCGGAAGCGCAGATCGCGCAGGGTGGTGCCTGCCAGCTTCGAACCGCCGGGGAGCAGCACCTCGGTGAGGCGGATGCCCTTGGCAATGGCGGAGGGGTCGTCGTTCTCCGGGGCGTCGAGCAGGGTGCCGGCCAGGTCCACCACCTCAGTGAGGTAACCCTGGCGGGTGAGTTCGGTGAGGGTGCCACCGCCGTTGAGGCCGCGGTCAGGCAGGAAGCGGGAGGCAAGCAGCAGATAGAGGAGAGGCTGCCGTTCAACCACACCGGCAGGCCGATGGCCGTGAACGAGAACAGGTGGAATTCGCCGTAGCCGAGATTGGCGGAGACGTCGCTGGCCAGCAGGGCCACACGACGCTGCGGCGAGCGGATGCGGCGCGAGCCGAGCAGCTCGCGCAGGCGATCGAGGGGCCCCGCTGTGCAGCAACCCCTCGGAGAGCACGAACATGCCCACCAGGGTGATCAGGGCGGGGCTGCCGAAGCCGGCCAGAGCCTGGCCAGGCTCGAGCACCCGGGTGGCGATCAGAATGCCGGCGGCGAGCAAGGCCACGATTTCCGGCGCCAGCCAGCCGCCCACGAACACCACGATGGCGGCGACAAGCACCGCCAGGGTGATCCAGCCGGAGAGTGAAATCACCTCAAAGAGGACCGCGCCGAACCAGCAGGCCGGGGAACCACAAGGCACAGGCTGGCCCCATAGGCTCTGAGCACCTGCGCAGATCCCCCTTGCCCAACCGTTCGTTCCACTACGAGCCGCTCGAGCGGTTCGGCGAAGGACTCACGACAGCACGACCCTGGAATACAACGGCGTTGGCCGGCGTGGAGCGGCTGAATGGTCGCGTCGCCATGCTCGGCTTTGCTGCTGCTGTCTGTGGTGAGTGGATCACCGGCCATGGGCCAGCCGGGCAGGTCTTGGCGCTGCTGCGCTGGTACCTGGGCTGAGACCGCTGCGCAGACCCATCGTCAGCTGCTCGGACGGACCCGCTTCACGGCCAGGCCAGCCTCTGTTGCCGTGACGGCTGCCAGCAGCACCAGACCGATCAGGCCCACCAGCTGGTTCTGAGCCTCGGCTGCCGCATCGGTGTTCTGGCCCAACACCGCCCCCGCCACAAACCAGGCAGTGGCGAGAGCCGAGGTGATCCAGTACGCCGTCCAGCGGCGTTGGTAGAGGTAGCCGGCACCGAGGCCAGGGAGAACGTTCAGCACAACCGCCACCCAGCCGGCGGAGGCAGCGAGGATTTGCTCACGGGTCGGCGTCATGGCTGTGGTGGAAGGCACTGCACTCTGGCGGCGGCGTGGACGCCCCGCGGCGGCACCGGCAGCCGCAGGCTGCTCAGCCACGACAGCCCCACCAGCAGCGCCGAGCACCACAGACAGGCCTGCATCCCGCCCACCAGGAACAGGGCACCGGAGAGCAACGTGCCCACCAGCCGGCCGGCGGCGTTGGCCATGTAATAGAAGCCCACGTTGAGGCTCACCGATTCGGCGTCGGTGTAGGCCAGAACCATGTAGCTGTGGATCGAGGAATTCATCGCGAACACCACGCCGAAGGCCGCCAGCCCCACCACGATCGCGACCCCCGGCTGGGCCACCTCCTGCCACAGCGCCACGGCGATCAGGGCCGGGATGGCCGTGAGGATGGCGCTCCAGAACTGCACGGCGGACACCCCCGGCGGAGCGCTCTGCCCCCAGCTGCGGCGCAGGGCCGGCGCGGAGCCCTGCACGATCCCGTAGCCGATCACCCAGAGCCCCATGAAACCGCCCACCTCCCAGTACTTCCAGCCCAGGGCCGCCTGCAGGAACACCGGCAGGGCCACCACGAACCAGACATCGCGGGCGCCGAACAGAAAAAAGCGCGCCGTTGAGAGCACATTGATCCCCTTCGACTTGGAGAACAGGGCCTTGAAGGCCGGCTTCTCCTTCATGCGGCCGATTTCACCCGGCAGCACCAGGGTGACGAGGAAGGCCAGGAACAGACCGGCGGCCATGGCGCCCACGGCGGCATTGAAGCCGATCGTGGCTAGCAGCACTCCGCCCAGGAAAAAGCCCACCCCCTTGAGGGCGTTCTTGGAGCCGGTGAGAATCGCCACCCATCGGAACAGCTGGGCTTCGCCGCGGCTGTGGTCGTCGGGGGTTTCCGGCACCACGGTCTTGATGGCGCTCTTGGCGCTCATCTTGTTGAGGTCCTTGGCGATGCCGCTGATTGCCTGGGCGACCATCACGTAGGCCACGCTCCACCAGCGGGGCCAGTCGTCGGCGACGGGAATCAGCATCAGCAGGGCGCCCACCTGCATCAAGGTGCCCGCCCAGAGCGTGAGCCGCAGCCCGAAGCGGGCCCCCAGCCAGCCGCCGTAGAGGTTGGTGAGAATGCCGAAGAACTCGTAGAACAGAAACAGGAAGGCGATCTCCAGGGTGGAGTAGCCGAGCTGGTGGAAGTGGAACACCACGAGCATGCGCAGGGCGCCGTCGGTGAGGGTGAAGGCCCAGTAGTTGGCCGTCACGATGCCGTATTGCTGGAGGGCGGTCAGCTGCCTCATCCCGCTGCACCCTCCGCGGCCGCCCCCTCCAGGGAAGCCACGTGGCAGGCCAGATCGGCCATGCGGCAGCTGTAGCCCCACTCGTTGTCGTACCAGGCGAACACCTTGAGCTGGGTGCCGCCCGTCACCATGGTGGAGAGGGCATCGACGATCGAGCTGCGGCTGTCGTTGAGGTAATCGACCGACACCAGCGGCCGCTCCTCATAGCCCAGGATTCCCTGCAGCGGGCCGGCGGCGGCGGCGGCAAAGGCGCCATTCACCTCCTGGGCGCTCACCGCGCGCTCCAGCTCGAACACCGCATCGGTGATCGAGGCATTCAGCAACGGCACCCGCACGGCGTGGCCATTGAGCTTGCCCTGCAATTCCGGGAAGATCAGGCCGATCGCCTTGGCTGATCCGGTGGTGGTGGGGATCAGGGAGCTGCTGGCGGAGCGGGCCCGGCGCAGGTCGCTCTTGAAGCTGTCGATCACCACCTGGGTGTTGGTGATGTTGTGCAGGGTGGTGATCGAGCCGTGGTGGATGCCGAAGCTCTCGTGCACCACCTTCACGACCGGTGCCAGGCAGTTGGTGGTGCAGGAGGCGGCGGTCAGCAGGCGATGGCGGCTTGGGTCGTAGAGGTCGTGGTTGATTCCGTAGACGATGTTGAGCGCTTCCTCTCCGGCGATCACGCCCTTCACCGGGCAGGCCACGATCACCCGCTTCAGGCCCGCCGCGCTGAAGTAAGGCTCGAGGGTTGCGGGGGTCTTGAACTTGCCGCTGCATTCGAGCACCAGGTCCACGCCGGCAGCGGCCCAGGGCACGGCGGCGGGATCCTTGTGCTGGCTGTAGCCCACGGGCTGGTTGGCCACGTGGAAGCCGTCTGCATCCGCCTGCACCGCTTGGGGCCAGCGGCCATGCACCGAGTCGAACTCCAGCAGGTGGGCGGCGGCGGCGGCATCCCCGGCCGGGTCGTTGACGTGCAGCACTGAAACGCCTGGGCGGCCCCAGAGGGCGCGGAACACGAGGCGGCCGATGCGGCCGAAGCCGTTGATGCCGATCTTCATGAAGGCAGGGGCAAGCTCTGGAAACTTAGATCAAAGTTGGTTGATGGGTGGGTGTTGGGGAGCACCCGCCCTTAGGCCCATGCCTCAAGGATGGGACGTGATGGCCACGATGGTGATCTGGCCCTTCTCAGGGCCGTAACACCAGAACACCCGGTAGGCGCCGGGTGTGTGGTTCTGGGCGTAGGCCTCAAAGATCGTCTCGCCTGGCCTCAGGGGATTGTTCAGAGAGGTGACTTCGTGGGTGTGCAGACCCTGATGCCTGGGCCACTGGGTTCTGAGCTTGTTGATGCAGCCCTCCACCTGCTTGAACAGGCTGAACGGCTTCGTCTTTCTGCCCAGGCGCACAGCCTTCTCTGCCGAGGCCTGAAGGGCGTTGAACTGAGGTTCAGCTTCGGGTGTCCATTGGATCTTGAAGTTCATCCGGCATCGGTTGCGTCATCCGGACCCTCTTCAACAGGGAACGTCGTCGCGGCCAGCTGGCGCGCTGCGTCGAGGTCGGGTCCGGAGGCGAACTCTCCTGCAGCGATCTCTTGCAGGCCCCGCTTCACGGAGGCCAGGGCCTGGGCGTTGCGGTAGAGCCATGCCTCTTCTGCGGGGACATGGACGGTCTCGACGTGCTCGAGAACGAAGCTGGTGCCGCGTTCGACAACCCGATAGGCACGTCCGGCCAGCTTGCGGCCCAGGTTGAGCCTGCCGGCCTGGTCAGCCTTGACGATCCGCTCGACAGGGGCCATGGATGCTGCCCAATGTGGGGTGTCCCCATTATGGCAACCTGCCCTGGTGGCTGCCAGGCGCCCACGGCCCCACCACCGTCTCCCCGGCCGCCTCCCGTTCCGCCAGCTCCAGGTTCAGGTCCAGGAGGTTGCTGAGGATGTCTTCTCTGGCCTTCCAGCCGTAAGCCTTGAGCACCAGGGCATCAAGCGCCTGGTGGAACTTGGCGAGCTGGCTTGCGGGCTCCAGATCGACAAGGCCGCGTCGCTCGGGTCGAGCAAGATATGACTTGTAAAGATCAGTAATTCCACAATTTCTTTGAGTCATTATCTCGTCTCGAAAGGTGTTCAGTTCCGCCATTACCCTGCGCAGTGCGTTGACCACTGCATGGTCGACTTGCTGAGGAAAAGGGAAAGTCTCAAAGCAGCTTGTGTGTGTGTAGCGTATGTCTGCTTTAAGGGTTGAAGCCTGGGCATTGACCCACTCTCTGTGAGGACTGGAAGACAAGACTGCCAAGATGTAAAGATCAGATGAGGCGATAACCGTAGTTGAGTCGCCTGGCAGCAGGAGGAGGGGGGCAACAGTAAGGGGGATAAACCACTTTGAGTGACGCGGAAAACAAAAGGCTCCACCATTGGCTTTAATTGCTTCACGCATTGCTGGCCTTTTCTCGCCAAATTTCCACCAGTAGACTCGTGTTACTTCGCGTCGATTATCTTCTCGAAATGGCTTCGAGTAAGTTTTTACATGCAAGAAAGGAGCTTTGTATGTTTCGGCGGCTTCGAGAGTCATGTTATTAAAGTCAATGATCCATCTTCTTGGCGTTGCCAATGGCACGGCGGCCAAGTCATCCGCTGTTAGGAATGGCTTTAGGACTTCTGCGCATTTAGGGTCACTGTCAATCCAGTCGGCAGCCTGTTCAGGGCTAATCGCAAATCCATCTACACCAACTGGAATCACTCCTTGGAAGGCAATTCCCTTGTTGGCATTTAGTCCCAGCGCTTTAGAGGTATCAAGATTGGAACTGAGTGAGGTGCTGATCGAGCTTACTATTTCCCCATCAAGATAAAATCTTGATGGTTCCTGGATGCTCCAATTCACGATGCTCACATGAACTTTTGCATCCCCTGACCAGGGTTGCGACGAGATTGCAGAGTGGATATGTCCACCGTTGTCTCGGAGATAATCAAGAGCGGCCCTTCGACTCTTTCCCTGCCGTATTGAGCTTGTGGCAACAAGTCCTGCTCTCCCATCACTCTTTAGGTTATTTTGTGCGATCCTGAACCAATAAGCGCAGAAATCTACACTGTCACCTATCTCCGGGAAGTACTCATATAGCCGATCCACATATGCATCATCTAGCTCTATCCTGATATTCTTGCCCACCTAGAAACGGTAGGTTCCCCACATAGGCATCCGCCTCCGGCCAGGGGGTGAACAGCGCATCGGCCACCCTGATGTTGGCATCGAGGTTGTCGAGCGGCAGGTCCCGTTCGGTGAGCCCCAGGCGATCGTTGGCCACCTTGCGGGCGATCATCAGCGTCACCCTGGCCAGCTCCACCGCGAATGGGCTGGTGTCCATGCCGTAGAACTGCAACGGCGTCACCAGGCCCAGAACCCCCTGGTCCTTCCTGGCTTCGGATTTGCGCCGTTCGTCGATGCGCCGCAGGATCGCCACCTCCAGATCCTTCACGGCGTTGTAGCCCATATAGAGGAAATTGCCGGAGCCGCAGGCCGGATCGCAGACGCGGTACTGCGTCAACGCCTGCCGCAGGCCCTCCTGTTCGGCGATGCTGCCGGCCTGGGTGATCCGCTCCTCCCAGGGCTCCACGATCGTGGGCCGGATGATCTGCAGCATGTCCACCTCACTGGTGAAGTGCTGGCCGTGGGCGTGGCGGGTCTTCGGGTCGCTGCTGGCTTCGAAGATGTTGCCGAAGATGCTGGGCCGCACCCGTTGCCAGTTCTCCTCGGCGCTGGCACTGAGCAGATCCAGCTCATCGGAAAGCAGCTCAAGCCGAGGGATGTGGGCGAAGAGCCCGCCGTTGAAGTAGGGCGTTCCCCGGAACTGCCCGCCGGGCGTGACGCCGGGGGTGTTCATCTCGCCGAACAGGTTGCCGAGCACGTCGTAGCTGCTCTGGCCCCCCTGGCAGGCGTCCAGGGCGAGCGTGAACGGCAGGTTCGGCAGCAAGCCCCGAGCTTCGGCGAACAGGCTGAGCACGCACTGGAGCACGAACCGTTGGGCCTCCAGGGCCGTGAAGGCTCCGCTTGCCTCGCCCCGCTTCCGCAACCGCCCGAACAGTTCCCCCATGCTGCGGGCCTGGGCCTCGGTCACCTCGATCTGGTTAAGGCCGAAGTGCACCGGCTGCTCGCTCTTGCTGAGGAAGGCAAGGGACGACGACTGGCTGGCCAGATCCGCCACCCGCAGCTTCACCAGGGGCTCGTCCACGAGCTGGTTGAAGTCGTAGACCCACAGCTCGTCGAAGTTGCAGAGCATCGAATAGAGCGGCTTGGGTGTGAGTTAGATCCAGTAGCGCTGCAGTTGCGGGAAGTTGGGCCCGAGCGCCTTGCCCCGGCTCTTCATCTCGATCAGCACCGTGGCGCGTGTTCCCTCGATCAGGGCGTCCGCATTGCCCATGCCGCCGGCCAGGCTGCCCTTGGGGATCTTGCGCTCGAAGGTGGTGCCCGCCTCCACCGCATCGGCCCAGCCCCAGGCCTGGAGCAGCCGGTTCACGTAGGTCTGTGCCTCGCTGTCCTCATCGCCCCGGATCGAGGCCACCCAGTCGGCGAAGGTCTGCAGGGCCTGGGGTGTGATCAACGGGGTGGACGTCAGTACGGCCGATTGTGCTTCGGCAGCTGGGATTCTGCTGGGGTGCGGCCCGCTAGCGTTGATGGCATTGAGTGCATTGCTTGCAAAGAGTCCGCCATGGCCAGCCTGACGATTCGCAACCTCGACGAAGCCACCAAGGCCGAGTTGCGCCTTCAGGCCGCCCGCCACGGACGCTCGATGGAGGAGGAAGCGCGCACGATCCTGCGCCAGGCGGTGGGAGCAACGGCTGGCTCCTCGGGCGGCCTTGGTCTGGGCCGTCGCATCCAGGCCCATTTCGCGGCCCTCGGCGGAGTGGAGTTGGAGCTGCCTGAGCGCACCTCACCGGCCCGGCCGGAGCCATTCGGCAACGACAACGGCCGTGAGGGTCGGCTGTGATCGTGCTCGACACCAACGTGATCGCCGAGCTGATGAAGCCTCAGCCCGATCCGGTGGTGCTGGCCTGGGCCGATGGCCTCGATCCAGCGGAAGTGGGCATCACGGCGATGAACGAGGCGGAGATCCTGCACGGCATCGCCCGTTTGCCGGAGGGTCGCAGACGAGACGCTCTGCAGCGGAGCTGGGAGGCGCTGGTGCCGTCCTTGTTGAGCGATCGGGTGTTCGCCTTCCACCGGGAGGCCGCCCATTGGTATGGCGAGCTGCTGAGCAGACGGGAGCAGCTGGGGCGGCCGATCGCCACGGCCGATGCGGTGATCGCGGCCATCACCCTGGCGCAGGGCGCCCAACTGGCCACCCGCAACGTGGGCGATTTCGTTGACCTCGGCCTGGAGCTGATCAACCCCTGGAACACCCCTTGACCAGCGTTGACCAGAGGCATCCTGGGCAACGCCGCAGGACGTGGATCGAAGGCGCCACTGGCGCCAAGAAGCTTCGGCATCCGAACCATTCACCCTCCAACAGGAACGGGAGCGAGGATCTCTTGGATCAAGAGAGTCAGGACCTCCTGGAGCTCACCGGTGAGCGCAAGACGGGGCCTGCCATCCGGCGCTTGATGGAGGAGGCCCTGCCGCGGCGACGCCGGGCCATTGAACTCCGTCTTCATCGCCTGCCTCCAACCAAGCAACTAGCGTTGATGGACCAGGCAGGGTCGATTCCATGGGCGTCGCCACCACGCCTCTCCAGTCTGAGCAGGCCCGAGCTCTGCTCAGGGCCCTCGCCGAGCCCCTGCGCCTGCAGGTGATCGAGGCGCTGGGCAGCGGCGAGCGTTGCGTCTGCGATCTCACTGCCGATCTCGGCCTGGCCCAGTCGAAGCTCTCCTTTCACCTCAAGGTGCTCAAGCAGGCGGGGCTGCTGGCCGACCGGCAGGAGGGCCGCTGGATCTACTACCAGCTGCGCCCCGAAGCGATCGAACAGCTGCGCGACTGGCTGGCGGAGCTTGGCGCCCAGTGCAGCAAGCCCGCCACCCCCTGCCGATGAACAACGTCACCCCAGCGATGCGGTGGCTGCGCACCAGCCGGCCGGGCCATGTCGCCCTGCTGGCCGGCCTGGTGGCTGGTTGGCTGCTGCTCTACCGGATCAACGAATCGCTCTGGGACGCGGTGTTGTTCGGCTGGCTGGGGCTGGATCCGGAGCAGCGGCTGAGCGAAACCCTGCGCTTCTTCTTCTACGACTCGATCAAGATCGCCCTGCTGCTCAGCGGCATCATCTTCCTGGTGACGGTGCTGCGCTCCTACCTGAGTGTGGAGCGCACCCGGGCCCTGCTGGCCGGACGCCGCGAAGGGATCGGCAACGTGTTGGCCGCCCTGCTCGGGGTGATCACACCCTTCTGCTCCTGCAGTGCGGTGCCGGCCTTCATCGGTTTTCTGGCCGCGGGAATTCCGCTGGGGGTAACGATGAGTTTCCTGATCGCCAGCCCGATGGTGAACGAGGTGGCGATCGGGCTGCTGTTCAGTCTGTTCGGCTGGAAGATCACGCTGATCTACGTCAGTTCCGGCCTGATGATCGCCATCCTGGCGGGATGGGTGCTGGGCCGTCTGCGTGTCGAGCGCTGGGTGGAATCGTTTGTCTACGAGACCAAGCTGCATGGCCACGCCGTGGATTTTTCCCAGGGTCTGTCGTTTGAGCAGCGGCTGCAGATGGGCGCCGAGGAAGTGAGCTCGATCCTGCGGCAGATCTGGCCCTATCTGCTGGTGGGCATCGGGGTGGGGGCGTTGATTCATGGCTGGGTGCCCACCAACTTCTTCGCCAGCTACGCCGGTCGCGACAACCCCTTCGGCGTTCTGGTGGCCGTGGGGCTCGGGATTCCGCTCTATTCCAATGCGGCAGGTGTGATGCCGATGGTGCAGGCGCTCTATGAGAAGGGACTGCCGATGGGCACGGTTCTCGCCTTCATGATGAGTGTGGTGGCCCTGTCGGTGCCGGAGCTGATCCTGCTGCGTCGGGTACTCCAACCCCCGTTGTTGGCCGCCTTCTTCTCGGTCACTGGCGTGGGGATCATGCTGATTGGCTATCTGTTCAATGCCCTGCTTGCCTGATCCTGCTTTCATGGTCTTTCTTTCATGAAACTGCTTTTCTGACATTGCTTTTCTGACATTGCTTTCCTGAAACTGCTTTTCTGACACTGCATTCCAGATCCTGTTTTCCTGATCCTTCTTCCCGCACAACATGGACATCAAAATTCTCGGCAGTGGCTGCAGGAAATGCATCACCCTCGAAGAACACGCCCGCAACGGGGCGGCTGAACTCGGCATCGACACCAGCATCGAAATGATTCACGATCCCGTCGCTATCGCCGGCTACGGCGTCATGCGCACGCCTGCCCTGGTGATCGATGAACAGGTTGTGGTGGCTGGTCGGGTGCCCGCTGCCGAGGAGGTCCGATCCCTGCTCAGCGCAGCATCAATAGGCCGGTGATCGCGTTCACCCGGATGAACGCCACCGAAACAGCCGTCATCGCCGGCCCACGCCGGCCCAGGCAGCAGATGAACAACAGGTTCATCAAGACAGCAGGTTCAGCTGAGGCCGGCTGCCATAGGACGCACGCGGCGCACCCCCTCTAACTGGCCGATCGATCAGGCCTTTGGCGTCGTCGAGCGGCGGAGGTGGGAGCAGAGCGGGAAAGGGGAACGACCATGCCCCCGTCTTCCGTGCTGGTTGCAGCCAGAGAGCTGGTTGCAGCCAGGCGGGGATGGTGATGTTGCGGGTGATCTTGCGACCGATGCTTCAGCGTCTGTAGAGCCCAGTTCCTGGAGCCCCGTATCCGGCACCCGGCCGAACACCGGCACCAGACGCAGGCCCACCGACGCCACCAGGGTTTTCGAACGGACGCCGTTCCAGCCCGGCGCCAGCTTCGCCGAAACCGGCCCCTGGCAAGACACCCGCACCCGAGGCCGGCCCACCGACGCCCCCGGCCCCCACGCCAGGTTCACGATCCAGTCCTGCCCCCGCCGCTCCAAACCCTGCCCCGGGAGCCACTCCAGCCCCCGAGGCCGGCCCGCCAAGACCGCCTGGATTCGGCCTGGCCAGTCCCAATCCAGGCGCTGCCAGGCAGAGGGCCAGTCCCACGGCCATCGGCAGCCAGAAGGTACGGGTTCTGGTCATGGCCAAGGCCTGTTGAAGATTTTCCAGTATTAGCAAGGGCCTCCGATCAGGACCCGATCGGAGCAGAACTGCTCAGACCCAACAACCCAACATCCCTCAGGCCGGACGGCTCTGCCTCGGCGTTGGCATCGGCTCGGCATCGGCTCGGCGTCGGCGTCGGCGTCGGCCAGGGAAACGCATCCGCCCTGACAGCTTCAAACTCTGTTACAGTTCTCGCAACAAACCGAAACACCCATGACTGACTCCTCTTCCCGCTTCGGCTTCGTGGCCTTCGCCGAGACCTGGAACGGCCGCCTGGCCATGCTCGGCTTCGTGATCGGCCTGGGCACCGAGCTCCTCACCGGCCAGGGCATCCTCTCCCAGATCGGCCTCGGTTGATCGCCATGAGCACCGATTACACCGCTGCCATTGCCGGCCTGATTGGAGTTGTCATTCTGCTCACCGGGATGGTGACCTTTGTGCTCACCCGTCCCAGTGATCTGGCACCGACGAACTCCCGCTGATTGTTCCAGGCTTCGCCCGGGCACGACTCACAGAAAACCCCAGGGCACTGCCTTGGGGTTTTCGTTGTTTTCAGTAGTCGATCCATCCCTCCCCATGCTCTGCTGCTCAGACCCCGCGGCGCCGCTAGGGGCCATCAGGCTTCAGGATGAAGATCCCCTTGCCCGTTCCCCATGGAAGCCCGCTGGAATGACGCCGTCCTGGCCAGCAGCGACGACATCGTCAAGCTGGAAGGCAATGCCTACTTCCCGGCCGAGGCCCTCAAGGCCGACCGTTTCCGTGCGTCATCTCACCGCAGCGTCTGCGGCTGGAAGGGAGAAGCGCATTACTACGACGTGGTGGTGGGCGACAAAGTGAATGCCAATGCCGCCTGGTTCTATCCGGATCCCAAGAGTGCTGCCGAGGAGATCCGCGGCCGGGTGGCGTTCTGGAAGGGCGTCGTGGTCAGCTGAACTGATCTGAAGCTGATCTGAGCCGGGGTGGCCAGCACAACGGCGATCAACCGCCTTCAAGTCCTCGGCCCAGCAGGAGATCCCGGGCACCATTGACACGCTGCATGGTGTCGTGCGCACCGCCCCGATCGGGATGGTGTTCCGCCGCAGCGTTCTTCCAGGCCCGGGTGACATCACTTTCCCGGATCCGACCCGAGAGGGGCAGATGCAACCGCTGACGCGCCACGATCGCGTCCAGGTCTGGATGCTTGCCAAGGGGGCCCCAGTCGGCCTGGCTGAGGGAGGGACCTTTTTTCTTGCTGCTCTTCCTGCGCCTGCTGCTCCGTTCGGCTCCGAACCCACCGAATCCCCGGGGAACCTCCCCCGGGTCAGGTTCGGACCGGGGTGGCTCCGCCGTGGAGGAACGGGACACCACCAGAGGCATCGATCGCTCTCGCAGGGTCTGGGGCATCACAACACAGGCATCACTGATGGATCCAGTTTCCTCCATCACACACCCCGGCAGATGAAGAATCGGCGCACAGACAAGCGGATCGAGATCGTTATCAGGCCCTGCTGAATCGGGCAGAACCGAGCGACGAGAGCGTCAGGAGCTGAGGCCGCCAGCAGGCGAGTCGGCCGAAGCCCGCATCAGCCGCTGCAGCTGGCCGCTCTCCAGTTCGAGCACCCGGCGGGCGAAGTCGGGATCGCGCTCCAGCACTGCATCGAAGGAATCCACCGGCACCGCCAGCACCCGGGTGCCATCGGCTTCGGCCACGATCGTGCTCTCCGAGGTGCTGTGGGTGAGTACCTCCAGTTCGTCAAGCACACGGCCGGGCTCCATGTCCTCCAGCCACTCCCGCTCGCCCACGCGGTGGCGCACCAGGGCCCGGCCTTCGATCAACAGCAGGAGCTCACGGCAGGTGTCGCCGGCCTCGGTGATCAGATCGCCGCGGGAGAAGGTGCGCACATCAGCCTGTTCGGCCAGGGCGGCCAGGGTGTCGGCATCGCTGCGGCGGAAGAAATCGCTGGTGGCCAGGAACACCCGCTTCTCCAGCTCCGGACAATCCCTCAGGGCCGGCGGGCCCTGCAGGGCGCCAACGGCCTGGGCCGTCTGGGCCAGCAGGGGTGGGCTGGCCTTGCCGCCCACCTGGGCCGCCAGGGACCGGGCCCGTTCAGCATCCAGGCAGGCGCTGAGGAACAGAGCGGCAGCGGCCAGGGTGGGGCTGGGATCAGCCGCCAGGCTGTCGAGGAAGGTGAGCGTGTCGACCACGGGCACCTGCAGGGGACAGGATGCGATCTCGCCGCCGGGCCGGCCGAGGGCCTCGGCCACCGAGGCGGGCAGGCGTCCCGCCCAGTCGTCCGCCTGAACCAGTTCAGGCAACCCCAGCGGCGCGATGGCCTGCAGGCGCTGCACCAGGGCCGGCACCACCGGATCCTCCTGAAGGGTGACCAGGCCAGCGAGGATGGCCCGCAGCGTCAGTTCCTTGCGCAACTGGAGACGGTCATCGACCAGGTCCAGCACGACCGACTGGTGTCTCAGGGCGCTCTGATGCAAGGCCCGGTAGCCGTCCGTGAGGGCCGGCAGCCGCTCCAGCAACAACTCCAGTTTGCGAATCGCAGCGGCCCTGGGGGAGACGTCGCCCCGCACCCGTTCCTCCTCTCGAAGCGAGATGCCGAACTCCCGCCGCAGCGCCCGCAAGGCCGCCCCATCGCCGGCGGCATCACCTCGAACGCCGCCATCACCGAGGCTCTGAACCAGCATCAATCGCTCCAGCGACTTGCGATAGCCGCTGAGGCGAATCTGGTCTTCAAGGCTGCGGCGACTGTCGGGATCGAGCAGGCCGGGATCCTCCACTCCCAGTTCATCGAGGAGCTGGCGGTGCTCGTCGTCGCTGATGCCGAGCGACAGGCGCATCTGTTTGAGCACATCCAGGCTGCTGGCGGCATTGACGAAGCCCTCCTCGAGGGCCTCCCGCACCACGCCCTTGTAGGCCTCCAGACGCTTGTGGCCGGTGAAGCCCGGCAGCACCTTGGCCAACACGTAGACCTCCTCGGTGCCCAGATCGGCGAGGGAGCGACCATCCAGGTAGCGGCCCACATCGAGATCCATGCGGGCCAGCTGCTTGCGGAAGCGCTCCGCCAGGTTTTCGCGGCCGTAAAGGGCTGGCGAACGCCCCCAGGCCCGGTAGAGCCAGAGGGTGCTCAGCGCCACCAGGATCACGTCGTAGAGGTACTGAACCCAGGCCGGCAGCAGCAGGATCAGAGGCCGGCCGGAGAACAGGAAGAAAAAGTTGAAGACCAGATAGGTGGCCACCAGAAAGACCCGGTGGCGGATGCGATCCCGATCGGGCTCAGCACCCCGGCGGCGCACCTGCCCCCGCAGCCCCGACTCGATCGCCCGGCCCACCAGCACCCCCAGCCAGGTGCACAGCCCCAGGAACAGGGGAACGGCCACCAGCCTGGGCACATCGATCGGCTGGCCGAACAGGACAAAACCTGGCCGCAGCAGCAGGGCGAGTTGGTCGCTCTGACGCAGCCAGACTCCCGAGAAGTAGTAGTCCCAGTTGCCGGCGTAAAGGTAGTAATAGAGGAAGTAGCCCAGCACCAATCCCACATAGCCGTAGCGCTCGAAGGCGAAGGCAGGGGTGGGCAGCCGGGCCCAGTAGGTGCGCTCGGCGTCGATGTCGATGCAGGGTTGCTGGCAGGCCACGCAGGCGCTCTGTTCAGCGCCATCGGGCTGAACGGTGCGGCACATCGACTGGGTGATCGGGGTGGCGGCCATGTGGGCCCTGCTGCCCAGCAGACCGGCGGGGGTGGAGTAGATGCTCTGCACCGGCGCCATCGGGCAGAAGTACTGGCACCAGCTCTTGCCGCCATACAGCCAGCCCACGGCGATGGCGCAGACGATGGTGAAGCTCAGCCAGGCGAACAGCACCAGTCGGTCGGCGTTGAAGAAGAGAATGCGGCCGCAGAGCCCGACATAGAGCCAGCCGAACTGCAGCTGGGAATAGTGCTTGCCCAGCCAGGAATCGCCCTGCACCTTGGCGAGCTGGAAGCGCTTCTCACCGGTTTTCGGATTCACCCGGGCGATCTGGCGCTGCAGCCCCAGGGCCCGAGGTATCTGGGAGAGGAAGGAGAGCGGGCAGATGCGCCGCCAGAGTTCATGGCCGAAGACCAGCAGCACAAAAACGCCCGCCGGCACCACCAGCCCCCAGAACAGGGTGGTTCCCAGGGGATAGGGGGTCTCCGTCAGGCAGGTGCCCTGCACCGGCACACAATCGGCCGGCAGGCGAAGCGGGCTCCAGGGGTGGTCTGGCTCGGTGAAGCGCGGCGTGAACGGGTCGTAGAGCAGCGAGGCGATGATCAGCAGCCAGCCGGTGGTGAGTGCCCACCGCACCAGATGCATGCGCCGTTCCGTCACCTGACCGTCCACGCTGTGAAGCACCGGAGGCGCTGACCTTAGCGATGGGCCAGGGCGCCGGCGATCGCGGCTTCGCCACGCCGATGGATCTCGCGGGCGTACTCGGTCCAGGTGCCTTGTCCCCAATAGCGGAAGCAACTGGTTTCCAGCAGCAGCAGATGGAGCAGGGCCTGTTGATAGGGCGGGGTCTGGGTCACGGCGGGGTCGTGAGCCACCAGGGGATCAAACACCTGGTGAAACTGGGCACTGAGGCTGTTCATCGGCTCCAGCACGTTGGCGTAGCCCTCCACCCAGCTGAGGTTGTTGGTCCAGGAGGCGCCGGCCATCGAGAAGGAGGGATCGGTGGCCTGGAGGTGGGCGATCGCCGCCTGAATGGCGGCGGGGGTAGGCGATCCGCTCAGCTGTTGCCACAGCTTGTGCTGATGCACCGCTTGAATCTGCGGGAAATCCTGGGTTGACACACCAGCGGCCTCCAGCAATTCGAGGTATTCCGTGCCATTGATCGCCACCGTGCCCGGTTCACTGCCATCGGAAGCAATGGTGTGATGGGCCTGAATGAAGGCTGGCGGGAACTCATTCATCATCACGCCACCATTCTCCCCGTCGGCAATCTGGGAAACGAGTGAAGGAATCGTGGTGTCTCCCAGCACTTGCCGGCCGAGCCCCAGGGCTTCGTAACAGGGCTGCATCTGGCCCACCAGCTTGGTGTCGGACCCCTGGGTTTTGATCAGTGCCGTGATCGAGACCTCTTCGCCACTGGAGCTGCGCGCCACGAGCTGGTTGGGGATGAATTTCTGCTCCTGAGACAGGCCGGAGCCATCGAGGTTCTCGACGCTGTGTTCCTGCACCAGCAGCCAGCGGTAGCCACACTCCCTGAGGGCCTTCACGAATTCATAGAGCGTGTCGGGGTGGTTGGGCAGGTGCATTTCCGGAGGTGAAAAGCCCTTCACCCGTTGCAAGGCTTCCTCACCGAAGAGGGCCGCGAACTGATGCTGCCAGGCCAGGATCTGCAGCTTCAGGTCGGGGATGGGCGTGGAGGGCGCCACCGCATGGCTCCAGAAGGTGCCGAGCCACTCCACATGGGGCTGGAGGGTGGGATCGCAGGCGAGCTTCTGGAGGGCCTCGAGGATGTCGTGGCGGCCCATCTGCTCAACGCCCCAGAGCAGGTTGCCCGAATAATCCAGCATGATCCGAGGGTTGCAGCCCTCCTGAATCAGCTGGGGAATGATGTCAGCGAGGCGCCTGTAGCACTGGGCAAAGGGTTCGGCGTTGTGGTTATCGCCCTCGCCCGGGTGCTCCAACATGTACTGAAGATGGGAGATGAGTTCGCCATGCGCCCCGGCTGGAATCGTGGGCTGATGCATGTGGAGCGCGCAGGCAAAGCCTGAACGGATCTGCTCCAGCTGGAGATTGGTGTGCGGCAGGAAAACCGGGCCGGAATCCTGAACAAGCGCAAGGATCTCGGCTTCAGAGCCAGCGATCGGCGGCAGGGGGGTTGGTGGTTGTCTGGTCTGCATGGTCCCCATTCTGCTCACCCCAGCTGGCCCCGAGCTGCTCGCCCCCTTCCGCAGTCTTCGTGATTGAGGACATCGGCGCCGGCAAGTGGCGAGACCCGCGACAAACTCCTAGGGTTTGATCAGTTGCTTGCTCAGCCAGTGCAGACGCTACCCCTGGGTCTGGCCGCTGTGCTTCTGACCCTGCCGCCTCTGGCCCTGCCGCTGCTGGCGCCGGGGCCAGCACTGGCTCAGAAGCGGATTCCCAAACTGCCGGGTTATGACGAGTGCCCGCTTGGGTATGTGAATGACCTGAAGCAGCATTGCAATTCACCCATCGATTACGAGGTGAAACCCACCGACGGCAAGCCCTGTGACTCGGGCTGGATGAACATTGGGGCGGGGTATTGCAAGAAGAAAACCCTGGGGATTTTCTGATCTCAGCCGACCTGGAGCAACCAAGGGAGTTGCATGAAAGCAGGGGCGCTCAGAAGGAGTCTTCCGTCTGGCCGGCGAAGAGGCCGGCGTAGCTCTCGCTGCCCTGCAGCTTCTGGAACACGAACTGGCAGATCGCGGTGCCGGGATGCACAGCCAGGGGAGCAGGGCCGAAATTGCTCATCTCCAGCACCTGCTGGCTGTCGATCCCCGGCCCCATGAAGGGGGCGCTGATGTGCACCATCAGGCCCAGCCGCGCGAAACGGCTGCGACCCTCCAGCCAGCCGCACAGCCCGGGGCCCAGGCGCAGCCGCTCCTGGGTGATGCCGAGCACCGTTTCGCCCGGCATGATCAGGATGTGCTGGCCCTCGGGCACCTCGATTTTCTCGGTGAGCTGCCTGTAATCGGTGTGCTCACGCACTTCGATCACCGCGTGAACCTTGCGGAAGACGCGAAAGGTGGGGGCGAGGGTGAGGTCGAGCGAGGCGGCACCCAGCCGCTCGGGATCGAACGGGGTGACCGTGATCGAGCCCTGCTGGATCGCCTGCAGGATCGCCTCTCTCCCCAGAACGGTCATGACTTTCCATGGGGGTGGGCGGTTGTGGATTATCTCAAGCGCTCGGCCCGGACTCCCAGGCTGAGCGCCATCAGCTCCGCCGGGCTGTCCGGGATGGCGGCGATCCCCATCGGCTGAAGCCATCAGCCGGCACCGAGGAGACGACACGGCGTGTGCGACGCGATCAGCCTGGGTCAGGTGTGCGGGGGCTGGTGAACACAGCGTCCAGCCAGTCGTAGGCACGTTGGTGGAACAGGGAGCGCCCCGTCTCCTCGCAATGGCCGCCGGCGCCCTCGGCGGTGGTGAAGCGCACGAGGGTCCGAGGACACTGCAGCGCGGCATACAGCTGATCCGCGAAGCGCGCGATCGGATCCGCCTCCGCCCAGGCCACGAATGTGGGGCAGCGGATCCGTTCCGCGCGCCCCTTGAGGCTGTACGCGCCGGCGATCCGGAAGTAATCGGCGAGGGACTCGAGGCCGTGCACCCAGAGGGCCCGCCGAAAGGTCCAATGCAGGTAGGGATTGGAGCGGATCTGGGCTTCGAGGGCTTCGAGATCGGCGGGAGCGATCTCGGGCAGGCGTTCGCGCACGGCAGGGGGCAGCGGCATGGTCATGCGCAGCGCTTCGAGGAGGTCCCACTGGCCGGGATCGGCGATGCAGGCCGCGAGGCGGTGCTCGCCGCTGGCCGCACGGGGCGCCAGATAGCCGCCGAAACTCCAGCCGGTCAGCGCGATCCGCTGCGGATCCACGTCCGGGCGGGAGAGCGCGTAGTCGACCACCGGGCCCACCACGGCCTCCCAGTCGGGGCGGAACACCAGGCCCTGGTGGATGAGGGGCCGGCCCTGGCCGGGGCCGTCGAAGGTGAGGCAGTGGTAGCCGCGGCGGACGGCGGCCACGGCATGGGCAAAGTGCGCCTCGTGCACAGTGGCGTCGTAGCCGTTGGTGGCGATCAGCGTGGGGCGCGGCAGGCCCGAATCATCGGCACGGTGGAAGTAGCCGGGCAGGCTCGTGCCCTCGTAGGGGATCTCCACAGCTTCCACGGCCGGCACCATGCGCTCGGCCGCCCGGGCGAACGCCTCGGCCTCCCGGTCGAAAGCCTCCACCAGCCGGGCCTCCACGGGCGCACCGAAGAGCGGCAGGTAGGAGGTGCGGTAATAGTTGCTGGCGCGCAGGTAGGCCTCACGGGCACTCACCGAGCGACCGGCCGCAGCGCAGGCGTCGGCAATGGCAAAGACGCGATCAGCGGTGGCAGTCCAGGCGTGAAACCAGCTGTCCGGATCCCCTTTGGCAATCTGCGACGCCGTGACGAAGCACTCGCCGAAGTCCGCACCTCCATAGAGCGCGTGCGACAGGGCGCGGACCGCAAAGCGCTCAAAAAGTGGATCTGGAAAGAAGATGCCCATCGGGAGGATCACCTAAGGCGAAGCGAGGACGATCAGGCGCGCGCTTGATCATCAGGCAACAGAGAGCTGCAGAGGGGGGTGCCATCCGTTCAGCAGCGGTTCTGACCAGGGAGGCTCCATGCCCCCGTACCCCTCCCCCACTTGCCAGCGTCTGAGGCAGTCCATCGCCCGGCGCGTGACATGGCCTGGAGCGCGGGAAGCGAATGGTGGGCCGGGTGCTCACCGGCAACGGCGACCTGAGCGACAGGGAATACGACCAGCGTCATGCCGATGTCTTTGGCGATATGGCGGAGCAAGGGAGGAGCGATATCGCGGCCGTTGTGCATTGAAACCGTGGTGCAGCGACCGGCGTTGTGCCCACGATCAGGCCGGCACGATGATCTGCTGCAGACCCACGAAATCACTCTCCAAGGTCGGCTCGCCGTCTTCCAGGAGCATGGCGATCACCTCCTGGAGATTGGCCTGAAGCTCGTCGAGGGTTTCGCCCTGGCTGTGAGCACCCGGAAAGCCCGGGACGTACCCCACCAGCAGACGCTTGTCCGGGCAGCGCTCGATCACTGCTGAGAAAGTACGCACAGGCTTTGACACCTCCAGGCCAATCATCGTAGAGACCTTGTCACCTCTGGCCCATGGACGGGTGAGCAGCATGACCTGGCGGCAGAACGTCCTCTTCACCAGTGCCACCCCCGTCGCAACCCAGCCAGGATGCCCCCATGCCCGGCCCCAGCGCAGGACGTGGCCCGGCGAGTCCTGGGAAGCGGTGGTGGGCAAGGTGCTCACCGGCAATGGCATCACCGCCTACGGCAACGGCGTCTACTCCCTCATCGGCGGCGACCAGCTGAGCGACCGCGAGCGCGACGAGCTGCTGAAGCAATGACGCGAGCAGCAAAGGGGTGGGGTGCGGGTAGTTATCGAGGGGAAGCAGAGCTACTAAGGCTGATCGAGCGTGCGTGGCCCCTTGATCACAGCACGGGCGAGATCAGCTTCGGTGATCTCCGGGATCTCGACATACTCTTCGGGCAGGATCTCATGTGGATCCACACGCGGAAGGTCCGACAGGATCGGATCCTCAGTAGAAGTGGTGGCGTAAACGCAGTTGCTCTCTTGCATTGGCCTTACGCATCGAAATGATCTGACGAAAAGAAACGCTGGGTATAGACGATCACGACCATACGACCTTCCAGGAGTCCCAGTCAGACGGTCCGTACCTCACCACAGTCGCACCGGCGGTCCTCGAACTCCACGGTTCGCCCCGCAAAGATGCGTTCAGCATCAAGAAAGTCCAGACCTCGCTGCTCAATGGTGCGGAGACGCTTGAGGGGATCAAAGCGGATCACAGTGTTGCAGCCTTTGGCAGGAGGCCATGGCGTGGACCGGAAGGGGGATGGGCATAACCAACGCGAGAGGGAGTCACGATCGACAAGTGCCACCCTCCGTCACACCTCCGCCAGCAACGGGCGTCACCGCGCCAGCGAACACGTGAAGCGGGTGGGCAGGACACGCTGTTCGGTGGCGACCTGGCAGCAGCGGATCTGACCCGCGCGAACTGGGGAGTGGCCCAAAGGCCCAGCCCTCAAAGGTGTGCTTGCTGTCGATCCGCCCTTCGATTGAGCAGCTGAGTTAGCTGGCCACGTCCCTGCGGTAGATCCTCACAGGGCCAGCAGTTCCTGCCTGACGTGATGGAGGCGGATCAGGGGCGGCGCCCCTGGCCGGGATCGCAATAGCAGACGACAGCGTCGCGAATCTCCCGGTGGAGCTCCTCAAGGGTGTCGGCCTCGGTGTGGATCGCAGCGGCTGCTGCGCTGGCCCGGTAGGAGCCATCCTCCGCTTCCTCCAGCACGAAAAGGATGTTCTGCATGGTGCCCTCCAGTGGCACCAATCTTGCAGTGGTGGGCGGGATGCTGCACCCCTGCCTGCAGCTACGCGATCAATGCCCCAGCAGCTGGCGGCCCAGGGCCGGCTGTTCATTGGCTCTGCCGCAAGGTCCGAACAGCCGCGATCAGTGCAGGAAGGGATTGCTCACAGATCAGCAGCACCTGCGCACTATCGAGATCGAAGTATTGATGGGCGATCACATCGCGAAACTCCATGGCACCCTTCCAATCCACCGATGGGAATTCAGCCTGCAGACGACCAGGCCAGTGACGTTCAAACCGTTTGAGAGCCAGGGCCTATTAGAAGTTATCCAGAGGCTAGTGACTGCAGTGGTTCTTGCCAGCCCAGTAGCCGCAGCAATCCCTTGATGTCGTGCGACAGAGCGGCGAGACCTTCAGCGATGGACCAGAACCCATCCAGCCGCAGTGCATTCATGGCCATGCTTCTGAGCGTGGCCAGGATCTGAACGCCGTTCTCCTCCCGGTAACGGTGGGCGTCTTCCCGCAGCTGGGTATCGCGAGGCCAGTGCCAGCTGTTCTCAATGCTCCAGCGATCACGCACGTGCTGCAGCAAGGCCCTGGAGCCAGCGCGCAAACTCGTGACGTAGTAACGGGTTTCATCCACAGGCTTGCCCTCTCGGATGCCTTTGCTGCGCACGGCGATCACCGTGGCGCTGCCGGGCCAGTTCTCCACCACCCACGCCGGAGCCGGCATGCCGCACAGGGTCCAGGTGATGTCGCGCCCGTGATCCACCTCTCGCCTGCTGGTTTTGAGCGGCACCCGCCTGCCGTAGGTCAGTCGATCTCTAATCACCTGAAAACCCTTGCGACGACTGTGTTTCACTGCAATCAGGAAGTCGGCGTCACGCTGTTCGAGATAGAGGAAAAAGGGCGGTTTGCATGCAGGGCGTCTGCCTGCACCAGCACCCCATCGAGCTCAACACGATCCAGCAGCTTGCGCAGGGCCTGGATCTCTCCGCCAGCATCAGTGGCGTAGGTGCTCTGGGCAATGGCCACGCCGAGGCTGTTGGAATAGAGGCTCACCTGGGCGATGAAACGCGCTGCGCCAGAAGCGTTCTCATCGATCGAACCCCTCAGGGTCTTGCCGTCGCAGACCAGGGTGTTCAATCCTTCTGCCACGCCAGGCTGGGCTGCCATCCACTGCTGCAGCAGGCCCTCAAATCCCTCCACATCGAGCTGAGCCAACAGCAGCCGAAAGGTGGAATCCGACGGGGACTTGCCGAAATCAGTGCCCAGCAGCTCGTTGAGCATCTGACGGTGGCGCTTGGCGAATCGCTCCATGCCCACCAGCGAACCCTGGTTGCTCAGGATCGCAAGGATCGCCACCAACAGCATCCACCACTGCGGGAAGCGAATCCCCCGGCGCATGCGGCAATCGGGCAGCGCCTTGAGGAAGCTGATCAGATCGGTTGCGGTGGCTGGCGTTGCGAGCTGGGATCCCAAGGCTGAGGAGCGGTTCCCACGCAGGACAACGCAGATGAATGGGGACGGCCAGCACTACTGGGACACACTTCTAATAGGCCCTGGTTTGAGAGCTTCTCCAATGGCCAGAAACTGCATGCAGATCACATCAAGAAGATCCCTGCCCACCTCCGTTTCAACTTGAGATGGGTCCTTGATTCGTCATGGCCGCAGGCCTTCGTCAATGAAGCGCTGCTTGAGGAAGGGGTTCATGCGCTCGCGCAACCGGACCACATCCACAGACGTGCTCAGCAACGTTTCCAGCTCCTGCTTGAGGCGCACCAGGGGGTAGGGGGTGAGCGGATGAAGCCGCACCCACACGTCGACATCGCTATCGGGGCGGGCGTCGCCACGAGACACCGAACCGCCGGGTAGCCCCGGGGAACTTCCCTCCGAGGCTACCCGGCAGCGATGAACGTCCTGGGTATCTGAGCGGTGTTGGCGATGGTGCGCTCCAGCATGGGCACCAAGTGCTCCGGATCCGGCGACTGGTTGCTGACGCCCATCGCCACGATCACCTGATGGTCGCCATCGACTGCCGCCTGGCAGTTGTAGCCCTGCAGCAGGTTGCCGTCGCTCTTCATGATGTGGCTGCCTGGATCAGTGAAATTCCGCTGCGCAGCGGCCGTGGGGCTGCCATCGACCCGATGGGCCAAGCCGCGATGGGGCATGGCATCAGCTGCCTGTGGCTCCAGCCCCTGTGGCTCAAGACCTGCCTCCTTGGCCTTCTCGATCGCCAGATCTTTGGCGGCTTCTGCTTTCTCCTGCGCCTTGACCGCTTTGTCGCGCAGCTTGTGTTGCTCGCTGGCATCCGCGTCTGAGGCAGCGGCATCAGCCGCCGCAGCCTCTGCCTCTCCTGCCTGTTTGGCGCGATCACGGGCAGCGGCGGCGGCGGCTTCTGCTTCCAACGCTTGACGGGCCTGACGGATCTTCTCCAGCCGGTCCTGACGGCGGCGCAACTCCTCGGGCAGATCACTGCCCAGCTTGCCCTTGCCGTACTTGCCATCCTCCTGCGCATCGAGGAGCTCGGCCCGGCGCATCAGCTCCTTGATCTCCTTCTCCAGCTGCGCCTCGGCTTTGACCATCGGCTCATGGCTCATGGCTCATGGCTCATGGCTCATGGCTTTGTGCTTGGAGGCATTGGCCTGCACCTTGGTGCCATCAAGCGCCACATGGCCCAGGCTGACCAAGCCGGCGGTCTGGCAGAGCCGCAGGATCTGCACAAACAGCTCGCTGAGCACCTCAAGGTTTCGGCGGCGGAACTCGCTGATGCGGCTGTGGTCAGGCTGCTGGTTACCGGTGAGCACCCGGAAGGCCAGATCCTCGTAGCAGGATCGCTCGATCCGGCGGGAGGAGACGACGCCGATGCAGTAGGCGTAAAGCAGTAACAGGGTCAACCGCTGCACGGAAGCCTGCGGCTACATCCGCGGGTCAAAACCCTTTTCGCCACGCGGATCCTTGGCCTGAGCAGGGATCACAATCGCCGAGAGATCCAGCCCATCCACCAGGTCCAGCAGGAAATACACCTGATGGTCAGCCGACAGCCATTCACTCGGTGAGGCCGGCAGCAAGGAGGTCTGTCCCGGAACCCAGGGGCGGAAGGTTTTGGGCCTTTGCATGCCCCATTCTCTCGCCCGGATCCATTGCTGTCACTGGGATCCGGGCAGATTCACGGGCGGCTGTGGAGAGGCACTGGGTGATCTACGCGCAACAGCCTCCGAGACGGCGTCGGGTCACCACAAAGGAGATCCGCTGAGCGACCTCGAGGTGCTTGCGCTGATCGAGTCCCTGCCTGCCGATGCGCCGGGACGACGTTGGGCTGATGTGCTGCGACTGCTTGCGGAGCTGGGCTTGCGGCCGATCGAGCTCAAGCACCTCTCCGTCCGGCGGGAGGCGGGTAGCGGTGAGCTGATCTGGTGGTGCAGCTACCGCAAGCGGAGCGGTGGCGGCATGACGGCGCCAAGGCGGATCCATCCGTTGCAGCTGACGGACTGGGACGGTCGGCGGATGGACTGGAACCTGTTGCAGCGCTGGCAGAGCGGATTGTTGGAGCTCCCACCCCTGGGCAACGGGCCCGGGGCCGCCGATGCGGTGGGCACCTACCTCAAGCGGCAGGCAGGCTGGAAATCCCTGGTGGAGCGGATGGTGGAGCGGGGGGAGCGGGCGGTGGCCTACAGCTTCCGGCACGGCTACAGCCTGCGGGGCCACCAGCTCGGAATCGATGCGGGCAGCATGGCGCTGAGCATGGGTCACTCGCTGGAAGTTCATCTGCGCAGCTACCCATGGTCGTCGCAATCCACTGCAGCCCAGGCATTTGCACGCGCTGCTGCGGTTCCAGCGACCATCGCCCCCGCCTGAGCAAACCAACCTGAGCGGAGCTCAGAAGACGATCGGCAGGGGTGGATTCACAAGATGCTCACTCAGACCTCCCATCAGGGAGGGCAGGTGATCCTGCTCAGCTCTGATCTGGAGCGCAGCCACACCCTCGAGCCATTGGCCGAACTGCATCTGGCCAGTGCCCGGTGTGAATTCACATCGCGGTAGCGGCCATGAACCGGACCGGCCCCGGATAACTCGCCAACTGGGTATCTGCCGTGATCAGCAGCAGCCCCTCGGAAGCAGCCTGGGCAAGCAACAGCCGATCGAAAGGATCGCGGTGCAGGGGCGGCAGCTGGGCCACCGCCAGGGCATGGCGGGCTTCGATCGCCAACTCCTGCCAGTCCCCATCCAGCAGGGCCCTGCGCAGCACCGCGGGCTGCACGTTGAAATCAGGCCGCCCCAGGGCCTGCTTGATCACCAGTTCCCACAGACTGGCCACGCTGAACACCGGGGTGTTGAGCGGGTCTTCCAGCATCTCGGTCAGGCCAGCGGGCAACCGCTCGGGAGATCCCATGGCCCACACCACCAGATGGGTATCAAGCAGGAGATGCATGGCGCCGCTCAGCCGCCTTGCCCAGATCCTTCAAACAGATCGGCGAGCTCGCCGGCAGCCATCTGATCGAAGTCGTCGGGCACGGTGCACTGTCCCCGCAGCAGGCCCAGTCGGCGTGGTTGCGCCGGTGCGGCGGTGCCCTCATCGAGGGGGGTGACGCGCACCATCGGCCGGCCGGCCTTGCAGATTACAAACGACTCACCTGCCGCCGCTTCCTCCACCAGGCGGGAAAGGTGCGTCTTGGCCTCGTGCATGTTCACCTGACGCATGGCCACCGGTACAGATGCCTCAACCAGCTTAGTCGACTAATCCTTAAATCAGCTATGCAGGCGGGCTTATGGCGTCCAGCATTCGAACCTGATTAGTGGATAGGAACGCCACGGGACTGCGGCTGCCGGAGATCCCCCCGCGACAGGGTTCGATGCCGGCGGCTCTCATCAGCCGTTGCGCAGTGGCGTGGCTGATCTTCCGGGCCTTGCGCCAGACAACCACTGGCATCCCATCAGGGATGGCTAAGCGCGTCACGGTTTGCATGGGCGGCACCATGCCAGCCACCAGGGATGTCAGCCTTGTCAGCCTCGATGTAACGCCGCACTGATCATCATCTCAAGCCCCCGCAGGGTTAAAGAGTACAGGCGACAACCTTCCTGACAGGGGGGGCATGTCACCTAGATTGGGCGGTTGCCAATCTCACCACCCAGCACCTCATGAGAAGACTTCTGATCGGGCTTGTTGCTGCTGGGCTGACACTTCCTGGGTTCGCCCAATGCAGAGACGGCCAAGACCCTTTTTCCGGCGAGCGCCCACCCAGCGGGGCGATGCTTGCGAAGTGCGGCGATGCGCCAGGGGAGGTCTGCGGGGTGAAGATCATCGACCTCCCAGGCCGAAAGACTCTGTACGTATGGCATCCCGCAAGGATTCAAAGTGCCCTGTCGATTGTGTACACGGGATCCTCGTTTCATCCCGGCAGTCGCTGGAGCGGCAGCTGGGACAATGAGTATGTCGTGAAGACACAGCGAAAGATCAAATCCTTCGACGGCAAAACCCTGATCTGGGAAACCAGGAATTCCGACAACGAACCCTGGGGCGAGGAAGTCGAATTCACTCTGTTCTGACTCTGCCCAGTTTCACGAGCCGCTCGACAACGGCATCTGCCCACCCCCAGGGAACCTCTTGACAACGAGCCCTAAAAGAGGGTCTGGAGCCGCGGTTTGTTCGGGATGCACTATTTGAAGGTGGATTGGGCATCCATGAGCTTGATTTCATCTTTATGGACGCTTAATCGTGCCCATTTGGGGTGGTGTATGGCCCAAATGGGCACACCACTCCCCCAATCATGTCTTGCATAGCAACTCATGGCGCGCCATGACTAGGTTGTAGAGGCCTGCCAGCACATTCACCTTGCAGCGGTTCTTGAGCATGCCCCGCAGCCGGGTCTTCTGAAAGCCGAACTGCCGTTTGATCACGCGGAACGGATGCTCCACCTTGGCGCGGAAGTGAGCCTTTGCCGTCTCGATCAGGTCATCCACCCTCCCCTCGGGTGTATCCGGTAACGCGCGGCGCATTCCGGGACGCATGGCAGTACGGAAGCCGATACCCCTGCCTTCCATCTCGGGTCGCTTCTCAATCCCCTGGTATCCCGCATCTGCGCAGACCACTATCTCTTCACCGTGCAGGAGTTCAGCGGCTGGGGTGAGGTCATGAACATTGGCGAAGGTCGATTCCACCGAGTGAATGAGGCCGCTCACGCTGACCACCCCTATGTGGACCTACCGCTTCGCGGGCCTACGGCTACATCCCAAAGTGCCATTGCTTGCCCTTGCTGGTCTGGTGCATCTCAGGATTCCTCTCCCGCTTCTTATTCTGGTGCCTCCGGCACACTCGGGCTTCGCCCTCGTAAACGTGGAGCTTGGAGCCGCGATGATCGTGGTCTCATCGGGGATCTGATCGGTGATCAGGGCGATACCGGCAAAGCGGCGCATGGTCGCCACCTCAAGCAGCGCATCCTTCATCGCCGAATCGCTCAGGTCATACCACTGCAGCAGCAGATGGATCCGCAGCATGGTTTCCAGCGGATAGGGCGGCCGGCCACCCTTGCTGCTGGTCCTGGGGTAGTGGGGTTCGATCAGATCAATCAGTGCTTTCTACGGCACAACCGCCTCCATCTCAGACAGAAAGCGCTCGCGCCGGGTGCGCTTTTAGGCCATGGACTGCTCGTAATCACCAAAACCAAACTGCTTGGCGCCCATGAAGCCTGTCCGCGTCACCGATCACAAGGCCATTGTCGCGCAGGTTGGTGGGGTTTTCCAGAGTCGCCCTAAGAGCCGCAGCGAGTAGCGGGCGAAGGCCTGGCTTCGAAGCCGATGAGGAATTGATTCGAATTCGCGGCCTGGCTAAAAGAAGCAGAAGCGACCCAGCACTTCGGGGAACTGGAGAGAGAGGGGAGGAGTATAGTGCCAGATGGAGTTAAATCAGTAGCTGGGACCGTTCGTTAGCCGGTAGAGGGCGAGGGGGAAATAGGTGCGTGCGACACCGACGAACCGTAGTGAGTACGACAGATAATGCAGGTCTTATTTCACTAAGGTTGCGCTGAGTTGATAAAGAAGCAGGATGCTCTACAGCTTGGTGGGTTTGCTGGCTTTGGCCGGGCTGCTTCCAACGCCTGCAGCGGCGCAGACTAACCAGACCTGGATCTATGCCACAAACTCTGGGGGGGGAATAGCCTGGAATAATTCCGGCCTCGCCTGGAATGAAGCCGATAAGTCCTGGAAGGGATCCCTAATCACCTATTCCAAGTCTCCCGTGCCAATGGGCAGCAAGAGGATCAGTTACTACCTGGAAGACTTTAAACTAAAATGCCAAGGACCCGAGTACTTCTATAACAATGTAAGTTTCTATGATTCTGACAAGCGATTGGTATCGACTATGTCAGCCACCAAGAAGGTACCGATAGAGCCAAATTCACCCTATTACGTCTTGTCATCAGTCCTGTGTCGCGGAGTCCTCTTTCGTGACGGGAGGTCACTTCGAAATGTCGGCAGCATAACCACGGTCATGGATGCACTGATTGGCAGGTAGTTGAAAAGCGATTGATATCGAACCCATTAACACTTACTCCTCGGAGCGCAGAGATGCGCTCGGCTACATAAAGTAAGCTTGCAAGGTCACAAAAAGTCGATCCCTGGATCTTAACCATGCCTACATTGGCTCTTTTGCGTAGCTTTTGATGCGTTGAAAGGTAACCCTTTGTGACATGGTTCGCGGATCGATGCGACTTCTGTTCTTCCAGCTGCGATAGTCTTTTTAACTGTGACTTACTGGGAGCATTTCCGTGGGGACCTGGTGCGCTTTTCGGAGAATTGGCAGCAAGAGTCTTGCCGACAACAAAACATTCTTTGTTTCAATGCTTGGTGTCTTCACCGTCATTTTTGTCCAGCAGCAACCCGCGTCAGCTTTTATTGTCGAAACATACAGTGGCGAGAAGTACGACGTAACCATAAAAACTGTTTCCTATAATGAGGCTCCCGCTCTCTTCGCTGCTGGTCAAGCAAGGGGATCGGGGCGGATGCCATGGTGGGGCAATGAATCTAAGGCCAAGGAATTCGACGATGCTATCTTCTCTGCCACCAAAGGCAAGTTAACTGCCAATATATGCTTTGCAATCGTCACCCACGACAAGACTAGTTTAATGAACTGCGTCAGAAGTCCAGCCATAAAGTTGTCCGATAAGCTACCATATTATACCGCTGTCCCCGTGCGATAGCCATGCCTTGAATGGAGTAATTTCACTTACATCAAGTCGTGCCGTAGCCTCGCTCCAAGTCATTTCAAGAGCTTTTAGCAGCTTCCTGATTTAAGCCATCAATTGAACTAGCTTTCCATTGCCAATAGCAAGATTTCATCGTTCCCTCCACCTCCAAAAGATGCTCGGTGGACTGCTTCGACTCGTCAAGTGAGTCCCTAATTTTGCCTGCATGGAAGCAGCCGATACGATCTCTCCATGCCTTGTCAAAGGCACTGTTCTTCGGGTTACTGTGTTGATGCTTCAGTGGCGGCGTCATCTTGATGAAGGCGTCTCCACAACCAGCTGGTGCTGACCACAGAAGGTGTCCATCACAATCCCTGAATCGGTGACCTGGCACCGCTTAGCTGCCAGGCCGCCCAGTATTTGTAATCCTTCCATTCCTTGTGCTTGGGAGTGCTGCGGAACTCCTCCTGCACCTGCACCAGCGCCTCCTGCCTGCCTTTGCCGGCCTTGAGCAGCCTGTAGTAGCGCGCCCGGGGCTTTTTTATGCTGACTCTCCCCGTGCGCCATGGCCGGAAGCCCCAGCATCCAACCATCGCAACGCCAATAGGGATGCTTGAAATCCAGGGATCGAGCCCAGCAGGAGATCGATCCGACAGCGGACGTTCGCAGGATGGCTTGCTCAGCAACGCGATGCAGGCCTGAGCCTGGGTCTTTGATTCTCCGGCGCGGATGACCCGACCTTCTCTGCTGGTGCATGCGGTGGTGGCAGGGGTGAATGGCCTGATCAGCCTCACCCTCCTGCTGATTGCCCCCCTGGGGCTGGCAACTGTGATCACGCTCACCCTCCTGCTGACCCTGAGCACCTTCCTGGGAGGCCTCTCAGGTGAAGGGGTCCTTCGCTGGTTACAGCACAGCCGGCAACGCCCATGGCGCGTGGTGCGGCCGGCGCCGCGCGGCGACCGGCAGCTCTCTGGGTCAAGGGAACCATGATGCGGACCCTCTATTTGCTGCGCTCCCATGGAACGGCAGGGGTGGAGGGAGAGCAGGTGGTGGTTCGCTGCGCGGGCGAGGAACTGGAGCGGATCCGCCTGCCGATGCTCGATCAGATCCTGGTGATGGGAAACCTTCAGCTCACAACACCGTTGATCCGGGCCTGCCTGACCCGTGGGGTGGTGATTGCCTATCTGAGCCGGCATGGCTGGTGCCATGGACGGTTGCAGCCGGTGGAGGCGGGGTATCGCCATCGCGCTCGCTATCAGGCGCTGCTCAGGGAGTCCGACCGACTCCAGGCAGCAGCAAGCCTTCTGGTGGGTAAGGTCGCCAATGGCCGTACTCTTCTGCAGCGACTGACCCGCAGGCAGAGAGACGCACGGATCAGTGGGGCGATCGATCGGCTGCAGTGGCATCTGCAACAGCTGCCGAAGGCCCGGAGTCTTGAACGACTGATGGGACTGGAAGGCAATGCTGCAGCGGAGTACTTCGATGCTCTCGGAGGACTGATACGAGTCAATGGATATCTGTTCGAAGGGCGCCATCGCCGGCCTCCTACCACCCCGTTTGATGCCCTTTGTGGATTCGGGTACTCCCTGCTGTGGAATGCCCAACTCACCCAGATCGAATTACAGGGGCTGGATCCCTACGAAGGAGTTCTGCATAGCGGGTCGCCGAGGCATGCGGCCCTGGTTTCGGATCTGATCGAACCGCTGCGTACGTTACTGGTGGATCCATTCAATGTCTGGCTGATCCGGACGCGCAGGATTCGGGTCGAGGAGCATTTCGAGGCTCGCGATAGCGGCATCTTCCTGAATGAGGAAGGGCGACGGCTGTGGCTGCGATGCTGGTCCACCTACATGTCTGAATCGGTGCGGCTATCTGATGATCATGCAGGGCCTCGATGGGAGTTGTTGGATCGCCTGGCACGAGCCTTTGTGCGATTCGTCTACGACCTAAGCCAGGGCCTCACCGTTCCCAGACGACGATGAAGGGCCTGAGAGATAAGCTCTGGATCGTGGCCTACGACAGCCCCAGCAATCGACGGCGACGCAAGATTGCCAGCCTGTTGGAAGGCTATGGCGTGAGGGTGCAGTGGAGCGTGTTCGAGTGCCGGCTCCGAGAGGAGGAAATAAAGGTGCTGGTGCATCGGCTCCGACGAATCGTTAATGATGAACAGGACAGCATTCGCCTGTGGCCATTGCGTGATTCAAGTCTGCAACAGGTCGTGCAGCTCGGAAAGACACCATCCAGCTCCACATGGAGCGACACGATTCTGTAAGCGCGCAGCACTGACGAGACCTCAAAACCCAAGTGGTGGCGTGGGGCTGCGCGCTGCCCTGCGGCGCAATGGGTTTCGAGATTTTACACAGAGTGGCAGAACGGTTTCTGCTTGGCAGAATAGGGCTGCGCGCAAACGGCTCACGCCGACCATGCGCCGCAAGGCTTTTCGGAGCCGTAGTCGCCACTCGTTGGCGACACCTATTGATTGGAAACTGAAACGCTCAGTGAATTTCTTAGCCAATGGTCTAGCCAGGGTCGCCACTCGTTGGCGACACCTATTGATTGGAAACTGGATAGACATGGATTACTCCACGGTGGGACAAGTGTCGCCACTCGTTGGCGACACCTATTGATTGGAAACGTTTGCATTAAGGATGTAACAATATTCATTGGCACTAGGAAAGGTCGCCACTCGTTGGCGACACCTATTGATTGGAAACTGTACACACACCCACGCCCCACACACAGCACCCTAAGTCGCCACTCGTTGGCGACACCTATTGATTGGAAACACTGCAGACAAGAAAAAGAACTGGTCCAAGTTCCTACCCAGTCGCCACTCGTTGGCGACACCTATTGATTGGAAACGACTACTCACAGCCTCAACGACAATCTGTTAGGATCAAGGGTCGCCACTCGTTGGCGACACCTATTGATTGGAAACTTGGAACGTGTTAGCTAGCACCTCCTCGTGGCTAAGTCGCCACTCGTTGGCGACACCTATTGATTGGAAACTGGCCAAAGACCTTTGAGTACTCGCTAGTGATTGAATCCAGTCGCCACTCGTTGGCGACACCTATTGATTGGAAACTACCAATGCGAGCTGAGCGGTAGACACGGTCATGGATTTACTGTCGCCACTCGTTGGCGACACCTATTGATTGGAAACAACGCGCTCGATGAAAGAGTGGTTCAATTTTCCACGTCGCCACTCGTTGGCGACACCTATTGATTGGAAACTCTATGATCTAGCAATGGGACAAAGGGATGTTAAGTCCCGTCGCCACTCGTTGGCGACACCTATTGATTGGAAACGACGACGGGAACTTCTTGATGTAGTTCTTTGCCAAGTCGCCACTCGTTGGCGACACCTATTGATTGGAAACCCCTACAGAACACACCTGGAGCAATTTTTCCTTGCACAAGTCGCCACTCGTTGGCGACACCTATTGATTGGAAACCTGTTAAAGAAGGAGTCGAAGAAGGACATCGCTTGTGTTGTCGCCACTCGCCAGCGCGATTGCCTCCGGACAGGGGCCACCGCACAGCGCCGCCAGGCGCAGCTCCGGAAGGGCGAGCACATTGGCGGCGGCGGTACCCTCCAGATCGCTCAGGAGATCCCCGAGCTGCAGCGTGTAGTGCCCGAGGTAGCGCAGAAGATAGGCCGTGCGGAGGATCGACTTGCCATAGGGCTCTGAGGCCACCGGAGCCGAGGTTGCATAGTTTTCACGCAGGCGGATATCGGCATCACGCTGGCGAAGAAGGAAGTCGCGCTCGCACTCTCCTGAACGCGAAAACGTGTTGATCACGGCAGGGATCAGCCGGTCATACATGGCGGATCGCCTCCGGACGGATGACGCGAAACGTGAGGTTGATCCGCTCCTCTTTCACCCGCAGACGCGGCGGAACCTGGTGGAGCCACCCCGCCTGGGTGGGGGGATCCATCGACAGAAGATCCCCATCGCCCAGTTCATAGGCCAGAGGGTCGCCGTGATGGAGTCCGGGGGTCTTCGGCTTGAGCCGAAAGCTGCGGGCTGCGCCGAGGCTGAGGGAGGCGATTGGCGCTAGGAGTTTGTCGCGCCACTGCTGCAGCGGCTTCGCCCAGCCCTCCTCCCAGCGCTGGGCGAACAGGGGCCTGGCCTCCAGCCCCAGGGCTGATTCAAAGTGTGTCACAAGCTCTCTGGCCGGGGCTGCCAGCATGGGTTGAGGTCGGTGGAATCGCGCTCTTCCTGTGCCCGAAACCGCTCTTCCCGCAATCGATCTCGACCTAATCAGCTTTCTCAAGG
>NZ_JAHLYT010000014.1 GCF_025128095.1 Synechococcus sp. CS-1328 | reverse complement strand
CAGCCCCTCTGGCTGCCGGTGCCTGCTGCAGCCGACGATTGGCCGGAAACACCGGCATTGAGATGCCGATAACCAAGACCATTGGTTCAGCACGTGCTTGTGCTCGCTGGCGCTGCTGGTTTTGGGCGACAAACTCCTAGAGCCAGCGCACGAAACCACCCACCACCGGCAACGCCAGCAGGATCAACGGCCTGCCCGCATTGAGCGGATGGGCGGCTTCTGATGCTGTGCCGGGTCCTCCGCCCCCACAGATCACCACCACATCGGCACTGAGCACGTTGATCACGTTGCGGGCCTTCCCCATGCCGGTGAACAAGGCCAGATCCAGTTCCGCTGTGCCCTGCCTGTCGTCACCGCATCCTTCATCGGGCAACACCCCCACCACCAGGTGCCCATCCACCCGTGCCGCGCCTCGGCTGGCTGCAGCCATCACCCCCGCCGGACGACCACCGGTGAGCAGCACCCAACCCCTGGCGCTGATGCACTCGCCAAGCTGCTCAGCCAGCCGCATGGCTTCTGCAGAGGCACCGTCCCCCGCACCCATCACGCCAACGACCGGTCGCCGGCGGCTCATGCGACCTCCGGTGCCCCCTGTCCCAGGCTCACCATGCCGGCCTTCTGGCACAGGCGCAGGATCTGGACAAATCCACCGGCCACGAATCGCGGCTGAAGCGTGATCTGGGCGGAGCGTTCGGGAAGCCACGTCATGCCGGCAATGAGCTGGTCGCTGAGCTCGATGCCGTGCTGCTGGGTGATCGGCTGGAGAACGGCAGCGAGAACGAAAGCCATGCCGCCTGTCTCGTTACCTGGATCGAGCTGCTCAAGAATCATCCAACGTGCTTTTCCAGGTGCTCAGCGAGGTGCGGCAGGCGGCGGATCTGATTTGTCTGGAACCCACTCTCGATGATCCTTTTGGGGTGAAGCGAGCTGAGGTAGCAGGCCTTCCAGCACCCTATCCAGGCCTCCTACAGATTAGAGATCAACAGGAGATACAGCGCCTTAGGTGCCAGCGGTGAACGCTGCTCCGGCTGGAGCCTGTGGCTGCTGAGCGGCAACCCCGCTCTCACCGGGGCGCTACGGATGAAGGCGCTCCGCAAGGTGCCTGTGAGCAATGGCGGCCTCGATTGCCGCTGGCTGCACTACTGGATCCCTTGATCTTGTCCGCCCCTGGGATCCTCTGGCAACTCCGCCTGGGGGGAGCCGGCGTCGATCGAGATCAGGTGCAGATCCACCGCCTGGCCCTTGAGCCGGTGCTGGAGCTTCTCGGAGAGCGTGCGTCGCAAAAAGGCCTGGGGGCGAGAGCGCAGGGTCTGGCCCAGCACGATCTGGCTGATGCCGCGTTCGCCGGCGACTCGCGCGATCGTGCCGAGCGCATCGTCGCTGTCGATGCGCAGGAACTCAGCGCCGAAATCCTCACAGAGCCGGGTCGATTCCTCCAGCCGCACCGCCTGTTCTTTGTTCAGGAAGCGGGCGGGATCCAGCACGGTGAGCACCAGCAGCGGCGCATCCATGAAGCCCGCCAGCCGGGCGGCTCGGCGCAGCAGCCGGTTCGATCCGGGGTAGGTGGAGAGGCACACCATCACCCGCTCACGCATCCCATTGGCCGGTGGGCCATCCTCCTCCACCCGGTCGGCCACCTCCCGCAACGCCAGCTCCCTGAGGGCCACCAGGTGGGGGCGACGGAAAAAATGGGACAGGGCCTGGTCCACCTTTTCCGCGGCATAGACCTTGCCATCGCGCAGCCGCTCCTGCAGGGTCTCTGGAGTGACATCCACCAGCACCACTTCCTCGGCCTGCTGCAGCACCCGATCGGGGAGACGCTCGCGCACCACCACACCGGTGAGCTGGGCCACCTGGTCATTGAGGCTCTCCAGGTGCTGGATGTTGACCGTGGAGTACACATCGAGGCCGGCGGCCAGCAGTACCGCCACGTCCTGCCAGCGCTTGGGGCGCTCGCTGCCCGGCACGTTGGTATGGGCCAGCTCATCCACTAGGACCAGCTGGGGGCGGCGGGCCAGGATCTCCCCCACGTCCATCTCTTCAAGGCTCACCCCCTTGTGGAGGAGGCGTCGCCGGGGCACCAGCTCCAGCCCCTCGGCCTGGCGGGCCGTGTCGCGGCGCCCGTGGGTTTCGAGCACACCGATCACCACATCAACCCCCTCCCTCCTGAGCTCCTGGGCCTCCTGCAGCATGCGAAAGGTTTTGCCCACGCCGGGAGCCATGCCGATGAACAGCTTGTGCCGTCCCGGGCCCTTGAGCATGCGGATCACGGCGCCCGCAGATCGAGTTCGTGGTTGAGCGCCAGCAGGTTCACCCGCGGTTCGCCGATGAAGCCCAGGACACGACCCTGGGTGTGCCGCAGGATCAGTTGCTCCAGCTTTGCGCTGGGTAGGGATCGGGCCGCGACCAGCCGCGGAATCTGCTGACGCGCGGCTTCCGGAGAGATGTGGGGATCGAGCCCCGAACCGGAGGCATACAGCAGATCAGCGGCGGGCTTCTCAATGCCCGCTTTGGCGTAGGTGGAGGCCGTGGCCTCGATCCGTTTCACCAGCTCGGGGTTGGTGGGGCCCAGGTTGCTGGGGGCGGAGGTCGGTGCCGTCTTGCCGGTGCTGTAGTCGACGGCACTCGGACGGCTCCAGAAGTAGCGATCGGAACTGAAGGGCTGGCCAATCAGGGTCGATCCCAGCACCTGGCCGCCCGCATTGCGCAGCAGGCTGCCGTTGGCCATGGCGGGGAACAGGCCCTGGCCCACCGCCAGCAGCGGCAGGGTATATAGCACCAGGGTGAGCAGCCAGAGCACAACGGTGAGCCGCAGGGCCTTGAAGCCCTCTCGCAGAAAGGACATCAGAAGCGCTCCGGTTGAAAGATCACGACGAACAGGTAGCCCGAGAGCACCACGATGCCGGTGAGGAGCAGGGCGAGGGCGGTGGTCTGGACAGGACTGGGGCTTGAGCCGAACAGTGGCGCGGTGAGGGCCGTCCCCAGGGCCAGCACCAGTGGCAGCCAGAACAGCGGTCGACTCAGGAGGCGAGACGTAGAAGCCATGGGTCGGGGAAAGGTCGGGTGACGGGTTGGCGGGGATCAGAAGGGAGGCTCAGATCGGCCTGAACGGCTCGGAAGGTCAGACCAGCCGCAGGGCAGACACAGCCAGATCAATCAACTTGATGCCGATGAACGGCACCACCAGCCCCCCCAGCCCATAGAGCAGCAGGTTGCGCCGCAGCAGCTCATCCGCCGTGGCCGGCCGGAAGGCCACCCCCTTGAGGGCCAGGGGCACCAGGGCAGGAATGATCAGGGCGTTGAACACCATCGCCGAGAGGATCGCCGACTGGGGGCTGGCCAGGCCCATCAGATTCAGCGGCGCCAGGCCCGCCTGGCCGAAAAGCGCCGGCAGGATCGCGAAGTACTTGGCCACGTCGTTGGCAATCGAGAAGGTGGTGAGCGCGCCGCGGGTGATCAGCAGCTGCTTCCCGATCGTCACGATGTCGATCAGCTTGGTGGGATCGGAATCGAGGTCGACCATGTTGGCCGCCTCCTTGGCGGCCTGGGTGCCGGAGTTCATCGCGACGCCCACGTTCGCCTGTGCGAGCGCGGGCGCATCGTTGGTGCCATCCCCCGTCATCGCCACCAGCCGCCCGAGCCGCTGCTCCGCCTGGATCACGGCGATCTTGTCCTCCGGGGTGGCCTCGGCGATGAAGTCGTCAACGCCGGCTTCGCGGGCGATCACACCGGCGGTGATGGCGTTGTCGCCCGTGAGCATCACGCTGCGGATACCCATGCGGCGGAGCTGATCGAAACGTTCGCGCATGCCGGGTTTGATGATGTCCTTGAGGTAGATCACCCCTTGGATCTCGGCGTTCCAGCACACCGCCAGGGGGGTGCCCCCGAGCCGAGACACGCGCTCGTAAGCCTCATCGAGGTCGTCTGGCACCGTGCCACCCCGGGAGCGCACGAACCCCTTGATCGCGTCGACGGCCCCCTTGCGCAGCTCGTTGCCATCGGCCAGATCGGTGCCGCTCATGCGCGTGCGCGCGGAGAACTCCTGAACCCCCAGCAGCTCCGGCAGGAGCTGGGCGCTCATGCGCGTGCGCGCGGAGAACTCCAATCCCGTGGCCGTGTCCATCTGCAGAGCCGTCACGGCATCGAGCTTCTCGGCCAGGCGCACGATCGATTTGCCCTCCGGCGTGCCATCGAACCAGCTGGCGGCATGGGCGGTGGTGGCTAGCTCCCGTTCGCTGTGGCCGCCCACCGGCAGGAACTCCTCCGCCAGACGGTTGCCGAGGGTGATCGTGCCGGTCTTGTCGAGCACCAGGGTGGTGATGTCACCGCAGGCCTCGACGGCGCGGCCGGAGGTGGCGATCACGTTGAACTGGGCCACCCGGTCCATGCCGGCGATGCCGATGGCACTGAGCAGGCCGCCGATCGTGGTGGGGATCAACGCCACCAGCAGGGCCACCAGCACCACCACAGGGGTGGGGCTGTTGATGTACGCGGCCACCGGCGGGAGGGTGGCCACGGCGATCAGGAACACCTGGGTGAGCACCGCCAGCAGCACCGTCAGGGCGATCTCGTTGGGGGTTTTGGTGCGCTCGGCACCCTCCACCAGAGCGATCATCCGATCGATGAAGCCCTTGCCCGGGTCGGCCGTGATCCGAATCAGCAGCATGTCGGAGACCACCCGGGTGCCGCCCGTCACCGAGCTGGCCACATCGGAGCCCGCTTCCTTGAGCACGGGGGCCGATTCGCCGGTGATCGCCGATTCATCCACCGCCGCCACCCCATCGACCACCTCCCCGTCGGCGGGGATCATCTCGCCCTGGCTGACGCGCACCTGATCCCCACGGCGCAGGGCGGAGGAGTCCACCAAAGCTTCGCTGCCGTCGGGCAGCAGCCGCCTGGCCTGGGTGCTGGCCTGGGTGCGGCGCAGGGCATCGGCCTGGGCCTTGCCGCGGCCTTCTGCCAACGCCTCAGCGAAGTTGGCGAACAGCAGGGTGGCAAGAAGGATCAGGCTGAGCAGGGCGTTGAAGCCACGGCCCGGCGCCTCGGGGCTGAGCTCAAACAGGCGCGGCTCCACCGTGGCGGCCAGGGTCACGAGCGTGCCGCACCAGACCACGAACATCACCGGATTGCGCACGGTGAGGCGCGGGTCGAGCTTCACGAACGACTGGAGCACGGCCCGGCCCAGCAGGCCGTCGCTCCTGGGACGCTCGGTGTAGCGCCTCTGGTCGCGGCGACCCCGCGGCATGCGGGGGAAGATCGGCGGTTGCAGGGTCGTCATCGGGCATTAACCAGCGAAAAGGCTTCGGCGATCGGCCCGAGGGCCAGCACCGGGAAAAACGTGAGCGCACCCAGGATCAGGATCACCACCCCCGTCACCACGGTGAACAGACCGGTGTCGGTGGCGAGGGTGCCGGGACCTGGCGGCACCTTGGGTTTGCGGGCAAAAGCAGCCGCCAGTAGCAACAGGGCCACGATCGGCAGGTAGCGCCCCCCCAGCAGGCTGACGATGGTGCTGAGGTTCCACCACAGCGTTCCATCGCCCAGGCCTTCGAAGCCACTGCCGTTGTTGGCCGCCGCCGAGGCGTATTCGTAGACCACCTGGCTGATGCCGTGGGAACCCGGATTGCTGATGCCGGAAAGGGTGGGGGCATAGGAGAGGGTGATCGCCGCCGGCACCAGCACGAACAGCGGATGGATCAGCAGGATCAGGCTGCTCCAGACGATCTCCCCCTTCTCCACCTTGCGGCCGAACAGCTCGGGCGTGCGCCCGACCATCAGGCCGGTGAGGAACACAGTGAGGATCAGGAACACCAGCAGGTAGGCCACGCCGGTGCCCTGGCCGCCGAAGATCACCTGCAGGAACAGGTTGAACAGCGGCACCAGCCCCCCCAGGGGCATCAACGAATCCATGGCACCGTTCACCGCTCCGGTCATGGAGCCGGTGGTGATCGTGGCGAACAGGGCGGTGAGTCCGGCGCCGAAGCGCACCTCCTTGCCCTCCAGGTTCGGGCCGCTGAGCCAGGCGGCCAGCAGGGGATTTCCCCCCTGCTCGGAGCTGATGGCCAGGGCTGCCAGCGCCAGGAACAGCACCGTCACGAGCAGGAGCAGCAGGGTGGCCTGGCGGCGGTTGCCCAGAAAGCGGCCGAAGGCGTCGATCGTGGCGGCCGGAATGGCGAACATCGCCACCATCGCCAGCAGGTTGGTGAACGGGTTGGGATTCTCGAACGGATGGGCGGAGTTGGCGCCGAAGAAGCCGCCACCGTTCTCGCCGAGTTGCTTGATCGCCTCAAACCCCGCCACCGGGCCACGCACAAGGATCTGATCGGCGCCCTCCAGGGTTTTGAGCGTGATCGGGCCAGCGAGCGTCATCGGCGCGCCATTGACCAGCAGCACCAGGGCGAACACGAAACTGAGCGGGATCAGCACCCGGGTGATCGCGCGGATCAGGTCGGTGTTGAAGTTGCCCAGGGGGCGGCCGCAGAGGCCACGGATGAAGGCGAAACCCACCGCCAGGCCGGTGGCCGCCGAGGTGAAGAACAGGAACTGCAACGCCCCGAGCTGGCTTAGATCACTGAGGCTCTGCTCCGGCGTGTAGTGCTGCTGGTCGGTGTTGGTTAGGAAAGAGATCGCCGTGTGCAGGGCTGTATCCCAGCGCACCGCCGGCAGTCCCTGGGGATTGAGCCAGGGGGGCTGGAACAGAAGAAAGGCCAGAGCCACCAGCCCAAAGAGAAGATTGCTGAGCAGCAAGGGCCTGAGGTAATCCCAGGCCTGCTCAGCCGGGCGGCCGCGCTCGCCGATGAAGCGCAGCACCCCGTTTTCCACTGGGATCAGCCAGGGATCGAAAAGGGGCTGGGGCTGGTCGTCGAATACCTGATGGAGGTGCCGGCCCAGCACAGGTGCCGTGGCCCAGATCAAGGCCACAAAGACGACGACCTGAAACCAGTCGGTCATGGGCGGTAGCGTCCGTTGCAGTGATCTCCGTCACTTTCCGCCGGGCGCTGGAGCGTCCGCATCTGCCGGTGGGTATGAATCGGGCAACGCGGTCTACACCCAGGGACATAGGGCCTCTGAGCGACGCTGTTAGCCAGGTGTCGGTGATGACGATGGCCGTCGCGCTCCTGGAATTCGTCACGCCCCAGGACATTGTGTTCGGCACGCTTTACGTGATCCCGATGCTCCGTCTGGGCACCACGGCCGCAGCGCTCACACTCTGGGGTTACGCGCTGCTGGTCTGCGCCCTCACGCTTCTCAATCTGGTGCTGCCACCCCCCGTGACCCTGGAGGGGCCCGTCGTCGTCAACCGGCTGCTGGTCTGCGGCGCCCTGCTCGTCACCGCGGGCCAGTGCCTGCGGGTTCAGGCCCTGCAGCGCCAGCGGCTTGACCTGCAAGCCCGCCTCAGCGTCGAGGATCTGCGCAGCGACTTCGTCGCCACCCTGGCCCACGACCTCAAGACACCGATCCTCGGCACGATCGCCACCACGAAGCTGCTGGGTGAGCAGCAACGTCCCGATGGAGCGCTTCTGAGCCGGGCGATCGCCACAATCGAGCGCGGCCAGACGCGTGCCCTGCGCCAGATCCAGACCCTGCTGGAGGTCTACGGGAACGACGCTGAGGGTCTGCGATTGAGCCCAGAGTGCCTGGATCTGAGCAGCATCGTTGAGGAGGTGATCGGCGAGGTGAGCGCTCTGGCGCAGGAACGTCAGCTGACCATCCGACTGGCGTTCATGGGCAGCGGGCAGTGGCAGGAGCACACACTGGTAGGCGACCGCGTGCAACTGCGGCGGTTGGTCGAGAATCTGCTGCTCAATGCGATCCACCACAGCCTGCGCGGGGGACAGATCCTGGTGACGCTGGCGGCTTTGGGCTCCGCTCACCGGCTCCAGGTCATCGATCGCGGACCCGGGGTTCCTGAGCAGGAACTTCCCAACCTGTTCCAACGCTTCCACCGGCTCTCAGCAGACCGCCAGGGCAGTGGCCTGGGCCTCTACCTCTGCCGCCAAATCGTCAGCGCCCACGGCGGCACGATCTCTCTGCGCAACCGGACAGGCGGCGGGGCTGAGATCGAGGTGGACCTGCCCATCGAAGCCAGAGAGGCCTGAGATGACCCGTTGCCTGGTGGTCGAAGACGACGAGCTGTTTCGTCTGGGGCTGGAGATCACCCTGGCCGGGTTCGATCGGATCGAGGGCGTTCTCACCGCCAGCGACGGCGAACAGGCCCTGGAGCTGCTGCGCCGGCAAGCGGTGGAGGTGGTGCTGCTGGATCTGGGGCTGCCGGGGCTGGGGGGACTCGAAACCTGCCGGCGGATCGCCACCGATTACCCGGAACTGCCCGTGCTGGTGATCACCAGCCAGGAGGATGCCGCTGCCTGTCGGCGCCTGCTCCTGGCAGGCGCCCGCGGCTACGTGCGCAAGGGCGTCTCGGCCCATGACCTGCAATTGGCGATCGAAACCCTGCTGCGGGGAGCTTCCTGGTGGGATGCCCAGGCCACGGCGGCTCTGAGGGGACTGGGTCTCTCGGCGGGATCAACCGAGGTCGCCTCCGGCGAGACCCAGGACGCAGTGTCCGGCAATCGAACCAGTAAAGACATCCCTGGGCTCAAGCTGCTCACCCCTAGGAGTTTGTCGCCCGAAACCAGCAGCGCCAGCGAGCCAAGCACGTGCTGAACCAATGGTCTTGGTTATCGGCATCTCAATGCCGGTGATTCCGGTCAATCTTCGGTTGCCGCACTGACAGGCAGCCAGAGGGGCTGT
>NZ_JAHLYT010000001.1 GCF_025128095.1 Synechococcus sp. CS-1328 | reverse complement strand
TGGGAGCTGGTGGCAACAGCTGTTCCCCAATGGCAATTCCACCTGGTTGAACGAGGTGACCCGCAATGAAATCTTCGTTCCCCTCAGGGCGACCTGTCAGCCGCCGCTGGAGGGTGAGGTGGGCTATTGCAGGCCACCTGACTGAAGGGAGCGCCGCCATCCCCGTCCACCGATCAGACCTGGTCGTCCGGCCTGCACCGAGGACTGGCGCCGGCTGACGAGCAACAGGCAGCTTCAGAGAACGGGCAGCACTGGGGCGCCTGCATCAGCTCCGGCGGACGAATCTATAGCTTGCTGGACAACCAACAGTTGGACCAGATTGACCCAAGCAAGTCAGGATGTACGCCTTTGGCCATGAAGAGTCTTTGAATAGAAGCGGGTTAGCTGCTGATATAGATCATCCAGATTCCGGCTTCGATGTTGGGAATGGTGAGGGGGTGGTGAAGGCAGGCTGCTTCAGCGCCTGGTTGGGCCCAGTTGCTTTGCATCCATCAGCCAAGAACGAATCCGCCATCTGCCACCAGCGTCGCGCCTGTGATCTTTGAGGCTTGTAGCGAGCAAAGGAACAAGACACTGTCCGCAATGCCCTGGGGTGAGAGGATTCCTCCCAGCGGTAAACCGGCCGCCAGGCTTTCTGCGGTCATCGGTGCGTCCGTCTGCGCTGTGCTCTCGAGGTGGCCAGTCAGCATCGGCGTCAAGACAGGTCCGGGGGACACCTCGTTGATCCGGATGCCCCATTCCGCGCACTCTGCAGCCACTGAGCGGGTCAACATGGTCACCGCGCTCCTGCTGGCGTTGTAGAGACTGTTCCCCCGGAACGGACGTTGCCCGGCGACTGATCCGACGTTGACGATTGCGCCCCCGCCGCCGCTTCGCATCGCGAGCACCTCTTCGTGCAGGCACAGGAACAGGCCCCGCACATTCGCGTCGAAGATGCAGTCGAAATCTGCGGCGGTGTAGTCGAGGAAACCGGCGCTCCGATCGACCCCCGCACAGTTCGCCGCGCAGTCGAGCCGTCCGTAGCGATCCAGCGCCGTCCGCACCCCGCCCGTGACCTGGGTTTCGTCGCCAAGGTCCATCGGCAGGAACAGGAAGGTGCCGCCTTCAGCCTCAACCAAGCGCTGTGTTTCAGCCCCTCGTGTGATGTTCCGACCGCAACCGATCACCGTCGCGCCCTCCCGTGCGAAGGCGAGTGCCACCCCCCGTCCGATACCGGAGGTTGCACCGGTGACAAAGGCGATCTTGTCTTCAAAGGTGCGGAAAGGCATCGATCAACTCAGTGAGGACACTCAGGGGGCCAACACGTCACTTGGCATGTGACACCACCACCGATGGCTGATGGCCTGCCCTGGGGCGAGGTCCCGGCACCATGATCTGCCATCTGACCCGCCTGCGCTGCGAACGGTGCCAGGACTCAGCGGCTGGGTGCGCCAATTTCAGGCCATGGTGCACCCCCGGACGGCACAGCCCCTGGTCGTTACCACGGGAAATCCGCCGCAGGTTTTGCGCTCAGGTTGCGCTCAAGCGGCGGGACAAGACTGGCAGGCTTCAGGGACGAAGCCTGAGATCCCTTGCACCACAGGGCTTTTGATAAGTGCGCGATGCCGGGTTCGAACCAGCGACATCCTGCTTGTAAGCGATGACTTCGGCACTGTCAGGCCAGTCGCTTCCAAAGCCAATCGTGGCGAGAGCACCTCAGTCCCCACGAACGACACGAGGGAACAGGCGTCAGCATCCGGGCCAGCCAGCTCCTGAGCAGCTTCGCCATCAGCCAGGTCTGATGCTCCAGCAGCGGACCACCGGCCGAGGCGATCAACCGACACGGCGATGCGGACCCGGCCGACCCCTTTTGTTTCACCCTCAACATCCGCTGGTCCGCCATCGGATGCGGCCGCGACTGCTATCAAGCGGACAACGGTCAGGCTTCAGCGGCGAGGCCGAGCTTGATCAGTTCACCGTGCTGCTCCTCGACCATCACACGGCTCAGGGGGCCCCAGTCGGCATCGAAGTCTTCACCGAAGATCGCATCCAGGAACGGCTGCTGGCGCCACTCCTGACCGCCGAGCCAAACCTCCTCGGGCATCCCCGGGAGATCCCGCCAGATGCGAGCAAGGCCCACAATCTTGCCGTCGTCGTCAATCTTCCCGTAGTAGTCGGGCACTTCCAGTCCTCCCGTTGGTTTCGTGGTGGGGCCAATTACCTTGAAGCATCCGCTTCGACAGGTCCTTCTTGATTCAAGAGCAATACGCGTAATACACCAGGGGATGAAAACCAGAAGTACCCGTTCAGGGGCCGTGACGCAGCAGCGCAGCATTCCACCCTTGATCACTGATCAACGAGCGGCCAGAGACACCGCGATCGATGACAGCCGATTCAGGGATTCGGCAACAGCGATGGCATCTTGCCGCCGCGATGATGGGCGATCAAGGCCTGCTCCAGGAACTGCCAGATATCACGGCCCTGTTGCCGCAGGCTGGTGGTGACTGTGAGCAATCGACTGCGGCAGATCGCACCCTGGCGGGATTGGACGCCATGGCTGATCTTGCGCTGAATCACCGAATGGCGCAGGGCACGTACTCCTGCGGAGAAGACTTCGTCTACGGCAGCATTGTTGGTGGGTTCGATCCCTTCAATCTCCAGGAAGGTCCAGAGGCCATCAGCCACCTGGAGCAACTGCCGGCAGGTGCCAACCGTTTTGGCCCACGGCGTTCGCTCGCCGCGCTGGCAGCCCAGCTCCACCACCCGTTGCAGCGTGCCCACAGACGCCTGGCGGATCGGCCGGCAGCCCTGCTGCAACGTGGACCAGTCGATCGTTCCGTCTTTGTAGCGGTGCCACTGGGCAAACAGCTGCTGCTGCAGGCCCAGCAGCTCCGATCCGAACTCGGCGTTGGCGCCCGGGCGTTCGGCGATGGCGGTGAGATCGCGGATCACGTGCGCCCAGCACAGCTGGCGCTGCTCCAGGAGGAGATGGTTGTAGGCGGAGAAGCGATCACTCACCACGCCGGGTGGCCCCGGGGAACTTCCCCCCGAGGCTCCCACAGATCCGTACGTGACACTCTCGCGTCATACGGCTCCTGTTATCCCAACATTG
>NZ_JAHLYT010000013.1 GCF_025128095.1 Synechococcus sp. CS-1328 | reverse complement strand
TCTGATGCCCTTGTGACGATGGGCGCCACGGAGAAGCAAAGCCTCGATGAAGGCACAACCTCCCTCGCCGACATCAAGAAATACGGCATGAGCTACAACTGGGAGATACGCGGCAAAAAGATCAGCGGCTACTGCAATGTGGATGGCAAGGGCACCATCACCGAGTTTAAGCAGGGCCTCTGATCCGCCTCCGCCCCCGTTCCTTTGCGAGGGGCCTAAGAGTTTGCTGAAAAAACCAGCCGCCTCTGCGATAACTAGGCATCTATCCCATTCTCAGTGGACGGCACGTTGCTACAGGCCTGGGCGTCACACGCTTCGTTGAAGCGGATCGATGGCCAGGAGGATCCTCCGCCTCCGCCCCCAGGTCCTGGCGAAGGATTCGGTGCTCCCAAAGAAGGCAAGAAGCGAGCAAATGGAGACTTTAGCGGCATCAAGCTCAGTACAAGACCCACCGCTCCAGCACGGATCCAGAGGCCTGGCTGGCCCGCAAATCCAATGCCCATCCAGCGCAGCTGAGCTATCGAGGCCATGTGTTGTAGCCCTTGACTTCCGCGTAGCGGTTGGACAACCGCCATGACCTGATCGTCGATTGCCGCGTCACACAGGCCATGGGCGCTACTGGGAGAGTTCGACTGCCGGCAGCGTGCAAAGCAACAGCAGCAGACTGTGAAACACCAGCTTGAGCAGCAGCAGTGATAGAGGGTCGCAGAGGATCAATGACGCCTGAGTTATGTTCAAGAAATCAGTGGATCTGCCTTTGGCGGCTTGAGCAGAAGGAAGTTACTTCGGTTCGCCAGGCTTTATCGCAACAAAGGCAAAGTTCTGGCAGGATGGCCTAAAGAGAAACGAGAGAATCCGATCGAGATACTCCAGGCAATCACACAAGAAAACTTGATTTCCCAGACAGCTGAGAGGCCCCGAGAACAAATTCCTGGGCAGGACTCCATAGAGGGTGATGAACTCCACAGAAAACCCAGCCTGATCCAACAGATTGGCGACCTGATTGCGGCGGAATAGATATTGATGATGATACTTCCCAGGCAGCAGCCTGGAGAGCGCCTCAATGGGGCTAAGCGCGTTGGGGAGGTGGTAGCCAATCAGTCTGCCGCCATCTCGAAGGATTCGGTTGATTTCCCGCAGGCTTTCGATCTCTGTCCCTCCAGTCTCCCGCACGTGCTCAAGCACACCGATGGAAAGTACCGTCTGGAAGAAGCCGGAGGGCAGAGGGATACTGCTGCCATGGTGCTTGTTGGCCACGTGAATGGTCATGCGGCCATCACGACATGCCTCGGAGCCAATCAGAGCTGGCGGCCTGAAGGCATAGCAATGAATCTGGGAGTAGCCCGCCTCCAGCAGAAAACAGGAGACATGGCCATTCCCACATCCCCAGTCCAGGATAGGAAGGTGCAAGGGTGCAGAGTCCAGAACCATTCGGTAGGCTCTGTAGTACTGGCCAGCACTGAAAAGGGAGCCAAAGTGTCCTCGCTTGCGCAGACTGTGAAGGTCTCCGCCTCTGCCCTGAATCTTCCTCGAGACAGAGGAGAAGTTCACTCGGACAGCAAAACAAAAACTATTCTGCTGGGAGATCTGAATTTCAGACAACCCCAATCCAGACACTGCATTCTGACAGGACCTGTCCTGCAGTCCATCAGGTCCTTCGATGCTGTCAATCGAACCAGGGCTGGATTAAGATTTCCCGGCTGGAAGCCGTACTTGGATCTGCATCAGCGCTGCGGTCGAAATCCCATGCGCCGAGTGATGGGGCTGTGTCTCCAGTGGGCAGGGGAACTGGAGGCAAGGGAACCGGAGGCAGGGGCGAGTGACTTTGGCGGAAACAGGAAGGCTGAAACAACTTCTCCTGACTGAGGCTTTCCACCCTCAACCGCTGGCATGCAGTCTGTTTCGCTGATTCTATCGCCATTCCAGCGCAATCAGCCGGCTTGCTGATTATTCGGGGTGCCCTCTATATGACATCAGCTTCTTGCCGATGATGCGGGAGGTCTATGAGTCCACTCCGGGCGCTCTCGGACTATCACTATTTGGTTCTTACTGAACTTGACCCCAGATTCCCTGTCGTTTCGAATTATCGCCCTACTCTGCCTGTTTAGAGCATTCAGAGTTACACAGACTCAGTGATATTCGGTTCATCATCGCCATGCAAGCCTCTGGCAAAAATCAGATTGACCGGCACTGTTTACCCTTTGGGAATCATCTCGACCTCTTCGATGCCGGCGTTGGTCTCGGTACCTGTGGCCAATGTCATCCAGGCACCGGGTTGGAGAAGGCCCTCCAGGGCTGCCTTGGCGTCCAGACCAGCCGCACCTTGAACGGATCGCCGTAAGGGGTGACAACGATCGTGTTGCCTTCAAGCACCCTAACGACCCGGACGTCGTCGGGTGGGGGCGGGGGAATGGCGAGATCCGGAGCGCCTGATCCTGACAGCAGAAGGGCAGAGAGCCCAACGACACCGCGATTCACTGCGCAATCCCTCCCTGAGGGCTGAGTTTTCAGCCCCCTACCACCAGGGCGTCGACAATCTCATAGCGCTCGAGGTTATCCCCCAGAGTGAGCACCGAAACATCCCCGCGCCGCTGCACCGAGAGCTTCTCGGGCTGATCGGAAGCGACAGCCTTGCCCCTCACGAACAGGAACTGACGCTTCTGGCCCCCAGGGATCGTGACCACCACCGTGGCGCTGTTGTTGGCCCGGCGGATCACGGAGGCCTTGCAGCTGGCACCCTTGCCGCTGCTCCCGGACACACAGGGCACATCCGCAGAGGCGTGATACGGAGTGCCGGGGATCAGGGCATCGCGGGAAGCGGGCACGGGGGCGAGGGGAGCACCGCCGATCCCCATCGTCAGGCTGTAGGTGCTGGCTTCATTGCGGCGCGCCGCTGGGCGCATCAGGTACACCCTCACCCTGACGTCGCCATCGCTGGGCAGGAGCCCACGAAAGCGGTTGCCGGAGCTGCTGCCGATGAACAGAGCAGTGTCCGTGCCCGCCGCCAGCACGTTGAAGTAGTTCTGCGGGTTAGAACCCTTGAGTTCCACTGTCAGGGTCTGACCGGCGCCGGCCCTCAGTTTGTAGTCGACGGTCTGGTCGCCCTTGAGTTGACCCTTGAGCAGGGTGGAATCGGCTCCGGATCGAAACGTGACCCTTTGACTCTCGATCGCCACTTGGGCTAGGGCGCCTGCTGCAGGAAGGCTGATCGCCAAGAGGCCAGCGGCGGCAAAAGCGAGTGGAGCTCGCATAGAAACCAACAAGATATGAACTTGGAAGTCTACCTCGCTTGCTCTTGCGCGCACATTGAATCGTCCACTTCATTGCTGGCCATTCAACTCGCTGAAAGGTATGACGTGTAGCTCGGAATCAGCCCCTTTGCACTTGTGGATCTAACGCCCCGGAACAGAAGCGGGTAGGTTCTCGTAGAAGGAGTGAGACAACGATCGCTCCCTTTGTCTGCATCGCGCAGGGCTCTTTACGAAAGTGGCTATTCTGCACCAATGAGGCAGGCGTCACGATGTCGCCCTCACTGAGAACACGCAACGCCCGCGGTGATGTCAACGAGTGGCCCTGATGCCGAGGAAACAATGTATGGACTGTTTCGGCCCATTGTCGTCAAGGGTACCTAAGGAGTTCATGGATATCTCCAGCCCGTATGAGGTCCCCGAGGCGTCGGAACTGCGGGTCGACACCGGCAGCCAGAGTCTGGAGGAGGGCGTCATCCCGCAGGCGAGCTGACGCGCCGCGCTATGCCGATCGCTCAGCGCAGGGAGAGCAAGCGCCCCTTCATGTCGGCCAGTATGTCTGCGGCGCCGCGATCGTCGAGTTGCTGCTCGATGTGGAAGCAGGTGAGACTGAGCTGCTCGTTGAACGTGAGGGCCCCGAGCACCGCCAGGGGCCGATCGGGCAGTGCCACCGGCTCTACGTTGGCTACAAAAAACAACCGCTGCAGAGTGATGGTGCCGTGCTGAGAGTGCACCGGCACGCGGCCAAGGTTGGTGATCAGTCCGCCCTGACGCCAGCTCCGCTGCCAGAGCTGCTGCGGCGAGGGCCCGTCGTCGAGAGCCGCCGTAATCGCATCCAGGGCCTGCAGCGGGGCACCCTCCTGCAGCTGGCGCTGGAGCACCCGGTGCAGCTGACCAGCCAGGAGCTCGAGGGGCGCCTCCGGGTCCACGGCCACCGGCGTGTCCACACAGACGCGAAGCAGGCGCATCAACTCCCAGGGCAGGGCCGGGGCCGCCAGGTTGCGCAGGTTCACCACGGTGGTGGCGGTGGTCTGGGCCGGCAGCACCTCCGCTGCCACAAGGGCCTGCAGGAAAGCGGCATGCAGGGTGGCATTGAGGCGCAGGCCGCGTTGGCGCGTCCAGGCCATCACCGCCTGGGTGGCGGGCGCGCTGAGTTGCTCGAGCCCGTAGCTGGTACTCAGGCCCACGTCCTGGCGATCGGGCAGGTGGCTCACCGCAGGAGGCTCGGGCCGCGGGCTGGCGAAGGCCTGGCTGAGATCGGGGGTGGCGGCATCCCAGTCGGGCTGGGGCGGAGCCTCAGAGCCATCAGCGGCAGCGGCCAACAGTGCAAACAGCCGCTGCACCAGCGCCATGGCGGAGAGGCCATCGGCAATGCCGTGATGGAAGGTGAGCAGTAGCTCACCGCCCGCATCCCCCGCCAGCCAGCTGACCCGCCACAACGGTTCGCCGCCACCGCTGAAACGCTGCCGCAATGCCTCCATCGCAACCGGCTTCCAAGCCTGGGAGGCCACCTGCGGATCGTGGTTGGCTGGCCAGGGCTGCACCGTCACCGGAATGGGCGCTGCGCAGGCCGCGAACCGGCAGTGATCCCCCTCCCACAGCAACGTGCTGCGCAACAGCTGGTGCTCGGCCTGCAGGACAGCCAGAGCCTGCTGCAGACCAGCCGAACCCAGAGGACCGCGGTAGCCGGCAATCACCGTGAAGTTCATGTTGCCGGAACTGCCGGCATCCAGCAGGCATTCGGCGCGCTCGAGCACATTCATGGGCGACCGCTCCAGCGGCATGGAACCCCCAGCCTGTCGTAGCCACCAAACCCGAAGTGAACAGCACACCGGGGGAGACGTGCGCTTTCGCGGCTCCGAACCTGGTGTGACTTGGCACACAAACCGATCACCATCGGAAGGACGGCTCAGCAACGACGACCCCTTTGATCGGGTGCCGGCCTACAGCCATCACAGCGCCACTGAACTGTTCGTTGTGCTCCGAGGCCGTGTGTTGTTCTATCGGAAGGACCACTTCATCAGCGCCAGCGGTGGAGACGTTGTGCTGGTACCACAAGACACGACTTGATTCGATGCTCTCAACGCTGAGGGTTGCTGCCTGCTCGAGGTCTTTCAGCTCTCGAGACCAGTGAACCCTGGATCTGAGCTGGAGCCTGCGCTTGCAAGCTCCTGGATCAGCCTCCGGCCACCGCCACCGCCGGCAGAGCTACGGATCACTGTTCTGCAGGCACCTTCACGGCGGCTGGAGGCTGCGCAGCTGGGCAGCTCAGCCATGACCATCAGCCGGGGGCTCAGCACCTGGCCCTGTCCGGCTTGTAGGAGTCCGTCTACTGCGGACTCATAATCCGCAGGTAGCGACACTGTGGGGGTTCAAGTCCCCCTGCCCCCATCTTGATGACCACACTTTGAGCAGCACCGAAGGTGGCCAGGCACGGCATGTGCTGCTCACCGGTGCCAGCTCCGGCATCGGCTTCCAGGCGGCGGTCCAGCTGCTGCAGGCCGGCCATCACCTCACCGTGCTCTGCCGGGATTCCTCCACTGCCGATCGCCTGCGCCACCAGCTCAGCAGCCGGCTTCAGACCACTCTCTGCGATCTGGCCGATCTGGCCAGCATCGAGGCCTGTGCGGATGCCCTGCTGGCTGCCGCAGAGCCGATCGACACGCTTGTGCTGAACGCCGGCCTGCAATACAGCGGTGCAGCTGAGCCCCGCTGGTCAGCGCAGGGCTTTGAGCTCACCATCGCCGTGAACCACCTGGCTCACCAGGCCCTGCTGCAGCGGCTGCTGCCCCTGCTGCTGCAGGGCACCGCGCCGCGGCTGGTGGTCACCGCCTCGGAGGTGCACGACCCCACCACAGCTGGCGGAAAGGTGGGCCGGCCCGCCGGTCTCGCTGACCTCGCCGGGCTGCGGCAGGGGCCCGGCGGCGCGATGCTGGATGGCAGTGCCTTCCATGCAGAGAAGGCCTACAAGGACAGCAAGCTCTGCAACCTGCTGATGGCCCGGGAGGTGGAGCGGCGGCTGCGTCAGCAGGGCATCTTCTTACCCGTGCTCGCCTGGAGCCCAGGGCTGGTGATCCCGCGCGGCATCGGCGGCTTCTTCCGCTACAGCCGCCTCCAAAATCCGATCGGGCAGATCCTGTTCGCCCTGGTGGCCCGCGACCTGCTGCGGCTTACCGAAACACCCCGGGGAGCTGGTGCCCTGCTGGCGGGCCTGGCCACTGGGTCACCACCGTCGCCTGCTGGATTTCACTACTGGACCAACAGGGTGCTGGGCCCAGGCAGATTGCGGTTTGAGGCCAGCGAGCCCAGTGCTGAGGCTCGCTCGGACGACCTGGCCCGCGAGCTCTGGACCCTCTCCGCCCAGCTGCTGGGGATGGCGCCAGAGCAGGGTCTCCAGCAAGTAATCCCCAGGCGAATGCCGTGATGCCGAACGGCCACTAACCACCCACCCTTATTCCGCAACCCCGCGAACCTATCGATCACGTGCTGGGGCACGCCAACCTGCTGGGCGATCAACACCATCAACTGTTCAAGTCGGACGAGGCGTCCCTCCAGAGCCTCGATAGCGGTCTGCTTGCCTTTGGCGGGAGGAGTTGCCTGCTTGCTGCAATGCTGCCACTATCGGCGGCAACATCAGCATGTCGCTGCCTGCGGTGCCGATGATTGCTGATGAGCAAAAGCGATGGCAAAGTCTGCAATAAAAATGCCAGAACCTATCGAATTCCAACCATCGCTGATGGTCCTGAAATGGAAGTCATCCTTGTTGACATGGTCGACACTGTTGGTCCTTTTGGCGCCGCGTATCTACAAAGAACTCTTGCCTGCGCTCCATCAATCAGCGCAGGTGATTGACCGGTGATCTGTCCATCCTGAAGCCGCACGATCCTGCCACTGCGATGGGCCACCGCCGGATCGTGGGTTACCAGCACGATCGTGAGACCCTGGGCATGCAGGCTGGAGATCAGCTCGATCACCTCCTGCCCCGTTCGCGAATCGAGGGCGCCGGTGGGTTCGTCGGCCAGCAGCAGTTCCGGCTGGTTGACCAGGGCCCGGGCCATGGCCACCCGCTGCTGCTGGCCGCCGGACAGCTGATTGGGTCGATGGGCCAGGCGATCGGCCAGCCCCACCTGCGCCAGCATCTCCTCGGCCCGCTCGCGCCGTTCGGACCTGGGGGCGCCGGCATAGACCAGCGGCAGCATCACATTTTCGAGGGCGGTGAGCCGGGAGAGCAAATTGAATTGCTGGAAGATGAAGCCGATCCTGAAATTGCGGATGTCGGTCAACTCATTATCATTTAACAGGGTCACATCTCTGGCGTCAAAGTAGTAGTGGCCGCCGCTGGGCTTTTCCAGGCATCCCATGATGGTCATCAAGGTCGATTGTCCGGATCCAGAGCTGCCCACGATCGCGGTATAGTCTCCCCGCAGGATTGTGAGATCGATGCCATGGAGAATCTCCACGGATTCTCCACCCATCTGATACGTCTTGGTGATCGCTCTCAGTTGCACCATCGGCGGATTCCAGTCAGGGGTCAATCACTCCGGCTCAATCACTCCGCAGCGCCGTGATCGGGTCGAGCGTCGCTGCCTTGCCGGCGGGATAGGCCCCGAAGAACACTCCGATCACCAGGCAGAACCCCAGGGAGAGTCCCACCGCATCCAGGGCCACGCCGGCACTCCACCCAAAGGCGGCGTTGATCAGCAGGGAGGCGACCACGCCGAGGGCCACCCCCAGCACCCCGCCCACCAGCGAGAGCACCATGCTCTCGATCAGAAACTGGCGCAGGATGTCGCTGGAGCGGGCCCCGATCGCCCGGCGGATGCCGATCTCCCGCGTCCGTTCTGAGACCGAGACCAGCATGATGTTCATAATGCCGATTCCCCCGACCAGCAGGGAAATCGCCGCTGATCCACCCAGCAGAGCGGTGAACACGCCCGCCACCGAGTTGGAGGCGTTCACCAGATCCGCCTGGCTGCGGATCAGAAAATCATCCTCTCGGGGGGGCAGGATCCTGTGCCGCAGCCGCAGCAGGTTGGTGATCTGAGCCTGGGCCGTTTCCATGCTGTCGGCGCTGCGGGCTGACACGGAGATGCTGTCCACGGAGACACCGGCCTGGGCATTCACCCCCACGATGCGGTTGGCCATCGTGGTGAGCGGAATGATCACCTGATCATCCTGATCGCGGAAGGAGTTGGTGCCCTTGAATTCGAGGGTGCCGATCACCGTGAAGCTCTCCCCCCGGATCCGGATCTGTTGATCCAGTGCCCCCTGCGGCGTGCTCCCCAGGCTGTCCACCACCGTTTGGCCCAGCACGGCCACCCGGGCGTCCTGCTTGAGTTCGGCCTCGTTGAAGAAGCGGCCGGTCAGGGGCAGGACATCACGCACCCCCACGATGTTGGGTGTGGTGCCCACGATCGAGGTGTTGGTGTTGCGCTCGGCCAGCACCACCTGGCCCCTGGAGCTCAGCACCGGGGCCATCTGGGCCGATCGTGACCATGGCGATCAGGGCCGCGATTCCGATGATCACCCCCAGCATGGTGAGGGCCGAACGCATGCGGTTGGCCAGCAGCGACGACCAGGCCAGGACCACGCTTTCGCCCAGTTCTGCGGCCGTGCGGTCGGTGCGGCGCTGCCGCCTGACGGCTCCTCGGGGTAATGCTCCTGCTGGCTGGCTGGTGGGGCATCAGCGTCAGCGGGGTAGACGAGCGCCGCCGCCGCCGCCCGCCGGTTGTCCGAGGGGGGAGGCGGCGGACACCGAACGGTTTAGTTCTGGGTGATCACCCCCGAGAATGGCGCCCGAATCAGCGTGTCGTTCACCTGGGCCTGGATCGTGGCGAGGGCTCCGCGGGCCTGCTGGACCTGGGCGCGGCCGGTGTCGATGTCCTCCCGGCGGGGGCCGGCCCTGAGCAGGTCCAGCTGGGCGCGCAGGGCATTGACCCGGGCCTCTGCCGCCAGGACCTGGGAGCGGCTGGTGTCGAAAGGCAACGCGGGCCACGGCACCCGACCCATAGAGCTCCTGGTTGCTGCGGTAGGTGGAGCGCACGGCGATTAACTGGGCGGTGGCTTCCTGGAGGTTGCGCCGGCCCTCTTCGATCTCCAGGGGGCGGTTGCCGGCCAGCAGTTTGTGGAGGTTGGCCTCGCCACCACCCGATCCCCTTGATCCACCAGCAGTTGGCTGACGCGCCCAGGCTGCTTGGGGCTGATGTTCACGGGCGTGATCGGCCGGATCGATCCCGCTGCCGTGACGCGGATCGCGATCGCGCGCTGCTGCACCGCGGTGGTCTGGGCAGCAAGCGCACGCTCCTCCTGCGAGCGCCGGTTCTGCTGCCACAGCAGCCAGCCGCCACAGGCCAGGCCCACCGTCAACAGGGCGATCAGCGGCAGGCGCTTCCTGATCCCAGTGCGGCTTGGTGTGAGGGTCGGTGGACCCAAGGGAAGGGAGAACGGAGGGTCTGCATCCACCACCCTCCCTAGCCAGGGTGACCAGACTGTGACGCACAGGATCCATCGTTGTGACCGGCCATGACCCCGACCCGCGTCCTTCAGGAGCCGTCGGGCGCGACAGGACTGGACGATCCGGTGCTCGTCTACGACGGAGGCTGTCCGTTCTGCAGTCACTTCGCCGTCCTCAGCGAGCTGCGCGGCGGAATTCCCGGTCTGCGTATCGTCGATGGCCGCGCCGCTGCGGAGCTGCGGCACCGGCTGGCAGAGCGAGGCTTCCATCTGCGGGATGGGGCGATGCTGTTGCAGGGGGAGCAGGTGCTGCATGGCGCTGAGGCGATCACCTGGATCTGCGAGCGCGTGCGCCCCAGCGCCCCCTTGCTACAGGTGCTGGGTCCGTTGTTTCGGCGATCGGATCGGGGCCGGCGCCTTTATCCGTTGCTGCTGCTGGGCCGGCGCCTTGCCCTCGCACTGAGAGGTCTGCCCGTGGATCCTGATGGGCCGTCGGTGTCGCTGATGCAGCATGGCCAGCGGTAGATCCTTGGGCGCTCAGGAATCCGATGACCGATGCAGCCACACCCGACGCAGCCACCTCTGCGGCAGCCACTCTTGAGCTCCCCACCTGGCTGAGCGACCTGGGTGATCTCTTCGATCAGGTGGAACAGGCGGCCGGAGTGCCCCTGCAGGCCCTTTGGGTGTCGGATCTGGAGGATCAGTCGGTCCTGCTGCCCGCCAGCGACGCCGATCCGGTGCATCGCATTCTCTACAAGGACAACACCCACGAGGCCACCCCCTATCTGGTAGCGATGGAGGCGGTGCAGCTCCTGCGCGTTCTTCAGGCTCCCGGCGAGCAGCAACTGGCGATGCAGCCGCGGCGGGAGGCGCGCGAGCGGCTGGTGAGCGAGGCGGAGCGACGCAACAAGGATCTCTCGCTGGCTCAGCAGCGCCGGGTGGGGCTGAATCTGTACACCACCACCCTCAGCCAGTTACGCACCGTGCCGCCGGCGATGGCGGTGGATCGCTGGTTGTCTGAGCAGATGCCCCGGCTGCGCAGCCGCCAGGACGCTTTCCTGCGGCAGCAATGCCAGGACCTGGCGGAGGGCCTGGCCCTGGGCATGGATCGGCGCATGCCTCCCCTGGTGCTGCAGGCCAACCGGGCCATGGATGCCGCCTACGCGATCCATGCCGCAACCCTCAGCGGCCTGCCGGAACTCTCGCTTCCGTATCGGGGAAGTGCCTGGGAGGAGCTGGGCACCGAGCTGCTGCAGCTCGCCCAGGCCTCGACATCTGATGCGGCCGAAGCCACGGAGGAGAGCGATCCGGATCGCCAGGTGATTGACGCCTGGGCCGAACGCCTGGGCATCGCCCGCTGGTATCAGTGGAGCTGAAGAGCTGCTGGAGTTGAAGCGCTGCTGGAGTTGATGCTCAGCGATTCAGCCGCTCCATCCGCCAGGTCACGAAGGTGCCTACCGGGCTCCAGAGCAGGAAGGGCACCAACAGCAGCGCCGCCGGCCGCGACACCGGAAGCACGACGGCAGCCAAACCCACGCCCCAGATCCAGCCCGCCAGGCCAACGGCAGTGCCGTTTCGCAGCCGGCGCGTACGACAGATCACCCAGGTGTAGCTCTGCACCAGCAGCAGCAGCACCAGGAAGCCGGCCATGGTGCCAACGCTGGCCGTTGCCTGCCACACCAGCAGGGCCGAGCCGTAGAAGCAGAGGTAGATCACCAGCCAGATCAGCGGGATCCATCGCTCAAAGGTGAGCCAGGTCGGCCGTCGTAACTGCAGAAACCATCGGAACTCCGCGCGCGACGGATTGAGCAGCGCCCCAACGGCCACGATCACGGCCAGGATCACCAGTGCAGCCAGCATTGCCTTCCTCCGATCTCCCCCAGGCTGCAGCATCGTTCCCGTCAATACGCCAGGTGCGCTGCATGGCCGAGCCCGCGCCGATTCGCTCCATCGATCCAGACAGCCTTGATGGCGGCGCCCTGTATCGGCTCTGCACCAGCCTGGTGGTGCCCCGGCCGATCGCCTGGGTGAGCAGCGTCAGTGGCGACGGCCAGCCAAATCTGGCGCCGTTCAGCTTCTTCAATGCCCTGAGTGATCAGCCGGCGGTGCTGATGGTGTCGATCGGTGCCCACCGGGATCGCGAGAAAGACACCCTGCGCAATCTCCGCCAGACCGGCTGTTTTGCGGTGCATGTGGTGGAGGAAGCGCTGGTGGAATCGATGAACATCACCGCCGCCGACTATGCCCCGGGCATCAATGAATTCGAGGCGGCGGGGCTCCGGGCCGTGGCCTGCAGCCGCATCGCGGCCCCCCGGATTGAGGCCGCTGCGGCCTGCATGGAATGCGATTGCATCGATCTGATCCCCGTGCCCGGCACCCGTTTCACCATGGCCCTCGGCCGCATCGTGATGATCCATGTGCAGAGCCGCTGCCTGACGGATTCTGGGATGGCCTCGCCCGAAGCGCTCCGCCCCGTTGGGAAACTGGCCCTGAATGCCTATACCAAACTGGGCGAGCTCTTTGAGCTGCAGCGTCCCAGGCTGGGTTGATCCGGATCCGCCAGGATGGCGGCGCTTCCATCGGCCCGGCATGCAGGCGTTCGTGGCCCTGTTCGCCCAACTCGATCACACCACCGCCACCCGCTCCAAGGTGGAGGCCCTGGCCGCCTACTTCCGCGCCACCGCTGCCCGTTCACCCGCCGATGCGGCCTGGGCGCTGCACTGCCTGCTCGGCAAGCAGCGCCGCCGGCTGATCACCGGTCGCCGCCTGCGCCAGATCTGTCTGGAGGGCACCGGCCTGCCGGACTGGTTGTTCGACGACTGCCACGCCCAGGTGGGTGATTCCGCTGAAACCATTGCCCTGCTCTGGGACCAGGCCGCACCACCCGCCTCGGATCCCACGGATCTTCTCCCTCCCATGGCCCTCCCCCTCGCCCACTGGATGGAGCAGCTGCTGCCGGGACTTGCCGGGTTGGAGGGCGAGCCACAGGCGGCTGCCGTGCAGGCCCTCTGGCAGCAGCTGCAGCCCCAGGAGCTCCTGGTGGCCAACAAGCTGCTCACCGGTGGCTTTCGCGTCGGTGTGGCCCAGGGCCTGGTGATCCGGGCGCTCGCCCTGCTGAGTGACCTCGAGGAGCCGTTGCTGGCCCACCGCCTCATGGGCGGCTTCCAGCCCGGTGCCGCCGCCTGGACGCAGCTGCTGGCTCCAGCCGACGCCGGCGGCGCCTGCAGCAGCCGCCCCTATCCCTTCTTCCTGGCCTCCCCGCTGGAGACCAGCACGCACCCACCTCTGCCGGGCTCCCCGACCGACTGGCTGGTGGAGTGGAAATGGGACGGCATCCGCGGCCAGCTGATCCGTCGCGCTGGCGAGAGCTTCCTCTGGAGCCGCGGCGAAGAGCTGATCAATCCGGTGTTCCCCGAGCTGATCGCCCTGGCGGACAGCCTTCCCGATGGCACCGTGCTCGACGGTGAGGTGATCGTCTGGCCGCTGAACGCCGATCGCCCGGCCCCCTTCGCCCAGCTGCAGCGCCGCCTCGGCCGCAAGGCACCGGGCCGATCGATCCTGGCGGACTGCCCCGCCGCCTTCGTGGCCTACGACCTGCTCGAACAGGGGGGCCGCGATTGCCGTTCCGAACCCCTGCGCCTCCGCCGCGCCGCCCTGGAGGCTCTGCACCGGCAGGTCGCTGCGGCGACACCCACCCCCGCAGCCGGGCTCCTGCGCCTCTCCAGCCTGCTGCCCTTCGATGACTGGGACGGGCTTGAACCATTGCGGCACCAGGCCGCCGCCGCCGGTGCGGAGGGTCTGATGCTCAAGGCCGCCGCTTCGCCCTACCTGGCCGGTCGGCGGCGGGGCCACTGGTGGAAGCACAAGAAGGAACCGCTGCGCCTCGATGCGGTGATGCTCTACGCCCAGGCCGGCAGCGGCCGCCGCGCCAATTTGTACACCGACTACACCTTTGGTCTCTGGGAGCGGGATCCCGCCGATCCCAGCGGCGATGCCGGCCAGCTGGTCACCTTTGCCAAGGCCTATTCCGGCCTCGATGATGCCGAGATCACCGAGCTCGACCGCTGGATCCGCAGCCACACCCTGCAGCGATTCGGGCCGGTGCGAGCCGTGGCGCCGGAGCAGGTGTTCGAGCTGGCCTTCGAAGGTCTGCAGCCCTCCCGCCGCCACCGCAGCGGCATCGCCGTGCGCTTTCCCCGCATCGCCCGCTGGCGTCGCGACAAACCCGCCGCCGAAGCCGACAGCCTCGCTACGGCGTGGCGCCTGCTCCAGAATCAGCCCGATTCTGGCCAGCGCGATCCGGGGCAGCCCGATCCGTGCCAGTCCGACCAGGCCCAGTCCGATCCGTCCTGACCCCGGTGGAACGGAACAACCGCAGCCACCGTGCCCTGCTGGCACCAATCGAGGCCTGGTTCAGCCAGCGGGGCTGGCGGCCGATGCCATTCCAGCGGCAGTGCTGGACCGCCGATCTGCAGGGCCGCAGTGGCCTCATCCAGGTTCCCACCGGCTCCGGCAAGACCTACGCGGCGGTGATGGGCCCGATCGCCCAGCTGCTGGCCGAGGCGGAAGCCGCCGGCGGAGATGGCCTGGCTCCCGGGATTCGCCTCCTCTATCTCACGCCGCTGCGGGCCCTCAGCCGCGATCTGGCGCTGGCCATCCGCGAACCGATCGAGGAGATGGGCTGGCCGTTGCGGGTCGGCATCCGCAACGGCGACACCAGCAGCAGTGAGCGGACCCGTCAGCTGCGCATCCCGCCCCAGATCCTGATCACCACGCCTGAGTCCCTGTCGCTGCTGCTGGCGAACCAGAAGGCCGCGATGCTGTTCGCTCGGCTGGATGCAGTGGTGCTCGACGAATGGCACGAGTTGATCGGCAGCAAGCGCGGCAGCCAGAGCGAGCTCTGTCTCAGCTGGCTGCGCCGTCAGCGGCCGGGGCTGCGCACCTGGGCGATCAGCGCCACGATCGGCAACCTTGAGGAGGCGGCGCGCGCCCCC
>NZ_JAHLYT010000012.1 GCF_025128095.1 Synechococcus sp. CS-1328 | reverse complement strand
TTGGCGCGGCTTTTCTGAGCGTTCGCGTTGTTTCGAGATACGGCAGTGCCTTTAAAAATCTCGACCAGGCTCATACACCAAATAACGTAAATGACGTAAAACACGATTGTGGACAGAAAGCCTTCGTTGTTCCGATTGGCCTCTATTCTCTTTGGGCGGTCATCATCGTAATAGAGCTTGGCGCAGAATTTCTTAAGCATCGGCTCCCCGCGAGATATCTTCTTGTTCATGTAGACGTATCACGAAGGCAAACAAGCTTTCATACTTCCACCTTTCAATCTTCGACATGTCACCCGAACGGAATAGCTCAAATAATTTGTCGCGCTCATCTCGCGATATGGGTTCAAGCATAGTCTTCCAGTCCGGTTGTAGTTCGTTGTCGTTCAGCATTGTCGATGCTACCCGTCGATAGATGTGCGTAAGACTCGCCTCGATCGCCCCGCCGACCTTTGCGGCATCTAGGTATCGAAGCGCCTGGGCCAAACATTCGTTCAATCCAACGGGTTCACGAACGCCGCTATCCGTCATGAATACCCCTTTCCGTCCAGCCTGCTGCCAATACCGATCGATCACAGCCAGTTGTACGATGTTCGTTGACGCCGATATCAAGCTGAGGCCGAGCATCTGTCGGCCCGCGGATGTCTCCGACGAGAAATTCGCCGACCCGAGTTTGGCAAGATCGAAGTCCTTATCCGCCTTAAGTTGCTTGAAGCATGATTTGAGCGCCTCTATCTCGTCTTCGCAACTGGCATACCGCTCAGCCGAGGCACTGATGTCTAATAGACTGGCTGCTTCACCGCCGCAATCACTCATTCGCTGGAGATAGTAGCGGGCCAGTGCGATCGAGAGTTCTTCGTTGATGTAGCGCAAAGTTGAAATCGGATCGGCTATTTTTTCGGGCGCCGACTTAGAGTCCGCAATGGCATCTGCGTCCGCGCAGGCCTTAGATGCCCTCAGCGCCTTTTGGGCACGATTCAGCCCATCGGCATCATCCGCCAACATGCGCTCGCAGACGCTTTGCAGGAAATTCGCCTCGCGCCCACTCGGATTGTTAAGGTTCCGCACTTGGATGGGTGCGAGGCCAGGTCTTTTCCCGCGGTCGATGATGTTCAGAGCGCGAATCAGATGCCCGCTAGCCACCGACCACCTCTCAAGACACGAGAAGGAGGCGGCGAGAACGAGGAACTTCAGATGATTCTCCCACCGATGGTCCGAGGTGGCCCGTTCGCAGTCTTCTTCGGCGATCCTTTTATAGTCGGCAAGCCAATCCTTTGAGCCAGGATAATGCGCGTTGACGGACATTTTTTGGAACATCTTGAAACTTACATTGAGGTTGCGGAAGAAAAGATCTGGCGGCGTACGTCTCGAAGTGGTCCCAGAAATTCTCGCAAGCTCAGTGCCATGGAACGAGAATTGCAGGACCATTTGGTCGCGAGTCCTTTCGACGACCTCTGACAGGATGGTCGATAAGTTGACTTCTCCTGTGCTGCAGTTAGGAGTGTTGGCGATAAGCGCGGTCTTGAATGCTTCCTTCAAATCATCGTTGCCTTTCGAACCCACTGTGTTCAATTTCGTCGATTTGTCGATGTTTGCACTGCCGAGAGAAGCCTGGATGAAGTCGTTCCATTTCTGCAGTAGGTCGATGAAGCTAATACGAAAGCCCGGCGGGACATTGATAAAGCGTTCCGGCTCATCAATGATCTCGTTCAGGACCTTCATCGGCAGTTCGCTACGTCCGGTTTGTTCGACGAACAGACCTGAGAAAAAAGCTATGCTCTCTAGCCGCAGACGAGATTTGTCTTTCATTTCTGCGCTGGTTACATCGTCGGGCAAAGGTATGCTGGTGGGGAGCGAGAGATCGCCGAGGAAGCCGGAGATATGGCGCACGTAGTGTAAACCAAAAGCTTTGAACCAACGGTCCTCCTGTTGCGTCTCCTCGTTGAAAGCAAAAAAAAGCTCCATCCTTCGGATATTGAGACGCAGGAACTCTGTCAGATCATTTCCTGTTCCAGCACCGGGATACGTACTGAGGTACTCCCCAAGTTTCGACCGCAGATGGTCATGTGCCTTATAGGCTACATTCGAAATTTCAGGGGTGCAGGTGATCAGAATGATCCGCGTGGAATACCCCCCAAAAGCATGCCTTCCGTCATGATTGACCTTGTTGAGAAGTGCTAGCTGCACCAGGGCGTCCCGGTCGCTGGCGGCGCTTGCCGGTGTTAAACGTTTGGCAATCAGGTTCCCGAACGTCTCTGACAACAGGTGGCGTGCGATCTTGAAAATCTCGTTTGAGGGAATTCCCGCGTTGAAATCGAGAACATCGCGCCCGTCAAAAACACCGGAAGGATCGCCACAAAACTCCATGAAGCGATAAAGTACGGCGGACGGATTTAGGTCACCCAACTCTTCAGCCCGCGCGTATATATTCAGTATGATGGTGAGATACTGATCGTAAGGTATTTGCGGCGCGCCCGTGCCATTCGCGCTCAACGCAAACCGTTTCAAGGCGACCTGCGCTACCGCTTCGATGAGTTTGGCCTCTCTGGTGGCGATATCGCGATCAACATCGACACGGCTGGCCAGAGTCTTGTAGTGCAACTGGCTTTCCATAGCGTGAGGTGTTAATTGGACGATGCCGAGAGCCTGAACGTCGATCCGTTTCTTTACGCATTCGGTGAGCGCCTCAAGCAGGTTCCCCGCAGCGCGGTCTTCCTGTTGGTTGGTGTGTACAACGAGCTTTCGGAGGCTCTCGTCACTCAACGCATGGAGCGGCTTGAACCGGCGGGGTAGGAACTGCCCCAATCCGAAACTTCCATGGCCTTTGCGACCGTGTCGATAAGGCGCGCCGTAGGCCCGCATGACATTGCTGTCAAGAACATAGAGAACTTTCCCATTCTTCGGCTCTGAGCGGAAGTCGATCTCGGCAAACGCGCTGCGCGTTTCCCTCTCAATAAAGGCGACGCTTTTCATAAGGTCGCGATATTGGCGCTCGGTGACGGCAATGCTGTCGGCGGATTTCAGCCCAAGACTGACTGTTTTCTCCTCAGTGGTGTTCACGCGACCCGCTCC
>NZ_JAHLYT010000011.1 GCF_025128095.1 Synechococcus sp. CS-1328 | reverse complement strand
TTAAACGCAGCAGCATGGGGCGGTTTGGAGCCTGCCCCTGCAGGCCGGCTCCGGGAGGCCAAACTCCCATCCTCGATACAGTTGCGTCAGTGTTCATAGAGAACGTTTGACTCGTGGCACAAATAGACGAAGTCTTCTCCGAAGGAGTAGCCAACCAGAAGACGCTGCACCGCCAGATCCGCAGCCAGTTCCAGGGAAAGCAGAAGATCCCTTTCGTGGCAACGGATCACGAGATCAGCCATGGCCGCACCATCACCTGGACCCTGCGTGCCAAAGCGGCCCCAGAGCACATCGCTGAGGCCTGGATCGGCACCAGCTGGATCGTGGAGGTGGTGGCCACCGGCACCCGCGACGGCAAGCCCTTTCAGGCCATCCATCTCTTCCTCACCAGCCTGAGCACCACCCCAGAAGCCCTGCTGCAACTGGTGCGAGACCGCTGGAGTATCGAGGGCTGGCACTGGATTCGGGACACCCAGCTCCATGAGGACGGCCACCGCTATCGGGGCAATGGCGCCGGCGCGATGGCCACGCTGCGAACCGCAGCGATGAACCTGCTGAGGCTGGCCGGATGTCGGTCGATTCGGGCCGGGATGCAGGCGGTGATGCACGACATCACGGCATTGCTGGCGATGGCCACGCGCCAGCCATCCCCGGACCCATAGTGAGACTTTGAATCAGCCCTGCTGCTGAAGTAGACACCGAAACCGCTTCATTTGCCATGGCCACCTGATCAGGGGGCAGGGGCGTCATCTTTCCTGGTAGTCACCGCACCGGCCACCCGACCCCAGCTGGAAAAGCATCCGATCTCAGCCAACCCACCAAGAAGCGTTATCCGGCAGCATTCATCATTTCTCGATATGCCTGCTCACGACCTACAGCAGCCCATCGGTTTTCCGCAGATCGGACTGTTAAGTTTGACTGAACCTTTTACGCGGACCAGCAGGACGCTCCAAGACATTCAATGAAGAAAACTAATAATGACGAAGCATCCGATGAGCAATTAGCGCACCTTTACCAAGGGTTGCATCAAGTCTGCTCGGCGATAGTTAATAGCACAAGCGAAGATGAGCTGTTCCCAAGAATTTGTGAGGCGGTGGTGAATTCAGGCCTATTTCGGCTCGCGTGGATTGGAATGGTAGAGGATTCAACCGATCAGGTAAGGATTGTGGCCCAGTTCGGTGCCGGTTCGGAATATCTTGACAGTCTCTCGATATCAACCAATCCGGGCAGCAAATTTTCGAGGGGCCCAACAGGTACAGCGATCCGCGAGGGGCGTGCAGTGTGGTGCCAGGATTTCCAGAGCGACCCCACGACAGAGCCTTGGCACGAGCGCGGCATGAGATTCGGTTGGCGCTCATCTGCCGCTTTACCGCTTTTTCGCGACGGTAGGGCCGTTGGTACGCTTACTTTATATGCGCACACAACCAATGCATTTACCGAGCAAGCGCAAAAACTGCTTCTTGCGACTGCACGCGACGTTGACCAAGCATTGAAGCTGTTCTCAATTGAGATCCTGAAAGACAAGGCACTAGAGGATCTCAAGAATTCCTTCAAGCGTTTGCATCGAAGCTGGTTGCAAACGGTGGAGATGACAATGGCGATAACTGACGCGCGTGACCCATACACGTCAGGGCATGAGCGGCGTGTGGCTGAGATTGCAGTCGCAATTGCAAATGAAATGGGGCTGGATACCGGAACAATTGAAGGAATAAGAGTCTCTGGCTACCTGCATGACCTAGGAAAAATTGGCGTACCGGCAGAAATACTTACAAGGCCAGGAAGACTTAGCGAACCGGAGTTCGAATTAGTCAAGACCCATTCGGAAAGGGGTTACAAGATTCTGAAAGAAGTGGATTTCCCCTGGCCGGTTGCTGAGGTTGCCTACCAGCACCACGAGCGCCTAGACGGAAGCGGCTACCCGCGTGGGCTAAAGGGCGACGAGATTCTGCTAGAGGCACGCATCATGGCCGTGGCGGACGTGGTCGAGTCGATGGCTTCGCACCGGCCCTACAGGGCAGGACTTGGTATAGAAAGAGCACTTACGGAGATCGAGCGCGGGCGTGGCACGGCCTACGCCCCTACGGTAGCCGATACCTGCATGGCCCTATTCCGTGAAAAGGGCTTTCGGATTCCAGACTGACCGCAGCCCCGCGAACGGCAGCTTTCGGGCGAGTTTGAGGATGGCCGCGAAGGTCTGGTTGTCGCAGCAAGTAGACAAAATGGATCCATGGAGTACACGATCAATTGCCGTATAACGAACAAGGATAGATCGTGCGCAGCCACGATCATCTATTCTTGCTCGCTAGACGGAAAGCATCTTGAAGCCAAGAACAATCAGAACACCACCGCCAATAATCTCAAGTCGGCTACCGAATGCTGGGGGCATTCGCCTGGCAAGACCTAGGCCCAAATAGGTAGCAACAAAGGCAGCAAGAGCAATAGGAACTGAGTAATCAAGAATCGGCTTGCCTGCTAAACCAAGAGTTACGCCGACGCCCAGTGAATCAATACTGGTTACGGTTGAAATAAACAGAATCTTCAGAAAACTATGAGTACGAGAGTCCTCTGACTCAGTGGCCTCGTCCGAGCTATGGTGATATGCCTCCCAGCACATATGAGCACCAACGGAAACCAATAAGGTGAACGCCACCCAATGGTCATAGTTGACAATCAGGTCCTTTGCAACATGACCAAGGAAGAATCCAATAGCGGTTGCAGCGCCTTCAGCAAATGCTGAACTGAGCGCAAAGGAGAATGCCCGCTGCGCTGAAAAGCGACGAAAACCCATCGCAAAAGCAGCAGAGAATGAATCAATACTTAAAACCACTGCGAAAAGAATTATTTCCCAAGTCATGACAGAAGAAATTGGTCATGCCATACTATCTGCTCGTCCTCGCAGCAATCAGTGGGCGGTGGGCTCATCCGCCTTCTCACATCAGCCTTGACGGCCTCGCTGTAGCGACGCATTGATCCTTTCCATCAAGCCCCCAGGGGTACGGATGAGAGCGATGACATCTGTCCTGAACCCGGGGGCTGCTTCAGGTCAAACCTTTCTCCAACCCGGCTCTTCTGGCAGCTGTGGTTCTCACCACAGGACTTAAGCTGATGTTGCTCTACGTGGCGCCGATCGCACAGTTCTTCGGGGCCCAGCCCCTGGATGGAAACGACCTGCTGCTCTACAGCGGTTTCAGCCTGCTGTTGTTCCTGTACCTTGAGCGGGAGAAGCTCTGGCGGGTTCGACGACGCACGGCAAACACTCACGCCTGATCCTCACTCTTCCGTCATGTCGCTGAGCGATGCCATAGATGCGCTGCCGGGCCTGATCAGCCAGGCGGTGGACACCAATCCCCTGCTGGGCTATCTGGTGATTGCCGGTGTGATGCTGCTCGAAAATGTGATCCCTCCCATTCCCTCCGAGGTGGTGATGCCTCTGGCGGGTTTTCTGGTGCACCAGGGGAAGCTGCAACTGATCCCCGCCGTGTTTGCTGGATTGGTGGGCACCGTGCTGGGGGCCTGGTTCTGGTACGGCATCGGCCGGCTGGTGAATGAGGAGCACCTGGAGCGCTGGTTGAGCCGCCACGGCCGCTGGCTTGGTCTACAACCCCAGGATCTTGCCAGGAGTCGCCGCTGGTTCAACCGCCATGGTGCGGCGGTGGTGTTCTGGGGGCGGATCATCCCCGGGATCCGCACCCTGGTTTCGGTGCCGGCGGGCATGGAACTGATGCCGCAGCGCGCCTTCCTGGCCTGGACAACGGCTGGCAGCCTTCTCTGGGTGCTGATTCTCACGCTGATTGGCAATCTGCTGGGCGAGGGATATCAACGGGTGGCAATCTGGCTGGAACCATTTGCCGAACTCATCAAGCTGATGGTGCTGATGGTGCTGGTTGCAGGGGTGGCGTGGCTGGCGCTGAAAGCGGTGAAGCAATGGCAATCCAACCGCTGAAAACCTCTACCCCTGACTCAAAGCCTGGAGAAGATCGGCATAACGATCATCCTTAGGGACGGATTCACGGATCCTGCCGCGCGAGAAGACGCAGCACATCTACAGGCCTGAAGTGTCAGAAAGGATGACAAATGATCATTGGCCTGGATCTATGCCTTCAGACTTGAGCCAGTATTGAGAGTGCAATTCCATGTAGAATCGCCCTATCAATCTCTTGTCATCCTCTGTGAACCGACTGCTTCTCTTCACAGTCCTGCTGGGGGTCGCCGGCTGTGCGGCACCCGATGCGAAGGCTCTGAAGAAAATTGCCTGTGAGCATGCTGCCACCACAATCGATCTGCAATCCGTTGCGCAGCTCGATGCCCTGCGCAAGGCTCTTGGTGTGGCGCCGGATGTGGATCCGATCCGTACCTGCAGGGAGCTGGGAGCGAACATGGAGCCCAGCAAAGAGGCTCCGGTCAATTCCGAATCCAATTGAGAGCGTCTGTGGATGCAACGCTTTTCGCTCCTCTGGAGAGCTATGCATCAACGCAGGCTTGGAGCCGGGACGTGTCACTGGGGCTGGTGACCTGTTCGGACAGGTAACGGTTTAGCCGGTTATCTCGTCTCACCAGCACTTCTCTTGATGGCGCTGAGCAATGTCAGCCTGGCACCGGCCCATGCCACTCCCCGCCAAGTGATTCTGCTCCGCCATGGTGACAAGGTGGAGTCGGGGGACGGAAACAACAACCTCTCGATCAACGGTTTTGTGCGCGCGATCAATCTGGCCCGCCTGATCCCCTCCCTGCTTCGGGCCCGCTACCCACATCCGGACGTTCTTCCTCAACCCCGTTTCCAGCAAGAACGCTCGCAGTGTCCAGAGCGCTGTTCCTCTGGGTGTGGCTACCGGGATCAATAGTTCCATTGCCCAGGTGTCGCGGGTCGATTCCCTTCTGGATGGCCAGGAGCTCCTCCGGATGCCCGAGCTGGCCAGGGGGATTGGCTGGCCCTCGATGCCCACCATCGGACCGATGGAGTTCGACCAGATCTTTGTGCTGCGCTATGAGACGCCAGGTGCTCCCCCCTGCCTCCGGTTCCCTTGCCTCCATTTCCCCTGCCCACTGGAGACACAGCCCCATCGCTCGGCGCATGGGATTTCGACCGCAGCGCTGATGCAGATCCAGGTACGGCTTCCAGCTGCAATATTTTAATCCAGACCTGTTCCGATTGACAGCAGCGAAGGCCCTGACACCGCAAGACACTGAACGAACTGCTGGGCACCCATGTCGCCAAGCCGCCGTCGGATTCCACCTTCCAACTGCTGCTGGCTCAGTTGGACGTGGAGGGCTTTGAGAACCTGCTCCAGGACTGGATGAGCACCCAGCTCGGCGATGCCGAACCCGTCGGGTGGAGCTCGAGGGGCTGCTGGTCCAGGCGGATGCGCTGCATGCGAACCGCCCTTTTTTCTCGACCTTGAAGAGCGTGGAGCCGACGTCCTGATCGCGGTGAAACACAGCCGCCGCAAGGGTTTTCAGGTGATCAAGGATCGCCTGACTTACGGGAGGAGGGCACCGCTGCGGCTACCGGGCTGGCAAGAACTTCTGCGGCCACTGGCATCTGGATCACTTCTAATCAGCCCTGCCGTACGTGGCGCACACCCCTGCCACCCACTGCCAATCCGCAGGAAGCTTGTCGATCACCTCGACGATCACCGCATCGCTGGGCAGATCCCTTGGTGCCGCGTCCTTGCCGGGGCTGTAGCCCTTACCCAGATCCCGGAGTTGCTGCACAGACTCCAGTCCAAGTTCCATGGCCTGGGCAGTGGCAGAAGCCGCCTGGGCGGCTCTTCTCCGCGTACGGCTTCCTGGCTCGCACGCGCTGACGAGAGCCTTGAGGCTCTCCAACGTGACCACCCGCAGATCTCGCAAGGGTGCCAGTGGTTCGGCATAGTCCTTGGCCCAGGTCGTGGGCGCGCTGGGCCCGCGCTTGCGTTGCGCCTGCCACCACTGCTCAGTGAGACGGATCGCCTCCATGCCACTGATCGTGGATTCCTGTGCGCTCGCAGCGACTGCACCAGCCTTCCATTGCTGAAAGGGAAAGGTCTCAATCCCCATCCGATGCATCTGGAGGTCACGTCCAAGCTGCTCAGCCAGCTGCCTTTCTTGCTGAAGGCCCGCCGGGTAAGGCAATGGGGTGCTGATGCGTTGCCGTGTCCACTGGCCTTCGGGGGTAGGCAGCATGCCGCGAAGCCGAATGGTGCGTCCGGATGGGGAGACTTCCAGGCTCACCGCACACCCGAGGTCCTTGAGGGCCCGGTTCAACTTCGACAGGTAGGGGTCGCCAGCCACCGGTCACCGTGCCCGAAATCGTGATCACCATGCCCTCAAATGACCGCATTTGTGCCCGAATGGGAGGCCAAGGTGGGCGCTTCATCCAAGGAGAATCTGGCCGAAACCGCTTGCTATGAAGGAAAGACTTGAATGGGGGTCGCGAGGATCGAACTCGCCTAAGGCGGATTATGAGTCCGCTGCATTCACCAGATTGCTAGACCCCCGGATCTGGCCACGGCGTGCCGAAGCCCGCACCCTGGACAGAACCACGATTACCAGAGGCCGCGAATCGGCGGCGGCGACCAATAGGGTTCGGCCGGTCGGTCCACCGGAATCACCGCTGCACCGCCGGTCCCGATGCTGGAGGAAAAGCCGTTGTGCACGTCTTCAGTGCGCCAGTAGAGCGGGTTGCTCTGCTGGCGCAGAAGTTCGGTGTAGGTGTTGTTCAGCGCCGAGGCATCCCAGATGATCCGCTGATCCGGGAAGCCCAGACCCATTCACCCGCGTGCCGCCCTCGCCCCCCATGGCGATGCCGAACAGATCGGTGATCTGGTTGGTGATGTCAACGCTGCGGGCAAACGTGGGGGTGTAGGTGAAGAACCTGCTCTCCACCAGCTCGGCGGTGGTCTGCACCACGGCGCAGCGGGTCACCTCGACGGGCCCGGCGGCGTTCATCCCACCCGGGCCACTGCCCGCCAGCGGCGCCTCCAGGGTGGTGGTGCACACCACTGGGCCGGTCTGCGCCTGCGCCGGCAACAACGGCAGCACCAGAGTGGCAGCAGCACTGAAGCCAACCACTCGCTGCCCGAGGCGTGCTGACCAAGTTGTGGCTCCGATGCCTCCCCGATCGGGGGCTCGCCTGCGTTGCATCGCTCTACCGGCCTGTGCCGGGGGGACCCGTTTCGCGCTCAAACTAGGCAGGTTCGGGCTTCCCCACCAGCCCCCGTCAGCCACCTCCGCGACCGATGCCCTTTCCGTCCCATCCCGCCGCCGCCACCGCCATGGGCGCGATCGCCGGAACCACGGCGGAGCAACGGGCTGCCCTGCTGCCCCTGCTGGCCTCCAAGGCCTACCGGCACGGCACGTTCACCCTGGCCTCGGGCCGCATCAGCAACCACTACGTGAACTGCAAGCCGGTGAGCCTGGCCGGCACGGGGCTGGCCCTGCTCGGTGCCCTGCTGCTCGACCAGGTGGAACCGGAAGCGGTGGCGGTGGCGGGTCTCACCCTGGGGGCCGATCCGCTGGTGAGTGCGGTGGCGATGCGCGCTGCCCTGAATGGCCGCGCGCTCGACGCCCTGATCGTGCGCAAGGAAGCCAAGGGCCATGGCACCGGCGCCTGGCTGGAGGGCCCGCTGCCGGCCGCGGGCAGCCGCATCACGGTGCTGGAAGACGTGGTCACCACCGGCGGCTCGTCACGCAAGGCCGTGACCCAGCTGCGCGAAGCGGGCTATGTGGTGGACCGGGTGGTGACGATCGTGGACCGGCAGGAGGGAGGCCTTGAGGCGATGACCGCCGCCGGCCTGGAGCTGCGCAGCCTGTTTCTGCTGGAGGAGGTGGCCGCCAGCGCCGCGGGCTCCAGCGCCGCAAGCAGCTGAACTGCAGGCACCTGGGCTGCTGCTCTGCCCGCTGTCGCAGGCTCGAACATTGCTGTCGCAGGCTGGAACCTTTGCGACCCGGTCATCCACCATGGCCGCAAAGCCGGTCCGCCATCCCCCACCCCCTCCCATGAGCACCGCCACCAGCCCCTGGGACCAGCCCCGCCACAGCGGTCGCCTCGTCCAGCCCGTCAGCCTGCTGCGGCTGGACGGGCCCGACACGCGTTCCTTCCTGCATGGCCAGACCAGCCAGGCGGTGGCCCAGGCCGCGCCTGGCCAGTGGCTGCGCACCTGCTGCATCAGCCCCACCGGCCGGATGCGGGCCCTGGCGGAGGTGCTGGTGGATGAATCCGGCGCCTGGCTGGCGATCACCGCCGGCGAAGGCGGCGCGGTTCGGGCCGCCTTCGATCGGGTGCTCTTCCCTGCGGATCAGGTCCACCTGGGCCCGCTGCAGTCGGGCTGGCTGATCACGCCGCTCAGCCCCGGCACCCCGGCGGAACGTCCAGAGCCGGAGGGGGGAAGCTGGAGGGCCGTTGGCGAGCCGCAGGCTGAACTGCAGGCCTGGCTGCTCGGAGAAGAGCGGCTGCTGGTGCAAGGCGACGCCCCCCTGCCACCCGCCCTGGCGGCGGATCTGCCCGCTGCCTTCTCCAGCGGCGATCAGCTCAACGCCAGCGACAGCGAGCACTGGCGGATCCAGCGGGGCCTGCCGGCCGCTCCCCATGAACTGAACGACGACACCAATCCTTTCGAGCTGGGCCTGGCCGAACGGGTCAGCCTCAGCAAAGGCTGCTATGTGGGCCAGGAGACCCTGGCCAAGCTCGCCACCTACGACGGCGTCAAGCAGCAACTGCGGCGCTGGCACCTGGCGGCTGCCACGGGGGCCACGGAGGCGAGGGCGGCGGCGGCCTGCACCGAACCCGGCAGCGACCTGCAGGGCGCCGATGGCAGCCGCGCCGGGCTGATCACCTCCTCCCTGGAGCTTGCCGAGGGCCAGGGGCGGATCGGCCTGGCCCTGGTGCGCCGCCGCCACCTGGAGGCGGTGGAGCTGCGGGCCCTCGGCAGCGCCGGCCAGGAGGAGGCTGGCCCTGAGGCTGGGGCGATGGTGACGCTGTCCTGCCCCGAGGCCTTCGCGCCACCACCGGTGGGAGCCGGCTCTGCCGCCAGGCTCTGAGCGGAACGCAGCGGGAGGGGCCGTGCCGGGCGGTCCAGTGGCGGGCGGGCGTCAGTCCCGATCCAGGAGCCAGCGGGCCACCGCCCAGGTGGCGAGGCTGTCGTCGCGGTTGTATTGGAAGATCCGCTGCAGCCGCCCGGGGCTGTGGCGACCGCGGACGCGATCCTGATGCCAGTGGCGCCACTGCCGCCACCACAGCAGGCAGCGGGCTCCATCAACGCCGGGCTGGCTCCAACGGAAACCGAGCCAGCCCGCCACCGGCTTGAGGCCATAGCCGTTCACCGGCAGGCGCCAGTGGCGCCGCAGCCGCGCATGCACGTCCACCAGGCGGCTGCGAAGACGCAGCACCTCCGCCTCGCTGGCGCCCTGGCGCTGGGCCAGGCGCACGAGGGCCAGCGACTCGGTTTCGCCGTAGTGGAGCAGGGGCCAGTCGGAGTAGCGCGCCAGCAGGCTCCTCAGCCGGGCCCAGAGCCGGGGCTCACCGTGTTCCTGCAGGGCCAGTACAGCCAGATAGCGGCCTGCACGGTCTGCGGCGGTTCCGTTTGCGGCGAATCCGTTTGCGGCGAATCCGTCTGCGGCGGTTCCGTCTGCAGTGGTCCCATCGGCCTCCGGAACGTTGGCCACCGGCCAGCACCCATCGGCGCCGCGGGGCAGCAGCAGGAAGCCGTGCAGGAAATCGTCGCGGGCGTCGGGGTCGGATTCGATGTCGTAGAGCAGAACCCCCGGAGCGCGTGCCAGCTCCGGCAGGGCCGGTGCGGGATCGAGCCGCTCCGGGATGCCACTGGCCTGCACCCGCGCCTGAGCCACCAGGGTGGCCGCGATCTCGCGGTGCTGCTCGCCATGGGCCTCGAGCTGATCGGCCAGGCGTTCGGGGTCGGTGGCCGCCAGGTCGGTGAGGCGGGCGATGCCGAGGCCCAGCAGCAGCTCGCGGCGTTTGCCGCCGATGCCGCTCACCTCACTGAGATGGCCCTCCCGGGCCGCCTCCCGGTCGCACAGCCCCCGCCAGCAGCAGAGGGTGCATTTCTTGCGGTCGTTCACCAGCGGCGGCGGCTGGTCGTGGTCCAGCTCCTGGCCAAGGCGCTCGAGGCTGTCGTCCAGTTGGCGCATCAAACCACTGCTGAGGGCGAGCCGCTCCCTCTCCAGGCGCCGCCCCTCACCCGCCACCACCAGCCCCTCGGGCACCGGAGCCTGCTGGTGCTCGGCCAGCAGCCGGCCCCAGAGGGCGAGCAGCAATCGGTGCTCACGCGTCACCCGGCGCCCCTGCCGAGCCAGCACCGGCCGGTAGCGAAAGGCGCCCCAGCGGCTGTCGCCCTCCAACCGCTGCAGCAGGCTGGGGTGGGCTTCAACGGCCTGGCCGTCGCGGGTCCGTCCCCGCAGGCGCACGCCCACCACGCCGGCCTCCCCACGGGCACAGGCCGCCTCACCGTGGCCGGGCCGGCTGGGCAGCAGGGTCTGGAAACTGCGCAGCTGGTCTTGCAGGGCCAAAGCCCGATGGGCGCTCCAGAGACGCTCGCCGCTGGGGCCGTGCCGATCGAGCCAGGCCCGCCGCCGGCAGCGCAGCCAGCCCCGCAGCAATCGGTCAGTGAGCGGAGCGCAAGTGAGCGGAGTGTCAGTGAGCGGAGCGGATCCAGTCGGCTGGGCCATCGCCGCAGGCTAGGGAGGCGGTGGCCTGCCCACCGGCCGGCACCCGGGAAGGCACCAGCAGGCGGACGGGCTGCTACGACCAGGGCAGCGCGCCTCGATTTCGCCCCCATGGTCTCTGCCCCCCTGCCCCTGGAGGCCAGCCCGATCGTCTTCGGCACCGATGGCTGGCGCGGCATCCTCGGGGTGGACATCACCGTGGAGCGCCTGCTGCCGGTGGCGGCCGCCGCGGCCCGCGAACTCGAGCATGCCGCGCCCGAAGGCCTCAACAGCCGCGAGGTGGTGATCGGCTACGACCGCCGCTTCCTGGCCCCTGAACTGGCCGAAGCGATCGCAGCGGCGGTGCGCGGCGCCGAACTGGTGCCGGTGCTGACGGACAGCGCCATCCCCACCCCCGCCGCCAGCTGGGCCGTGGTGGAGCGCGGCGCCCTCGGGGCCCTGGTGATCACCGCCAGCCACAACCCGCCCGAATGGCTGGGCCTGAAGATCAAGGGCCCCTTCGGCGGATCGGTGGAAGGCAGCTTCACCAAGCGGGTGGAGCAGCGGCTGGCGGCGGGCGGCATCACCGTGCCGATCCCGGGCGCCACCCTGCGCTTCGATGCGATGGGCACCTACCTGGCGGGCCTGCAGGCGAAGGTGGACACGGCCGCCCTGAGCTCCGGTCTGGAGCGGCTGGGGCTGCAGGTGATCGTCGACCCGATGCACGGGTCGGCGGCGGGTGGCCTGTCCCGTCTGCTGCCGGAGGCCGCAGCAGCAGGCCACCTCCGCGAAATCCGCTCCCATAGGGATCCCCTGTTCGGTGGCAACCCACCCGAGCCGCTGGCCCCCTACCTGGGCGAGCTGATCGCCGAGGTGCGCGCCTCCACCCTGGCGGGCCGGCCGGCGGTGGGCATCGTCTTCGACGGCGACGGCGACCGCATCGCCGCGGTGGATGAACACGGCCGCTTCTGCAGCACCCAGCTGCTGATGCCCCTGTTCATCGACCACCTGGCCCGTGCCCGCCAGTTGCCGGGCATGGTGATCAAGACCGTGAGCGGCTCGGATCTGATGCAGCAGGTGGCCGAAGATCTGGGCCGCCCCGTGCTGGAGAAGGCCGTGGGCTTCAAGTACATCGCCGCCGAGATGCTCAGCGGCACGGTGCTGGTGGGCGGCGAGGAATCGGGCGGGGTGGGCTTCGGCATGCACCTGCCGGAGCGGGATGCCCTGTTCGCGGCCCTGCTGCTGATCGAGGCCCTAGTGGAAGGCGGCTTGCCCCTGGGGGCACGCATCGATGCCCTGCAGCAGCGCTGCGGCGGCGCCGCGGCCTACGACCGCCTCGATCTGCGCCTGCCGGACATGGCGACCCGCGGCCGTCTGGAGGCCTTCCTGGCGGCCACCCCGCCGGCAGAGGTGGCCGGCGCCGCCGTGCAGGAGGTGATCACCACCGATGGCGTCAAGCTGCGCCTCGGCCCCAGCCACTGGCTGATGCTGCGGTTTTCGGGCACCGAACCGCTGCTGCGCCTCTACTGCGAGGCCCCGAGCCAGGACCGGGTGGCCGCGGTGCTGCACTGGGCGCGGCAGCTCGCCGAGGGGATCTGAGGCCACCGCCGATGGCTGCCCCTGTTCCCTCCCCCACGGTGCTCGTGATCGCCAGCGGTAACGCCGGCAAGCTGCGGGAGTTCACCACCCTGCTGGGGGACCTGCGCCTCGGCGTTCCCCTTGAGGTGCGGCCCCAGCCGCAGGGGCTGGAGGTGGAGGAAACCGGCACCACCTTTGCCGAGAATGCGCGGCTCAAAGCCGAGGCTGTGGCCCGCGCCACCGGCCACTGGGCCCTGGCGGATGATTCGGGCCTCTCGGTGCTTGCCCTGGGGGGTGCCCCCGGGGTGTATTCGGCCCGCTATGCCGCCACCGATGCCGGCCGGATCGAGCGGTTGCTGCGGGAACTGGCAGAGGCTGCTCCGCGCGGAGGCGATAACCCCGACCGCCGGGCCCACTTCACCGCGGCCCTGGCCCTCGCCGATCCGGCCGGTCGCACGGTGCTGGAGGTCGAGGGGGTGTGCGAGGGGGAGATCCTGCCGGCACCGCGCGGCAGCGGCGGCTTCGGCTACGACCCGGTGTTCCTGGTGCCGGAGCTGGGGCTCACCTTCGCCGAGATGGTTCCCGAACAGAAGCGGCAGCGGGGCCACCGCGGCCGAGCCCTGGCGGCGCTGCTGCCTCGGCTGGCGGCAGTGCTGAAGGCGCGGGGGGCGGCGGATCAGGGCAGGCCGGCTTCCCCCATGCCTGGCGTGAGGCCGCCCGCCACTCTTCGCTGAAGGTTTCCTCGGCCATGGCCCCGTCTTGTTTTCCGCTTCCCCTGCTGGTCCTGCTTCTAGCGGCGGCCCTGCCGGTGGAGAACGGAGTGCCGGTGTGCCTCGCCACTCCAATCAAGCTGGGCTACAAGCTCAGCACTTGGGTCACCGCGATGACGGTGGCGGCCACCCTCGGGGAGCGGCGGGGTGCCTGGGCGGTTCCCGCGATTCCGCTGAGGTCTCGCGTGGCTTTGCAACGGTTTCCCTGGGCCTTTGAACGGTGAACGTAGAGTTACCTTGGCACCAGGAGTCCTCGGTGATGGGCGATTGCCGGTCCCTGCTGCTCGTGCTGGCGGCCAGTGAGGGGATCCATGCCTTCTAGCGTTCCTGTTGATCGCCTGCGTGCCTATCTGCGGCACGAACTCTGTACTCCCATCAACGCAATCACGGGCTACGCCGAGATGGTGCAGGAAGATCTTCAGGACCTGGGTTCTCCCCTGGCGGAGGATTGTGGGCGCCTGAGGGAGGCGGGTCATCAGTTGCTCTCCCTGGTGCATCACGGCCTGCTCTCGGAGGATCCCGAGACTGCATCGATGCCCCTGCAGGAGCGGCTGGCGCGACTACCTGACCTGATGGCCGTTTCTCTGGAGGCCGTGAGGGCGGAGGTGAATCAACTGCTGGCAGCCAGCGAGGGCCTCGCCGTGGTCGCCGACCTTGTGAAGGTAGGTCAGGCGGCGCAGACCCTGGACCATCTGGTGCATCACCTCGACGTTCTGGCCGCAGGCTTTTCTCCTGCTTCTCCTGCTTCTCCCCCCGCCGGAGCAGGCACCCCCACCCAACCCAGCCCTTCGAAAGGCCCTCGGGAGCTGGAGGTCCCCCAGAAGAACGCGACCTGCCTGGAGGAATCGATCGCGGCCCACATCCTGGTGGTGGATGACACCCCCAGCAATCTTGAGGTGCTGGAGCGCCAGTTGATCCGCAAGGGTCATCAGGTCACCACCTGCCTGAATGCCGAGGCGGCTCTGGAGCAACTGCGCCAGCAGGCCTTTGATCTGATTCTGCTGGATCTGTTGATGCCAAGCATGAACGGAGATGAGTTCCTCCGATATCTGAAGAGTGATCCGGAATTGAGATTCATTCCGGTCATCATGATCTCGGCCCTGGAGGATTATGGCCAGATGGTGAAGTGCATCGAGATCGGTGCCGAAGACTTTCTGCCCAAGCCCTTTGAATCCACCCTTCTCAAGGCCCGCATCGGCTCCTCCCTGGAGCGCAAGCGAGCCAGGGACAAGGAGGCGATCTATACCAAGCAAGTGGAAGCCCTCTCGGCCCTTCTGCAGCAGGAACTGGATCAAGGGAGGCTGATGCAGAGAAATTTTCTGCCCGCCCAGCTGCTGGAGAAGCCCGGCTGGGAATTCGCTGCCTTCTTCAGTCCGGCAAAGCAACTGGCGGGAGACTTCTACGACCTGTTCGAATTGCCCGACGGTGCCGTGGGGATCATCATCGCCGATGTCTGTGACAAGGGTGTCGGTGCGGCGCTGTTCATGGGCTTGTTTCGCAGTCTGCTCCGCATCTTCTCGGGCCAGACGCTGCTGGACGGGCTGCCTCTGCATCGTTCAGAGACAACGGCTCCCCCGCCAGGCCCTGAGCCTGGCGGGGGAGCCCAGAGCCATCTCCGCCCTCTGGATGCGATCGGGCTGACGAACAGCTACATCGCCATAAATCATGGCGAAACCGGGATGTTCGCCACAGTCTTCTTTGGCATCCTTGAACTGGAGACGGGCCGGATGAGCTACATCAATGCCGGCCATGATCCGATCTATGTTCTCGATTCCGACGCCCGGATCAAGCAGGTACTGGACGTCACGGGCCCAGCGGTGGGAATGCTGGCCCAGACGCGCTTCGCCGTGAAGGAGATGCATCTCGATCGGGGGGATCTGATGCTCGCCTACACGGATGGGATCACCGAGGCCAGGGCCACCAGCGGCGAATTTTTCGGCAACACCCGCCTGCAGACTCTCCTGAGCCAGGGCCATGCGTCTGCTCGCAGGCTCACCGAGGCGATCACCGAGGCGGTGTTCGCCCACACCGGCGAAGCCGAGCAGTTCGACGACATCACCCTGGTGGCCGTCAAGCGCCTGTAGCCGGTACCGTGGCTGCGGCCCGGATCAGGGCTTCAGCGGCGCCCAGGCCATTGTGGCGTTGAACTTCTGGCACCAGATCAGCACCGAGCCCTGCTTGCTGAGGTCAATCGAGGCGGGAATGGTGTAGCTCTGTCCCCCCATGCTGGTTTTCAGCGGCGCCAGGATCGTGTAGGTACCGGGCTTGAGCGGGTAGCCGGGGGCCTTGGTGCTGGCCAGGGGCTTGGTCGAGGGGCTGAAGACGATCTTCAGATCGGGGGCCATGTCGCTGGTCTTGAAGTCCTTGCTGAGCGTGAGGACCTGCTTGCCGCCTTCGCTGTGGATCGAGAAGCCACCGCTCACGGGTTTCTCCGCCATCCGGAAACTTCCCTTGGCCATGTCACCGGCCATCGCCCCGGCAGCCTCTTTCTGCATGGGTTTGGTCATCGGCTTGGACATGGATTCGGCGTGGAGCGCCGCACCCGAGAGCAGGGAGGCACCGACCAGAACCAGGGCAGCGGAGCGGGCCAGGGTGGATGACAACACGGTCATGACGAACGAGGAGTGGGGGCGTGTGTGGTGCGCAGAGGGGGTGACCCAACGGGGTTGAACCGAACGGGCTCAGCCCCTGCGTCCAGAGATACCGATGGGCCTCGGGTTCGGATTGGAACGTCCTTCACTCCCGACTCCAGGTCCCAGGTTCAAGGTCGTCCTGCAGCCGCTGCTCGTTCCCTCAATCCGATCAGCCTGCTCAGCGGTATCCCCATCAGACGGTGCCCGTTGACGGCACCTACTGACAGCAACAGCTGGCAGCGACTGCTGGTAGTGCCCGCTGACTGTGCCTGCTGACTGTGCCCGCCGAGAGTGCCTGAACGGCCATCCCCCCTGTGGACTTTCCTCCCCAACAACCGGATGCCGCTGCCACCAGGCCGCTGCTGCAGGGGCTCGCGTCCGATCCGCCGAGCACCACCGATCTCGGCGCGCTCTACGACGCCTACGGCGGGCCCGTGTACCGCCTGGCGCTGCGGTTGTGCCGCTCGAGCCAGGAGGCGGAAGACCTCTGCCACGACGTCTTCCTGCGGTACTGGAAGCAAGACCGCTACGAGCCCTCCCGCGGGCCGGTGCTGGCCTATCTGCTGCTGCTGACCCGCTCGATGGCGATCAACCGCCTCAACCAGCGGAGCAATCGCTGGCAGCTGGTGCAACGCTGGTCGGAGCAGCTGTTTCCGCAGGCCGTGCGCAGCCCCCAGGAGTCCGCCGAAGCGGATGACCTCAGCCAACAGGTGCGCCATGCCCTCGAGACGATCCCCGCCAATCAGCGGCAGGTGCTGGAGCTGGCCTACTACGAAGGGCTGAGCCAGTCAGCGATCGGGCAGCGGCTGAACCTGCCCCTGGGCACCGTCAAGACCCGTTCCCGCCAGGGCCTGATCCGCCTGCGGGAGTTGCTGATCGATTTCCGGAGCACACCATGACACCGCACGACGCCAACGCAGGGGCCGCCAACCCTGACGCCGCCATCGATGCCCTGCTGGCCGGCCATGCCCTGGGGGATCTGGACGAAGAGGAACGGGAGCAGCTGACGCTGCTGCTGCTGCAACGCCCGGAGCTGCGCCAGCGGCTGGAGGAATTCCGCACCACACTTGAGCTGCTGCCCCTGGCCCTGCCGGCGACAGAGCCGGCACCAGAGGGCGTGCGCCGCCGCCTGCTGAGCCCGGCAACAGAACCCCAGGTCAGCCGCCGCGTGGCCGCTCCGTCCTGGCTGGTGCCTGGCCTGCTCTCCCTGGGGCTGCTGATCCTCGGCATGGAGCTGCACCAGACACGCCAGCAGCTGGCGCAATTGCAGTTGAGGATGGATCCGGCGCCTGCCTTGACGCCGGTCAGCCGGCGTCTTCCCCTGCGGGCGATGCAGGGGAACGACCAGGGGTTCGGCGAGGTGCTCGTGACTGGCAGTCCCACCAACAACATCCTGATGCTCAATGATCTGCCGCCGCCGCCGCCGAACCACGTCTATCGGCTCTGGGCCACTGTGAACGGCCGGCAGGTGGGCTGCGTTGCCTTCAAACCCACCGCCCAGGGCCATGTGGCCATGCTGATCCCCCCCTTCCCCACCAGCCAGGCCAGCAGCCTCAGTGTCAGCGTGGAGGCCGACCCCCTCGGCGCTGAACCCACCGGCCCTCGGGTGTTGACCAGCACGATCTGAGAGAACGCGATGCTTCCCGGCTATCTCCATCAGGTACGGCGCCAGCCCCTGCCTCCGCAGCTGAGCCGACTGCTGCGCCGGCCTCCAGGCCACCTTGCTTGCCCCCTGCTGCCGGCCCTGATGCTGCTACTGCCGGCCCTGGCTGCGCCGCTCACCGCCTCAGCGGAGCCCCTGCCCCTGAAACAGGGGGAGTGCCGCCGCACCACGGTGAAGGAGGTTCTCTACCGCCTCAGCTCCATGGATGACAACGGGGTGTACATCCCGCTGCCCGACTCTGGCTCGGCGATCTCCTACACCAACGGCGGCTATCAGGTGTCGTACGACATGGTGCCCGCCATTCACCGCAGCCGCGAAGACGACCCGATCGAACTCTGTCTGGAGATGATTCCGGATTGCAGCGAGGCCCCCAAGGGCGACGTGCGGGGCCGCATCTACGGGGCCCGCAATCTGCGCACCGGCGAATCGTGGTCGCTGCCGGACAGTCAGCACAGCTGCGGCGGGGCCTGAATGGAATCACCCAGGCGGGAGATCACCCTGGCAGGACCGTCATCACAGCAGACAGCCTTTCGGCAAACAGCCTTTCGACAGCTCACTGAAACTCTTCATCTCCCCTTCACCCTCCTCATTTTGCGTAAAGGCCTAGTCGCGAGCTACTGTCAAAAATAAAATCAATCCTGGGCGGAGAGGCGAATGGGACAGCTCTTGGCGGTTTTAATCGCAACGGTGATCATGGGCCTGATGGCGCCGCCGATGATGCGGCTGGCCCTTTTACCCGTCGAGACGGCTCGGCAGAAAAGCAATTTCTCCCTGGCCGAATCCAACGCGATTGCCGTTCGAAAGCAGGCTGCAGCCTCCGACAGCCTCCAGGGACTCACCCTGCCCGAGGGTTGCATCCAGAAGGCCAATGCGATTCCCACCGGTGCGAACAAGGTGGTGGATCACTTTGTGGAATGCAGCTCCGGCGAGGACAAATTCACCGCTCTGGCCTGGCAGCCCCTGTACCTGAGCAGCGAACTCAGCGCAGACAACAGCGACGAAACCGAGGACGAAGCCACCATCTGCTACAGCCTCTACGACAATACCGGTGACTGGCAAAGCGACTCCAACGCCAAAAAGCGCCTGGAGTTCGGTGGCCAGAACGTGTTCCGCGGCTCAGCATCAGAGGTTGGCAGAGTTGCCTTGGCCGCCAAGGTCACTCCCGGGGAAAGTGTTTCCAGCCAGAAGCCCTTGCTTCTACGGGTTCACGACATCAGCGACAGCGAGTGCTCCAAGGTGGATGCCTCGGTCAAGCCGCCACAGATCAGCTCCGGAAGCGATGATGACAATGACGAGAAAAAACTCTGCGAGGTGCCTTACTACGAAGGCGACAAGTTCGACAAGGACCCCGCCGGCACCATCTGGAACAAAGATGGGCCAGGCTTTATTTTAACCGAGAAATGGCCGTCGAAGAAACGCGAGGTTGACAAACAGGATCCATCCCCAGGGGGCAAGGTGAATTGCAAGGACAATCTCACTCTGAACTTCAAATGAGACCAGGATATGAATCTTGTCGCCCTGCTGATCGCCGCCGCCCTGCTGGGCATCGGAGCCCCCTTCATCGTGCAGTTGCTGTCGACGCCGATGCGCAGTACCACCGACCTCACCGGCCAGACCGCCGCCGATGCCTTCGCCCAACGGCTGCAGATCGAGCTGCGCCGCTCCGAAGGCCAACTGGATCTGAAGGATGGAGCTCTATCGCTGGACCACAACGACGGCAGCAGCGAGGTGATCGCAGCCCCTGAAGGCTGCAGCTTCACCAACAGCCACAACGGGGCCATCGGGATCTTCGTGAGTTGCCCCAACGCAGCACGGCCCGAGACCCCTCCTGGCGTAGCCGCCTTGGTCACGGCAGCCCCCTGCGAGTCCGACCTCTTTCCCGGCAGCTGTCCCAAACCCTGAAGTCTCGGTTTGATTCCGCCATGGCAGAGCAACATGACCCCACTGCGGCAACACTCTGATGACTGCGGACCGATCCCCTGGCTGTGTGATCTGTGGCAAAGCAGAGGCGACGCCGGGAGCGCCGCTCTGCCGGAACCACCTGCAGCGTTGGCATACCTATCTGGTCGACTGTGACGCCTCCTGCCGGCCGGTGGATCCAGGCCGCTGGCGGCGTGATGTGCTTCTGCCTGGCCGGCAGAAAGCAGGCGGGCTCCCTGCCTGGCTGAAGCGGATCGTGGTGCTGGGGGGTGGCGACTTCCGCAACTGGAACAAGAGTGAAGATCCCCCGTTGCAACTGGAGGCCAGTCCCGATCCCGCCCTTGCTCACTGGTGCGACAAAACGGTGACAGATCGCATCCGTCTGGCCGAGACCTGGTCGAGTGTGCTGGTGTACGTGGGCGGCGTCGTACTGGCGCTGTTGATGCTGCTCGCGATCGTCTACGCCTTTGGGCCGGAACCCAACCTGGCCTTGGTGCAAGTGGCGCTGATGGGCTTCGGGGCCGGACTCTTGCTGTTCTACGGCGGCATCTACAAAGAACAGCTCTGTCACATGCGCTATCACCGCACCCGATTGACACGGGAGCTGATCGACGCCTTGCAGCGCCCCCCGCTCCGCGAAGACAACTGAATGGGATCCCTGAATCAATGGGCCCCGGGCCTGGGCCTAACCCAGAGCAGCCCAGCTGCCATGCAGCCCATAGGGGATCGCCAGTGGCAGTTCCAGCACGGCCTGCTCGCTCAGGTCGGCGGCATTGAGGATGACCAGATCGCTGGCAGAGCGGGCCCCGTTCCAGACCAGGACCAGCACCCAGCCGTCGTCTTCTGAAGGGGCGGCACTGGTCTGGGTCGCAGGGCGCGGCACCATCACCGGCTCGCTCACGAAGCCCCGCGGCGCCGCACTCCAGACCCGGCGCTCGCTGGTGTGCAGATCGAGCTTCTCGATCGCCTGCAGGGGAGCGTTGCCCCGCTCGCATTCGGCCACCGCCGTCCAGCCGTAGCGGGCATCGAGACCCTGGCGCTCGGGGTTGACCATGGCGAACTCGCAGCAGCGCTCCTCCAGCACGGTGCTGGTGGCGGTGCGGTGCTCCAGATTGAGGCGGGTGCGCACCAGACGGCCGGCGGGGAGGGTGTCGAAGTCCACGGAGCGGAAATCCACGCCCGGACCGATCGACGGGAAGTCGTCGTAGAAGATCGAATCGACCACCAGCTCGCCCGTGGCGGCATCCTCGAAGGCGTTGAGGTGGTGGAACACGAAGCCCTCAGGGGCCGGCACCACGATCGGTGCCGCGGGTTCCGCGCTGGAGTCGCCGGCGCCAGGACGCGGCACGATCAGGAAGTGGCCCTGCTCGCCGGGCTTGGAGGCCAGGCACTGGGCCGCACCCTTGAGGCCCACCACGAAGGGGATGGGGTTGAAGGCGACGGCGTTCTGGAGGAACACGGCGTAGCGCGGCGTGATCGCAAAGTCGTGCAGGAAGGCGAAGCCGGCCACGCTGTCGTGACGCTCAGCCAGCAGCTGGCCGGCTCGCGGTCCGCTGGCGGCGAATTCCATCACGCGGATCGTGCTGCGCGGGCCGGCCTTGACCCCGAAGGTGACCATGCGGGGCTCGCCGTGGTGACCGGGATCGAAGCGGGGATGGGCACTGAAGGCCTCACCCTTGCCCAGCACCCCGTCCAGCAGGGTGAGGCCACGGGTCTCGAGCGTGTCGGGATCGAGGGCGTGGGGGGAGCTGGCTTCCCACAGGGCCAGTAACTGATCGCCGAGCCGCACCACATGGGTGTTGGCGATGTTCTTCATGCGCAGATCGAAGGCATTGGCCAGCAGGCCGCCGGGCTTCTGGCTGCCGAAGACGCCGCGGTAAAGGAAGCGGCCCGCAGCCTCCTCCTCCAGCCAGCCCTCGGTGCGCACATAGCGGTTGGTGAGCACGGCCTGCCCCGCCTCGAAGCGCAGGGCGGTGATCATGCCGTCGCCATCGAAGGGATGGTGCAACCAGTGGCCACCACGCTCCAGCCGGCCCGGCCCGTTGCGATAGAGGCTGCCGGCCAGGTCCGGCGGGATCGTGCCGCGCGCGGCGACCAGCGGCACCTGATCCAGTTCGCCGAGCACATTGCGGAAGGAACTGGCCCAGTCGGCACGGTCGTAGGCAGCTCCCGATCGGCCGGCGGCCGTTTCGGCAGCAGCCGATCCTGTGGGGGATCCGGAATCACGACTGGGGGCGATGGTCATGGGGAGGCGGGAGACGCGGGGGTATGGAGCGGGCTGACACCATCATCCCGTAACGGAGTGTGACAACGCGAGGCCGCGCCAGGCGGTCGGTCGCGGCCATGATTCCCCGCAACGGCATCGGCGCCATGCAGCAGAGCAGCGAGTCCCCTGCCGCAGCGGATTCCCCGCCTGGGGCGGCGATCGACTGGGACGCCCTCGGCCGGATCCGGGAACTGGAGGAGTACTTCTCCGCCGACGCGGAAGGTTTCCAGGCGGCCATCAGCGCCGAGATGGCCACCATCACCGCCCTCCCAGCGGAGCAGCTCGACAAGCTGGCATTGCTGCGGGTGCTGGAGGTGACCAATGGCTGCCTGCAGTGGGGCTTCCGCCGCGGTGACGCTGAAGCCCTGTCCGCCGACCGCACCCGCGACTGCATGCGGACCGTGATCAGCTTCATCAACGACCGCAGCATCACCCTGCCGGATGGCAGCCGCGTCAGCTTTTCGCCGGCCGTGATCCGGATGATCGGCGAAGGCCAGGCCCTCTACCGCGAAGCCTTCAAACGCAACGATGCCGAGGCCCGGCGCCGCTATTTCGCCGCCTCCACCGCCCAGTTCCTTGTCTACGGCAAGCCCCGCATGGAGGCCGCCATGGAGCAGATCGCCACGGCCTTCGAGCCCCTGTTCGATCGCTTCTGGCTGGAGCGGGGCCAGCGTTGGATCCGCCCCTATCTGGCCGCCCAAACCGCGGGAGACACGGCGAGCTGAACACCGCCCGAGCCGCCTGCGACTTCGCGGCCCGATCAGCCGCTCAGGCGCCGGCGCGCTCGAGCACGCCCTTGCTGCTGGGCACGGCCCCGGCGCGGCGTGGGTCAATTTCCACCGCCAGCCGCAGGGCGCGGGCAAAGGCCTTGAAGCAGGCCTCGACGATGTGGTGGGAATTGGCGCCATCGAGCTGGCGGATGTGCAGGGTGAGGCCGGAGTTGTTGACCACGGCCACGAAGAACTCCTTCACCAGTTCGGTGTCGTAGCTGCCGATCTTCTGGGCTGGGATCTGCAGGCTGTAGCTGAGGTGAGGCCGGCCGGAGCAATCCAGGGCCACCTGCACCAGGGCCTCATCCAGGGGCGCCACGAAGTGGCCGAAGCGGTGGATGCCGCGCCGATCGCCCAGGGCCTTCGCCAGGGCCTGACCCACGGCGATACCCACGTCCTCGTTGGTGTGGTGGTCGTCGATGTGGGTGTCGCCCACGGCATGGATCTCCAGGTCGACCAGGCCGTGGCTGGCGATCTGATGGAGCATGTGATCGAGAAACGGCACCCCCGTGGCGGCCTTGCAGCGGCCGCTGCCGTCGAGGTTGAGGCTGACGCGCACATCGGTCTCGCCGGTGACGCGATGGACGCTGCCGCTGCGGCCAGTGGCGGCGACGTGATCAGGGTCCAGGGGGGCGGACACAGGGAAGAGCACAGGAGTGTGGCAATCATGCCGAAACCGGGGGCACCGATCAGCGCACAATCGCCGTCAGATCCGCACCGGCATGTCCTGGCCGACATGCCCCCCGCCCGCCCCATGAACAACTGCCCCGAAGCGGTGCTCGCGGACCTTCGCGGCGGGCACCAGCGCTTTCTCAACGGGGAGTCGCTGCATCCCCACAGCAGCCGGGAGCGGATGCTGGAGGTGGAAACGGGCCAGCACCCGATTGCGGCCGTGCTCGGCTGCGCCGATTCCCGCGTGCCGGTGGAGCTGCTGTTCGACACCGGCTTCGGCGATCTGTTCGTGGTGCGCAACGCCGGCACCCTCTCCACCACCGCGGCGATCGCCTCGTTGGAATACGCGGTGGCGCACCTGGGCGTGCCCGTGATCGTGGTGCTGGGCCATGAACGCTGCGGGGCTGTAGAGGCGGCCCTGAACCCGGGACTGCCGCTCACCCCGAGCCTGGCCCAGGTGGTGGGGCAACTGCGGATGGAGCTGTTCCACCTGGGGGCCCGTGAGGATCTGGAGCAGGCCTCCCGCCACCACACCCTCAACGCGGCCCGCAACCTGGTGGATTCCAGCGTGCTGCTCACCGATCGGATGCGCAGCGGCCGCCTACAGGTGGAGGCGGCCTTCTACAACCTCCATTCCACCACGATCGACTGGATGGGAACGGTGATGCCGATGCGGCCTCACATGCCGGTGATGCAGTAGCCGGCGTCGACGTAGAGCACCTGGCCAGTGATGCCGCTGGCCAGGGGGCTGGCCAGAAAGGCGGCGGTGGCGCCGACTTCGTCCTGCGTCACCGTGCGGCGCAGGGGGGCCTTCTCCTCGACGTTGTGGATCATGTCGAGGATGCCGCCGATGGCGGAGCTGGCCAGGGTGCGGATCGGGCCGGCGCTGATCGCGTTCACCCGCACCTGCTGCTCCGGGCCCAGCTCGGCGGCGAGATAACGCACCGATGCCTCCAGGGCCGCCTTGGCGACGCCCATCACGTTGTAGTTGGGGATGGCGCGCTCGGCGCCGAGGTAGCTGAGCGTGATCACGCTGCCGCCCGGGTTGAACAGGGGCTTGGCCCAGCGGCACAGGGGCGCCAGGGAATAGGCACTCACCTCCAGGGCCCGGCCGAAGCCCTCGGGGCTGATGTCGGAGTAGTTGCCGATCAGTTCGTCCTTGCCGGCGAAGGCGAGGCAGTGCACCAGCACATCGATCGAGCCCCACTGCTCCTTCACCCGCGCAAACACCGCCTCGATCTGGGCCGGATCCTGCACGTTCAGGGGCTCGAACAGACTGGGGTTCAGGGGCGCGGTGAGCTCCCGCACCTTGCCTTCGAAGCGGCCCTTCTCATCCGGCAGATAGGTGACGCCCAGCTCGGCCCCAGCCGCCGCCAGCTGCTGGGCAATGCCCCAGGCGATCGAGCGGTTGTTGGCGATGCCGGTGACGAGGGCCTTCTTGCCGCGCAGATCGAGGAGCATGCGGAGACGGATCGGGAGCGATCGGGGGATTCTCTCCCACCCGCTTCTCCAGCTCGCTCCTTCAGCCCGGCCCGCGCCAACATCAGCCGCCAGGGCCGGGCCACCGCCCAGGTCGCTCGCGGCCCAGGCCATCGCCGCCAGGATCAGCGCCAACCCCACCCTGCCGCCGTGGACGCGCGCGCCCCCACCCCCCCTGAGCCCGCCACCACCACCGGCGACGGCGACCTACCGCGCCACTTCACCTCCAGAGCCGCCCTGGCAGAGGAGCTGCGCCCCCTGCTCCCCAACCCTCCAGCGGACCTCAGCCCTGCGGGTGACCTGAGCCCCGCCAGTGGCCTGAGCCCCGCCAGTGGCCTGAGCCCAATCCATGGCGGCCGAGCCGCCGCCGAGCGACGCCTGGCAGCGATCGATCCAGGGGCCTATGGCCGCAGCCGCAATGCCCTCGATGGCGCCGTCACGCGCCTGTCGCCCTACATCCGCCACGGCGTGCTCACCCTGGCCGAGGTGCGCGACGCGGTGTTCGCCTGGCTGGAAACCAGCGGCGCCACCCACGCCGCTGCCGCCAAGCTGATCGCCGAACTGGGCTGGCGCGACTACTGGCAACGCCTCTGGCACCAGCTGGGCGACGGCATCTGGCACGACCGCGAACCGCTCAAGACCGGCCACCCCCCCGCCAGCTACGCCGCCGTGCTGCCAGCCGACATCCAAGGCGGCAGCACCGGCCTGACCTGCATCGATGCCTTTGCCGCCGAGCTGATCGGCTGCGGCTGGCTGCACAACCACGCCCGCCTCTGGCTGGCCTCCTATGTGGTGCACTGGCGCCGGGTGCGCTGGCAGGCCGGTGCCCAGTGGTTCCTGCAGCACCTGCTGGATGGCGACCCCGCCAGTAACGCCCTCAGCTGGCAGTGGGTGGCCAGCAGCTTCAGCGCCAAGCCCTACATCTTCAACCGGGCCAACCTGGAGCGCCACGGCGGCCAGAGCCTCTGCGCCCGCTGTCCTGCCGCCAGCCGCGGCGGCCCGGACGCCCCCGGGGGCTGCCCCTTCGACGCCGAGTACGAGCAGCTGCAGCAGCAGCTGTTCCCAATGGCCACTGAGGCGCCGCCGGCTCCAGCTCCAGCTCCAGCTCCAGCTCCGCAGACTCCCAGCCCTCCAACCCCGGCGCCAGAGCCTGCCGCTGCCACTCCCAATGCCTCTGGCCTCACCCTTTCAGCGGAACCACTGGCGCCAGCGGACACCAGCCGCCCCGCCCCGGATCCACCCCAGCGACCGATCCTCTGGATCCACGGCGAAGCCCTCGGCCCCGCCAACCCCGCCCTGCGGGCCTATCCGGGCCGGCCGGCCCTGTTCGTCTTCGACAGCGCCTGGCTGGCCGGCAGCACGACCAGCGGCCCGCCCCCCAGCCTGAAGCGGCTTGGCTTTCTGGCGGAGTGCCTGCTGGAGCTGCCGGTCACGATCCGCCACGGCGACCCAGCGGCCGAGGTGCTGGCGTTCGCGCAACGCCACGGCGCCGATGGGATCGTCACCAGCGCCGCCGTGGAGCCGCGCCTCGCGGCGATCCAGACCCAGCTCGCCGGCGCCCTGCCCCTCACGGTGCTGCCGCCCGAACCCTTCGTTGTGCTTGAGCAGGCGGTGGATCTGGGGCGCTTCAGCCGTTACTGGCGCCGCGCCGAGGCGAGGGTCTGGGCCGCCGCTGGCCGCGAAAGTCCCTGACCCGCAGGCCCCCGCGCAAACCGAACCCCGAGGCGGCAGCTCAGGGCACGCCCGCTGGCGGAGGCCCCATCGGCGGATCCTCGCCGAGCAGCTTGCGTTCCTGCTGCAGCACCGCTTCCGGATCGCTGAGCAGGTCGGCTTCCTCCAGCTGCGGGTAGGCCTCGGGCTTGATGTCCTGGGGGCGGCGGGGCGGTTCCACCCAGGTGAAGCTGCTGCGTGGGGCCCGGGCCGCACAGAGGGCCTCGAGCTCGCTCCTCAGCAGGCGCTGCACATCGGGGCGGGCCACCGCCGCGAAGAACTCCTGCTGGGTCGCCAGCCCGGAGCTGAACGGCGCCGTGCCGTTGCCGTTGAACAGCCGCGCCGGATTGGGATTCCAGCGCGGCTTGCAGACCCCCTCCTGGCGGGTGTCGGTGTCCAGCCAGAGATGGAGGCCGTAGCCATCGGGCTGGCTCACCACCGCCAGGCCGTCGTGGGGCACGCGGCGCTGCAGGGCATAGAGGGCCCAGCTGGGATGGCGATGGGCGGGAACACAGCCGCCGATCAACGCCACCAGCCCCCCCAGGCAGAGCAGAGCCGCCAGGCGGGAACGCTGGGGCGGCAGGTCACTGGGGCGGCAGGTCATCCGTCAATCCAGGCCGATCTCAAGTGGGCCGATCCTCCCCGAACGGCGGGCGACTGCTGCAGCATCGGCGTCAGAACGCCGCCCCGGCCATGGCCCTCACCCCCTCGACGATGCTGCCGCTGGGGACCCCCCTGCCCCGGGCGGAACTGGCCGAGGCCCTGACCAGCGGCAGCCTCGAGCCGGTCGCCGGTACCCCGTTGGAGCCGGCGGCCCTGGGTGGCCAGCCGCTGCTGGTGCTGTTTCTCTGCGCCCACTGCCCCTTCGTGAAGCACATCGAACCGGAGCTGAGCCGGCTCCAGGCCGACTACGGCGGGCGGCTGCAGCTGATCGGGATCTCGAGCAACAGCACCCTCACCCATCCGCAGGACGGCCCGGCGGGACTCCAGGACCAGGCGCAGCGCAACGGCTGGAGCTTCCCCTACCTGCTCGACCAGGACCAGCGACTGGCCCACGCCTTGCGGGCCGCCTGCACGCCGGATCCGTTTCTGTTTGATGCCGATCTGCGCCTCGCCTACCGCGGCCAGCTGGACGGCAGCCGCCCCGGCAACGCCGTGCCCCTCGATGGGCGGGATCTGCGGGCGGCGATCGAGGCGCTGCTGGCCGGCCGACCCGTCGCAGCGGAGCAGACCGCCTCGATCGGCTGCAACATCAAATGGCCTCCAGGCCAGGAGCCGGCCTGGGCCCGCTGAGGGGCCCGCAATCGCGGTTCCTGCAGGCTGGAACTGGCCTTAAGGTGTCCGCCATGCAAGTGCCTCCCTTCAGTCTCAGCGAGCAGCTCCAGGAGCTCGGGGAGGAACTCGACGCTGCCGTACTGCAGGTTCTGCGCAGTGGCCAATACATCGGCGGCGCCGGCATCGCCCGCTTCGAGGAGGCCTTCGCCAGGGCCTGCGGCGTGCCCCACGCGATGGGCTGCAACAGCGGCACCGATGCCCTGATCCTGGCCTTGAGGGCCCTGGGCATCGGTCCCGGCGATGAGGTGATCACCTGCTCCTTCAGCTTCTTCGCCACCGCCGAGGCGATCAGCGCCGTGGGCGCCACACCCGTGTTCGTGGACGTGGACCCGGACACCTATCTGATCGATCTGGATCAGATCGAGGCGGCGATCACCCCCGCCAGCCGTGCCCTGATGCCGGTGCATCTGTTCGGCCGCCCGGTGGACATGGAGCGGGTCTGCGCCATCGCCAGTCGCCACGGCCTGCGGGTGATCGAGGATTGCGCCCAGGCCACCGGTGCCCAGTGGGCCGGGCAACCGGTGGGCAGCTGGGGGGATGCAGGCTGCTTCAGCTTCTTCCCCACCAAGAACCTCGGCGCCGCCGGCGACGGTGGCGCCGTGACCTGCCGCGATGCCGCCGTGGCCCAGGCGGTGCGGGAGCTGGCCGTGCATGGCATGCCGCGCCGCTATCTGCACACGACCCTCGGCTACAACAGCCGTCTCGATGCCATGCAGGCGGCGGTGCTGAACGTCAAGCTGCCCCACCTGGAGCGCTGGATCGAGCGCCGCCGCGGCGTCGCCGCCACCTACGACGGGGCCCTGGCCGATCTGGAGGGCATCCAACTGCCGCAGACCGGGCCGGCGGGGCACAGCTGGAACCAGTTCGTGGTGCGGGTCCCCAGCTGCCCCGGAGGCCAGGCCGCCTGCGGCGGCCACTGCACCCCCGCCGCCGACAGCGCCGACTTCGGCCTGCCGGAGGCCTGCTGCCGCGACTGGCTCAAGCAGCAGCTCCAGGACGCCGGCGTGACCACGATCATTTACTACCCCATCCCGATCCATCGCCAGCCCGCCTACGCCGCCCTGGGCTACGGCCCCGGCAGCCTGCCGGTCACCGAGCGCCTCTGCGCCGAAGTGCTGAGCCTGCCGATCTTCCCGGAGCTGCGTGCGGAGCAGCAGCAGCAGGTGATCCGGGTTCTGCGCCAGCTGGTGGAGGCCTTCACCGCCGGCAGCAGCACCAGCTCCGAGGCCAAAGGCACCGCCGCCCCAGCGACCGTGACCTCTGCCGCAGCCTGAGAACTGAGGTCTGAGGTCAGAAGTCAGAAGTCAGAAGTCATCGTGGCGCGGAGCGATGCCCTAGGCGCTGTCGACCCTGACGCGCAGGGCCGCGTGGAGCGCCTTGAAGTGGGCCTGCTGCTGCTTGTGGCTCACGATCGGCGCGGGGTAGCCGCGACGCTCCAGGGGAGCGATCTCGCCGCGGATCAGATCGGCTGTGGCCACGTGGCGCAGCTCCGGCAGCCAGGTGCGGATGTAAACCGCCTCCGGATCGAACTTGGCGGCCTGGGTGGCGGGATTGAAGATGCGCAGCGGCTTGGGATCCATGCCGCTGCTGGCGCTCCACTGCCAGCCGCCGTTGTTGGCGGCCAGATCGCCATCCACCAGCCGTTCCATGAAGGCACGCTCCCCCAGGCGCCAGTCGCAGATCAGGTCCTTGACCAGGAAGGAGGCCACGATCATGCGGCAACGGTTGTGCATCCAGCCGCTGGCATTGAGCTGCCGCATCGCCGCATCGACGATCGGCACCCCGGTGAGCCCCTGCTGCCAGGCCTCGAGGCGCTCCGGGTCGTTCTCCCAGGGGAAGTGGCGCCACTGGGGCCGGTAGGGCCCCTCCGCCAGCTCCGGGAAATGGAACAGCGCCTGCTGGTAGAACTCGCGCCAGGCCAGTTCCTGCTCCCAGACGCTGATCGCCGTGCGCTCCTCCTCGCTGCGGATGAACTCGCGGGCTACGCCGGCCGCCGCCCAGGCCTGACGCGGGCTGAGGGTGCCGAAGGCGAGCGCGGCACTGAGGCCTGAGGTGCCGGCGATGCCCGGCAGGTTGCGCTGGGGCTCATAGGCCAGCAGCGGAGCCCCCTGGCCGCGGCCACTGGCAGGCCCCTGACAGAAGGCCTCAAGCTGGGCCAGGGCCGCCGCCTCGCCAGGACGGCAGGGACAGAGGTCGACTCCGGAGAAGGCCGCTCCGAAGCGGGTAGCCTCCGGAACCGCCCCCAGACGCGGCAGGGCCGCCCACAGATCAGGCCGGGGCAGCGTCGCCAGGTCCAGATCCAGCAGGCCGGTCGGTGCCGCCAGTGGCTCGATGCCCCCGGCGGTGCCCGGGGCCGCGAGGGCCTGCTTGCGCTCCACCTGGCCGCGCCAGTTGCGCAGGAAGGGGCCGTAGACGCGATAGGGATCCCCCGCCCCGGTGCGCAGCGCCTCCGGGGCGACCAGCAGCTGGTCCCAGTCGGCCAGCACGCCGCGGCCATCGGCCTGCAGGGCGGCGGCCACCGCCCGGTCGCGGGCTCGCCCGCTGGGCTCCACATCGCGGTTCCAGGCCACCACCTCGGCACCGAGGGCGGCAGCCAGCCGCGGCAGCAGCACCAGCGGGTCTCCCTCCAGCAGCACCAGCCGCGACCCGCAGGCCCGCCAGGAGGCGGCCAGCTCCCGCAGGCTTTCGAGCAGGAACCAGCGCCGGGCCGGTGCCATCACCGGGTCGGCCAGGATCGCCGGGTCCAGCACGAACACGCCGGTCAGGGCGGGGGTCGCCGCCGCGGCCGCCGCCAGGCCGAGGTTGTCGGCCAGCCGCAGATCCCGGCGATGCCAGAACAGCCAGCGGCGGGCGGCCTCTGGGGAGGCCATCAGAGCCCCAGCAGCTGCTTGGCCCGGAACCAGGCGGTCACGCTCTTGCCGTCGAGGGCCTCGTCGCCACTGGCGAGGGCCGCATCGAGCGCGGCGGGCTCCATCAGCAGCACCTCCAGGTCCTCGTCGTCGTCGCCGGCCGGAGGAGCCTCCAGGGGGGTGAGCCCCCGGGCCAGGAACAGGTGGATCACTTCATCGGAATAGCCGGGGCAGGGCAGCATCAGGCCGAGCGGATCCCAGCGGCAGGCGCTGTAGCCCGCCTCCTCCTGCAACTCCCGCTCCATCGTGGCCAGGGGCTCCTCGCCGGGATCCAGGGTGCCAGCGGGGAATTCGAGGATGCGGGCCGCCACCGCGAAGCGGTACTGGCGCAGCACCACCACGCGGCCGTCATCGAGCACGGGCACCGCCAGCGAAGCACCGGGATGGCGGATGATCCCGAAACTGCCCTCCACCCCCATCGGCAGCTCCACCCGGTTGATCTCGAAGCGGATCTTGCGGGCATCGAGGGCTTCGAGGGTCTCGAGATGGCGCGCGGGCTCGGGGGGCGGCAGGGGCGCCATGGCGGGGATCAACGGCTGCGGCGGACGCTAAACCGGCCAGCCGGAGCCAGGAGGCAGCAGCTCGGGCGGCCGGAGCCAGGCGGCAGCGGCGCGGGCGGCCGGCACCACGGCCTTGCAGCAGGGCTTTGCAGCACGGTCTTGCAGCAGGGCGCCAAGGCTCGGCAGGAGCCGATCCAGCAGGCTGGCCGGGAGAGTGAGGAGTTGCCTCGGCGACGTGTGGCCAAAGTGCCGCGGCGCAGCCGGTCAGCGAGACTGGACGTCAGACAACGTCCCCGCGCGGGCCCTCCTCATCCCCCATGGTCGCCAGCGCCCACGGCCCCTCCGGTTCCCCCACCACGGCCAGTGCCTGGGCCAGCGCCGACCAGGCCGCCCGCTCCTTCCCCCTGGCCGCGATCACGGGCCACGGCACCCTGAAGCTGGCCCTGCTGCTGGCGGCGGTGGATCCGGGTCTGGGCGGGGTGGTGATCGCCGGTGGTCGCGGCACAGGCAAATCGGTGCTGGCCCGGGGCCTGCATGCCTTGCTGCCACCGATCGACGTGATCGTGGACAGCCTTAACGCCGATCCGACCCGACCGGAGGACTGGGACGAGGCCACCCGCCGGCGCATCACCGAACTGGGGGGTGATGCCAGCGGCACCGATCCCAGCGCCCTGCTGCCCACCCGGGTGGTGCCGGCGCCCTTCGTGCAGGTACCGCTGGGCGTCACCGAAGACCGGCTTGTGGGCTCGGTCGACGTGACGGCCTCCCTGGCCAGCGGCCAGGCCGTGTTTCAGCCGGGCCTGCTGGCGGAAGCCCACCGCGGCGTGCTCTATGTCGACGAGCTCAACCTGCTGGACGACGGCATCACCAACCTCCTGCTGGCGGCGGTGGGCAGCGGTGAGAACCGGATCGAGCGGGAAGGGCTCAGCCTCAGCCACCCCTGCCGCTGCCTGCTGATCGCCACCTACAACCCCGAGGAGGGGGCGGTGCGGGACCACCTGCTGGATCGTTTCGCCATCGCCCTGAGCGCCAACCAGTCGCTGGATCTCGAGCAGCGGGTGGAGATCACCCGCTCCGCCCTGGACCACGGCGAATCCAGCGATGCCTTCCGCCAGCGGTGGCAGGAGGAGACCGACGCCCTCGCCACCCAGCTGCTGCTGGCCCGCCAGTGGTTGCCGGACGTGACCATCAGCCGCGAGCAGATCACCTACCTGGTGACTGAGGCCCTGCGCGGTGGCGTTGAAGGGCACCGCTCCGAGCTCTATGCGGTGCGGGTGGCCCGCGCCCACGCCGCCCTGAGCGGCCGCGACCGAGTGGAAGCCGACGACCTGCAGGTGGCCGTGCGCCTGGTGATCGCGCCGCGGGCCCTGCAGCTGCCGCCGCCGGATCCGGAGCAGCCGATGGAGCCGCCACCGCCGCCGCCCCAGGGAGAGCAACCGCCGCAGGAGCCGGAACAGCCCGTCGAACCCGACTCGAACGACGACAGCGACGACAGCGACGACAACCAGGATGACGACCAGGACGAGGACGACACGCCGGACGACCAGCCGCCTCCCCAGGTTCCGGAAGAATTCCTGCTCGACCCCGAAGCCGTCGCCATCGACCCCGACCTGCTGCTGTTCTCCACCGCCAAGGCCCGGAGCGGCGGCAGCGGCAACCGCACCGTGGTGCTCAGCGACTCCCGCGGCCGCTACGTGAAACCGATGCTGCCCCGCGGCCCGGTGAGGCGCATCGCCGTGGACGCCACCCTGCGGGCCGCCGCCCCGTATCAGAAAGCCCGCCGGGAGCGGGAGCCGCAACGCCGGGTGATCGTCGAAGACGGCGACCTGCGGGCCAAGCAACTGCAACGCAAAGCCGGCGCCCTGGTGATCTTCCTGGTGGATGCCAGCGGCTCGATGGCGCTCAACCGCATGCAGAGCGCCAAGGGGGCCGTGATACGGCTGCTCACCGAGGCCTACGAAAACCGCGACGAAGTCGCCCTGATCCCCTTCCGCGGCGAGCAGGCCGAGGTGCTGCTGCCCCCCACCCGCTCGATCACTGCGGCCCGGCGCCGGCTGGAATCGATGCCCTGCGGCGGCGGTTCGCCCCTTGCCCATGGTCTTTCCCAGGCAGCGCGGGTGGGCGCCAATGCCCTCGCCACCGGCGATCTGGGCCAGGTGGTGGTGGTGGCGATCACCGATGGCCGCGGCAACGTGCCGTTGAGCCGCTCCCTCGGCCAACCCGAGCTGGAGGGCGAGGAGCCGGTGGATCTCAAGGAGGAGGTGAAGCAGGTGGCCAGCCGTTACCGCGCCCTGGGGCTGAAGCTGCTGGTGATCGACACCGAGCGCAAGTTCATCGGCAGCGGCATGGGCAAGGAGCTGGCCGAGGCCGCCGGCGGCAAGTACGTGCAGTTGCCCAAGGCCAGCGATCAGGCGATCGCCGCCATCGCCCTGGAGGCGATCAACGGTGTCTGAGATCCAGCGGTCCCGGTATCACTGGCTCACGGTGCGAGCCTGGTTGGTTCGGGCCCGAGAGACCGACGGGCTGTCAGCTTTTTCACGATCCGCCTGTCCACGAACAGCCTGTTCGCGCTTCTCACGTTCGGCCTTCTCCCGGGCTGCCTTGTCCGGTGCCTGGCCGGTCTGGGCGGGGTAGAGCTCTTCGAAGAACTTGCCCAGGCCGATGGCCAGGCTGCGGATCCCATCGACAAACTGGGGATCGCCCGTGAGCTTGTTCACGTCGCCACCCACCGCCTCCCAGCGGGCCGTGAGCTTCTCGGCATTGGTCACGGTGCCTTTGAGCTGGCTCACGGTCTGGGGGTTGTCCAGGGCGGCGGTGAGGTTGCGCACGTGCCGGCCGGCCTGCGCCGCCTCAACGGTGGCGGTGTTGAGGTTGGCCAGAATCGGATCGGCCTTCTTCACGGCGGTGTTGAGTTCCTGCACCAGCTTCTGGGCCTCGCGCAGGAAGCGATCCGCCTCGTTGGAGGTGCGATCGAAACTCACGGTGGTTCCCACCAGCTTGTCGACCAGCTTCTGGCGCTCGCTCTCGGCCAGGATCCGCTGCATCGTCTCGGTGACGGTGCCGAGGCTCGCCTGGGCACCACCCTTGATGTGGCTGCCGTTGCAGAGCATCAGCTTGGTGTTGCACCCCGGACTCCGCGGCCCGGGCGTGCTGGCCGGCAGGGGCTTACCGCTGCTCACCAGCGCCACCACCGCATCCCCACCCAATAACGAGCCGGTGCCCACCAGGGCCTGGGTGGGCTGGGCCAGACGCAGCTCAGGATCGGTGATCTCCAGATCAGCCAGCACCGCCTCCGGGGTGACCCGCACCCGGCGCACATTGCCCACCAGCACCCCCCGGAAGGAGACCGGCGAGCGATCCGCCAGGCCGGCGGCATCCTGGAAGCTGGCCTGCACCGTCCAGGTGTCGCGGCGCAGGGAGATGCCCTTCAGCCAGAGCCAGAGCGCGCCACCACCCACGATGGCGGCGAGAAGGGAAAAGCCCACCAGGGCTTCACGGACACTGCGGCGCATCGTTCAGACCTCCTTGGGCTGCATGGGTCCGCGCAAGCTGCCGCTCCGGAACTGCTCGACGTAGGGATTATCGGTGCTGCGGAACTGGGCCACGGTGCCCTGCCAACGAAAGCGGCCGTCGTAGAGGAGCACGAGCCGTTCACCGGAGCGCTCGATCGTGCTCATCACGTGGCTCACCACCACCGAGGAGGCCTGGGCCATGTCGGTGGTGGTGACGATCAGATCCTCAATGCGGGTGCAGGCGACGGGATCGAGCCCGGCGGTGGGCTCATCGAACAACAGCAGCGGCTCCTGGACATCGGCCCGGGAGGGGTCCTGGATGATCGCGCGGGCAAAGCTGACCCGTTTCTGCATGCCACCGCTGAGTTCGCCGGGCATCTTCTCTTCAATGCCGGCCAGTCCGACGGCCGCCAGAGCATCGCCCACCCGGCGGCGAATCTCGGCCTCGCCAAGCCGCCCGTAGCGATAGAGCAGAAAGCCGACGTTTTCGCCCACCGTGAGCGAGGCCAGCAGGGCAGGGTTCTGAAACACCAGGCGCACATCCGGTGGCTGGCGCTGATCCAGGCGCAGGTAGCGCTGCTCCAGCCCGTGGATCCGCAGGCTGCCGGCGCTGGGCAGCAGCAGGCCGGCCAGCAGCCGCAGGATCGTTGATTTGCCCGATCCGGAGGGCCCCACCACCACCAGGCGCTCGCCCGGATGCACCACCAGGTTGATGTCGTCGAGCACGAGGCTCTCACCCCAGCGCATCGACACCCCCTGCATCTGGGCCACGGGCAGCTTCCCCACGGGCCCATCGACAGCCAACCCATCTACAGACAACCCATCAACAGCCGAGCCATCCGCCGCAGCCCCAGCGGCCTTCATCGCCACACCCCCATCAGGCTGGGAGCGTCGGGATGCCGGAGGAGGAACAGCATCCGGCACGGACGACAGCGCAAGGCCCCCATCCTGCCCACAACCAGCCAAGGTTTCACCCTCCCGCCGTTTCATCCGTACAGTTCGAACAGCCCGGTTTGCCGATGGCGTCCTGCTCCCCGCCCTTGCCCTGCCTCCTCATCTGCGGGGAGCCCTGGCGGAGCCGTTCGGGCCAGGCAGGCGGCCACAGAGACGACAGGGGAGGCCACGGGCGATGAGCACCCGGCACGCCCCACGCCCACCCCGACGACCCGGCTGGATGGGCCGGGGCGACATGCGCCGCCGTGATCTGGTGAGCCGCTCCCGCCGGGCCGCCCGCTGGCTCCAGCCCGGCCTGGTGGTGAAGCGCTGGGTGCTCACCTCCGGTCTGGGTCTGATGATCGCCCTGCTCGGAGCAGCGGTCTGGGCGGATTTCAAACCGATCTACTGGACGATCGAAACGCTCACCTGGCTGCTGGCTCAGCTCACCCAGGTGCTGCCGCGGGGCATCACCGGGCCGTTGGTGCTGCTCCTGGGGGCGGCCCTGGTGATCTGGGGTCAGAGCCGCAGCTTCGGGTCGATCCAGCGGGCCCTGGCCCCTGAGAAGGGCACGGTTCTGGTGGATGCCCTGGTGGCGCAGCGCCGGCTCAACCGCGGCCCGAACATCGTGGCGATCGGCGGCGGCACCGGGCTCTCCACCCTGCTCTCCGGCCTGAAGCGCTACAGCGGCAACATCACCGCGATCGTCACGGTGGCCGACGACGGCGGCAGCAGCGGCGTGCTGCGGCGAGAGCTGGGCGTCCAGCCGCCGGGCGACATCCGCAACTGCCTGGCGGCCCTGGCCCGCGAGGAGCCTCTGCTCACTCGCCTGTTCCAATACCGCTTCCAGGCGGGCAGTGGTCTCGAAGGCCATAGCTTCGGCAATCTCTTCCTCTCGGCCCTCACGGCCATCACCGGCAGCCTCGAATCGGCGATCACCGCCAGCAGCCGGGTGCTGGCGGTGCAGGGCCAGGTGGTGCCGGCCACCAACGCCGACGTTCGCCTATGGGCCGAGCTGGAGAACGGCGATCGGATCGAGGGGGAATCGGCGATCGGCCATGCCTCCAGCCCGATCGTGCGGCTCGGCTGCATCCCTGAACGGCCGCCCGCCCTGCCCCGTGCCATCGAGGCGATCGCCCATGCCGATCTGATCGTGCTGGGCCCCGGCAGCCTCTACACCTCCCTGCTGCCGAACCTGCTGGTGCCGGAACTGGTGGCGGCGATTCGCCAGAGCCGCGCCCCACGGCTCTACATCTGCAACCTGATGACCCAGCCCGGCGAGACCGACGGGCTCGATGTGGAAGGCCACCTTCGAGCGATTGAGGCCCAGCTCGCCACCCTGGGGGTGGACCAGAGGCTGTTCGATGCGGTGCTTGCCCAGGAGGAGCTCAGCCCTTCACCGTTGGTGGAGGCTTACCGCCGCCGCGGCGCCGAACCGGTGGAATGCGACACCCACCGCCTGACCAGTGAGGGCTATGAGGTGATGCTGGCGCCGATGCAGGGAAGCCGTCCAGGGGCCACCCTGCGCCACGATTCTAAGAGCGTGGCGCTGGCGGTGATGCGGTTCTACCGGCAGCATCAGCGACGGACGAACTGATAATTCAGTCGCCAAATCTTCAGGCGATTCGTGATGAACGTCTCCGCCAGGAACTGCCGGGCACCTAAACCAAGAACTGCCGGGCAGCTCAATAAATCCGATACCGAGGGATCCAGCGCTGGAAACGCATTGCCTCGTCAGGCGAGGATTGAGCACTCAGTCTTGGTTAAAAGCCATTTTTCAAGGTCTCCACTCAATCCAGAAAGGAATCAGTAAGCGTCCTGGAGTTCGTAGAAATCAGGCTGCACATAGTCTTTGCGCAGCGGGTAACCCTTCCAGTCTTCCGGCATCAGCAGGCGCTTGGGATGGGGATGGCCGGCATAGCGAATGCCGTACATGTCGAAGGTCTCGCGCTCCTGCCAGTCGGCGCCACGGAACAGACCGTAGAGCGTGGGGATGGTGAGATCGCCATCGCGGGCCAGGAACACCTTGAGACGAATCTCCTCCGGCTTCACATCGGCCGCGAGAACCCGATCCACCGCCATGGGATCAGCCAGCGCCGCAAGCTTGATCAGGTGGTAGAAGCTCACCAGCCGACCACCCGGGCCTTCGTCATAGCCGCCCTGGCATTGGAGATAATCAAAGCCCGTGGCTTTGAGCGCCGCCACGATCACCGGCAGGAAGTCGGGCTCCACGCCGAGCACCTCGACACCGAGATGGTCGGCCTCCAGCACGGCATGTTCAAAGCCCTGGCTGCTCAGCCACTGGCTGATCGGACCGGCCGCAGGGGCTGTGATCGCTGGCGTTATAGCTGGAGTGGCGGCTGCTGAACCGCTGGACTCGGCGGGGCTGATGATTTCCTCGGGCATGGTGTCCTCAGGCGTCGGCCTGGCTGGTGGTGGCGGCTATGACCGCCGCTGGATCGGAGACAGCAGCCCCCACCGGCAGACCGGCGGCGGCGGCAAGGGCGGCCTTCTGGGTCTCGGCCCGCAGGTAGCGGCCGTCGACGATCGGGGCCACCGCCTTGAGCTGATGTGGAATCGTGCAATAACGGTGCGTGGGACGCAGGTTGCCGCGCTCGGCCAAGGCTTCATTGCCAACCTTCTTGCGCAGCTTGATCACCGCATCAAAGATCGCTTCCGGTCGCGGCGGGCAGCCCGGCAGGTAGAGGTCCACGGGGATCAGCTTGTCGACGCCGCGCACGGCGGTGGTCGAGTCGGCCGAGAACATGCCACCAGTGATCGTGCAGGCCCCCATGGCGATCACGTACTTGGGCTCGGGCATCTGCTCGTAGAGCCGCACCAGGGCCGGGCCCATCTTCATGGTCACGGTGCCTGCCACGATCAGCAGGTCGGCCTGACGGGGGCTGGAGCGGGGCACCAGACCGAAGCGGTCGAAATCGAAGCGGGAGCCGATCAGGGCCGCAAACTCGATGAAGCAGCAGGCGGTGCCATAAAGCAACGGCCAGAGGCTGCTCAACCGGGCCCAGTTGTGCAGGTCATCGAGGCTGGTGAGGATCACGTTCTCGGACAGATCCGAGGTGATCGTGGGGGCACCCGTGGGGCTGCAGCTGGCGGCGCGCAGATCGCGCAGAGCCCCGATCGAGGGGAGCTCACCGCTGGAAGGGGAGGAAGGCGTGAGGGTCATGGCAACACGTCGGCGTCGGGGCCGTAACGACGAATCAGCTCCACTCGAGGGCACCCTTGCGCCAGGCGTAGGCCAGGGCCACCACCAGGATGGAGATGAAGATGAGGGCCTCGATGAAGGCGAGTAGTCCGAGGCGATGGAACGCCACGGCCCAGGGGTAGAGGAACACGGTCTCGACGTCGAAGACGACGAAGACAAGCGCGAACATGTAGTAGCGGATATTGAACTGAATCCAGGCGCCACCCATCGGCTCCATGCCGGATTCGTAGGTGAGCTCACGCTCGCCCTGCCGGCTCTTAGGAGACAGCACCTTGTTGGCCACAAGCGCCAGCACGGGAACGGCTGCTGAAATCAGCAGAAACCCCAGAAAAGCGTCGTAGCCGGAGAGCACGAACATGCGGGCTGGACCAACCTGGGCGGCAGTCTGGCATCCACCTCACGGCGCTGACGAGTTCCGGCGGGATCGGCGTTGGAACGCGGTCGATAGAGTTTTGCGACCGTCGGCTGGCAGGTGATGAGTCCGGAGTTCGAGAGCAGCGACAGCATCGCCTCACCAGGGACGGGCGCCACGGCCGAATCCCTCCCCACGACGGAGCCGCCAACGGCCTCCGACCCCGACACCCATCGCTACGAATGCCGCAGCTGCGGCTTCGTCTACGACCCCGCCGAGGGCGTGCGCAAGGTGGGCATCGAAGCGGGCACCCCCTTCACCGCCCTGGATCCCGCCAGCTTTCGCTGTCCGGTCTGCCGCAGCAAGGTGGGTGCCTTCATGGACATCGGCCCCCGTGACAAGCCGAGCGGCTTTGAGGAGAACCTCAACTTCGGCCTGGGGGTCAACCGGCTGACGCCCGGTCAGAAGAATGTGCTGATCTTCGGCAGCTTCGCCCTGGCGATCGCCTTTTTCCTCTCCCTGTATTCGCTGCGCTGAACTCCTCCGGCTGCCCTGATCTCACCGCCCCTCAGCAGCCGGCCCCGCGCCTCCCACCGCTCTTCCCTCGCCCCTGCCATGCACCTGCATCGTCTGACTCGACGCCTGCTCAGTCCCCTGCTGAGCCTGCTCCTGCTCGTGGGCCTCGGCTTCGGGCTCTCCGGTTGCGTCACCACGGGCCTGCCGATCGCCAGTGCCAGCCCCTGGCAGCCCGTGCCCCTCGACACCCGCGCCAATCCCCTCGATCTGGCCTTCACAGACCAGAGCCACGGCTTCCTGGTGGGCAGCAACCGGCTGATCCTCGAAACCGACGACGGAGGCGCCAGCTGGGCCAAGCGCGCCCTGGATCTGCCGGAGGAGGAGAACTTCCGCCTGCTCAGCATCGACTTCAACGGCAAAGAGGGCTGGATCGCCGGCCAGCCCGGCCTGCTGCTGCACAGCACCGACGCCGGCCAGAACTGGAGCCGCCTCTTCCTCGATACCAAGCTGCCCGGGGAGCCGTATCTGATCACCGCCCTGGGCAAGGGGGAGGCCGAACTGGCCACCAACGTGGGCGCCGTGTACAACACCCGCGATGGTGGCCAGAGCTGGCAGGCCGAGGTGAGTGACGCCGCCGGTGCCGTGCGTGATCTGCGCCGCAGCCCCGACGGCCGCTACGTGAGCGTCAGCAGCCTCGGCAACTTCTTCGCCACCTGGGATCCGGGTCAGGCCACCTGGCAACCCCACCAGCGGGTGAGCAGCCAACGGGTGCAGTCCCTCGGCTTCCAGCCGAACGGCAACCTCTGGATGGTGACCCGCGGCGCCCAGCTGCGCTTCAACTCCGATGCCGCCAACGTGGACGACTGGAGCAAGCCGGTGATCCCGATCACCAACGGCTACGGCTACCTCGACATGGCCTGGGATCCGAGCGGCGCCATCTGGACCGGCGGTGGCAGCGGCACCCTGCTCACCAGCCCAGACGGCGGCCAGACCTGGCAGAAGGATCCGGTGGGTGCCGCCCAGCCCACCAACTTCAGCCGCATCGCCTTCCTGCCGGACGGCAAGGGCTTCGTGCTGGGCGAGCGGGGATCGCTGCTGCGCTGGGTGGGCTGAGCCGCGCCAGGCAGAGCCCCGCCAACCTTTGTAACCAAGGCAGGCGGGGGCTCCCGTCCCCTGCCGCCATCCCCCTAGGATCGCCGAGCTGAACGCTTGTCGCCATGGCTGCCGGCTCTACAGGAGAACGCCCGTTCTTCGAAATCATCACGAGCATCCGTTACTGGGTCATCCACGCGGTGACCCTGCCCGCCATCTTCCTGGCCGGCTTCATGTTCGTGTCCACGGGCCTGGCCTATGACGCCTTCGGGACGCCCCGTCCGGATGCCTACTTCCAGGCCCAGGAAAGCAAGGCTCCGGTTGTGAGCCAGCGCTACGAGGGCAAGAGCCAACTCGACCTGCGCCTGCAGTAAGTCATGACCCAGACTCCCGCCCCCACCACGCCACGCAATTACCCGATCTTCACGGTGCGCTGGCTTTCGGTTCACGCCCTCGGCATCCCCACGGTGTTTTTCCTGGGCGCCCTGGCTGCCATGCAGTTCGTCCGCCGCTGAGGTCGTCCCCATGCAACGCAATCCCAATCCGAACAACCTGCCGGTCGAACTGAACCGCACCAGCCTTTATCTGGGCCTGCTGTTCGTGTTCGTCACCGGTGTGCTGTTCAGCAGCTACTTCTTCAACTGATCGGGAGGTTTCACGATGAGCGGCAAGAAAATGTCCATGCCCGACGGTCGGATCCCCGATCGTCTACCCGATGGCCGCCCTGCCGTGGCCTGGCGTTCCCGCTGGACCGAGGGAACCCTTCCCCTCTGGCTGGTCGCCACTGCCGGCGGCATGGCAGTGATCTTTGTGGTGGGCCTGTTCTTCTACGGTTCCTACGTGGGTGTCGGTTCCGCCTGAGCGGAGCTGAGCACTCGATTCATCTCGCATGGCCCATTGGGCCGATGCATGATCCAGGGGCCTGAGGGCCCCTTTTTTGATGGGATGACTCCCTGACTGCCACAAACCACCGGGCTGCCGGCCGAGGCAGGGTCAGAGCCCGTGGTACTCCCGATACCACTGGGCGAACCGCTCCAGCCCCAGCTCGATCGGGGTGGCGGGCTGGAACCCAACCCAGGCCTCCAGGGCCGTGGTGTCGGCGGCGGTGGCGGGCACATCACCCGGCTGCATCGGCTGCAGGTCCTGGATCGCCTGACGCCCGAGGGCCTGCTCCAGCACAGCGATGAAACGCAGCAGCTCGGTGGGCTGGGAATTGCCGATGTTGAACACCCGGTGCGGCACCGCCGCGGTGGCCGGGTTCGGATGAAGGGGATCGAAGTCGGGATCCGCAGTGGCCGGCTTGTCGCTGCAGCGGATCACCCCCTCGACGATGTCATCGATGTAGGTGAAATCGCGCTGCATGCGGCCGTGGTTGAACACCCGGATCGGCTCACCCGCCAGGATCGCGCGCGCAAACAGCATCGGGGCCATGTCCGGCCGGCCCCAGGGGCCATACACGGTGAAGAAGCGCAGACCGGTGGCCGGCAGGCCGTAGAGATGGCTGTAGGTGTGAGCCATCAGTTCATTCGCCTTCTTGGTGGCCGCATACAGGCTCACCGGATGATTGACGGCGTGCTGCTCCGAGAACGGCATCTCGCGGTTGCCGCCATACACCGAGCTGCTGGAGGCATAGACCAGATGCTCAACGCCGTGATGGCGGCAACCCTCAAGAATGTGGCCGAAACCGACCAGATTGCTCTGGATATAGGCGGCCGGATTCTCCAGCGAATAGCGCACCCCCGCCTGGGCGGCGAGGTGCACCACCCGCCGCGGCCGCTGCTCGGCGAACAGGCCCTCCATGGCAGCCCGATCCTCCAGATCCATCCGCACGAAGCGAAAGAAAGCGGCGGCGGGATGCTGCTGCAGCCGCTCCAGGCGGGCCTGCTTGAGGGCCGGGTCGTAGTAGGTGTTGAGGTTGTCGAGCCCCACCACCGGCTCACCCCGCTCAAGCAGCCGCAACACCACCTCGGCGCCGATGAAGCCGGCCGCGCCGGTCACGAGGGTGGGACGCTGGGCGGCGGGCATGGGCAGAGAAGGCAGGGGAAGGGCGGATCTCCGGCAAGTGCTCCGGCGACGGCCGCCCCTCAGCCTGCCACTCCGTGACGATGCCCGATCGAGGCCTCCTCCCCAGAGAACTCGTGCTCAGAAACCTCGTGCTCAGAGGGCGAGCTGGCGGCGGAAATCAGCGATGGTGGGCTCAAGGCCCTGTTCCAGAGAGATCGTGGGCTCCCAACCCAGCAACTCCCGAGCCCGATCGATCATCGGCTGACGTTGGCGAGGATCATCCTGGGGGAGGGGCTGCAGCACGAGTTCAAGGCCAGGATTGATGCGAGCGCGCACCAGTTCGGCCAACTCGCGAATGGTGAACTCGCCGGGATTGCCCAGGTTGATCGGGCCGGTGTGGGCACCGTTCATCAGGCGGATCAGTCCTTCCACCAGGTCATCCACGTAGCAGAACGAACGCGTCTGCTGGCCATCGCCGTAGAGCGTCAGGGGCTGACCCTGCAGCGCCTGCACGATGAAGTTGCTCACCACCCGACCGTCGTCCGGCAGCATGCGCGGCCCGTAGGTGTTGAAGATGCGCGCCACCCGCACCTCGGTGCCGTGCATGCGCAGATAGTCAAAGCAGAGCGTTTCCGCCACCCGCTTGCCCTCGTCGTAGCAGGAGCGAATGCCGATCGTGTTGACGCAGCCCCGGTAGCTCTCGGGCTGGGGATGGACCTCCGGATCGCCATAGATCTCGCTGGTGCTGGCGAGCAGAAGCCTGGCCCCCACCCGCCGGGCCAGGCCGAGCATGTTGTAGGTGCCGAGAAAACTCGTTTTGGCGGTCTTGATGGGATTGAACTGGTAGTGCACCGGCGACGCCGGACAGGCCAGGTGCCAGATCCGGTCCACCTCCAGCCGGATCGGCTCGGTCACATCGTGACGGATCAGCTCGAAGCGGGGATGGCCGATCCACTGGGCAATGTTGACCTTGCGGCCAGTGAAGTAGTTGTCGAGGCAGAGCACCTCCTCGCCCGCCTGCATCAGCCGATCGACCAGATGGGAGCCCACGAAGCCGGCACCGCCGGTCACCAGATGGCGCAGGGGACCAGAGCGCAGTGACGGGGTCGGGATCAACACCTCAGCCCTCGCCCACGCGCCACACCCGCAGGCCCGCGGCCCGGGCCGCCGCCGCATCGGCAATGGCGCGGGCATCGAACAACCAGGCCGGCTGCCGCATCCCAGCCACCAGGGCAGGCCAGTCGAGCTGGCGGTACTCACCCCATTCGGTGAGCAGCAGCACCGCATCGGCGCCCTGGACCGCCTCCTGGACGGTCTCTGCACGCCGCCAGCTCCCCTCCCCCGCCTGCGCCACGGCTGCCACCGCCTCCGGCGCCACCGCCGCCTGGCCCAGATCACGCTCGATCTGCTGGCTGCTCACCTTGGGGTCATGCAGGCTCAGCTGCGCCCCCTCCTCGAGCAGATCGCGGCAGATCCGGATCGCCGGCGCTTCGCGGGTGTCGTTGGTGTCGGCCTTGAAGGCGAAGCCGAGCACGGCCAGCCGCTTGCCGGTCACGGTGCCGAACAGCTTCTGCACCACCAGCCGGCTGATGCGGTGCTGCTGCCAGGTGTTGAGCTGCACCACCTGCTCCCAGTACGCCGCCACCTCCGGCAGGCCGTAGTGATGGCAGAGGTACACCAGGTTGAGAATGTCCTTCTGAAAGCAGCTGCCGCCAAAGCCGGGGCCTGCCGCCAGGAAGCGGCCGCCGATGCGGCTGTCGGTGCCGATCGCCCGGGCCACCTCCTGCACGTCGGCCCCCGTGGCCTCGCAGAAGGCGGCGATGCTGTTGATCGAGCTGATCCGCTGCGCCAGAAACGCATTGGCCGTGAGCTTGGACAGCTCGCTGCTCCAGAGGTTGGTGCGCAGGATCTTCTGAGGGGCCACCCAGTGGCCATAGATCGAAGCCAGGGCCTCGATCGCCTCTGCATCCTCACCGCCGATCAACACCCGATCCGGCTGCTCCAGATCGCCGATCGCCGTGCCTTCCGCCAGGAATTCGGGGTTGGACAGCACCGCAAAGCTCTTGGCGGCCGGTCCACCGGCATCCTCGCGGGCCTCGGCCTCACCCTCGGCTGCCTCCAGGATCGCCTTCACCGCCTCGGCGGTGCGCACCGGCAGGGTGCTCTTCTCCACCACGATCGTGTGGCCCCGGGCGCAGCGGGCCACCTGCCGGGCCGAGGCTTCGATCCAGCGCAGGTCACTGGCCTGGCCCGCCCCCAGGCCGCGGGTCTTGGTGGGGGTGTTCACCGAGAGGAACACCATGTCCGCCGCCGCGATCGCGGCGTCCACCTCGGTGCTGAAGTGGAGGTTGCGGCCGCGGGCGCGGCCCACCACCGCATCGAGACCCGGTTCATAGACGGGCAGCCGGCTGAGATCGGCATCGTTCCAGGCGGCGATGCGGGCAGCGTTGAGATCCACCACCGTGACCTGCAGGTGGGGGCAGCGATCGGCGATCACCGCCATGGTCGGGCCGCCCACGTAGCCCGCACCGATGCAGCAGATGGTGCGGATCCCTGAAGCGGCAGTCATCGCAGCGGTTCGCGGTGGGGCGAGGTTAAGGGGAGCTGAGGCCCGGAGCTCAGCCAGCCAGCAGATGCGCCAACTGCGCTGGAATCTCGGCCAGGTCCAGCCGCTGACCCGGACCCGCCCGATCTGGCGCCGCTCCACCCTCGTCTCCAGTCTCCTCTGCGCGCCGCAGGTCCTTGAGCAGGGCCACACCGCCGGCCGCTTCCTCGTCGCCGATGACCAAGGCCCAGGCGGCTCCCTGACGATCCGCCCGGCGGAGCTGCTTACCGAAAGCAGAGCCACTGGCATCGAGCTCTACCGCAATTCCCGTGCGGCGCAGTTCACGGCACAACTGCAGCGCCACCGCCTCGGCCCGCTCGCCGCGGTTCACCAGATACACCTGCGGCGCTGCGGCCGCCATCCAGGGCTGGGCCTCCGATTGCTGCAGCAACAACACCAGCCGCTCCATGCCGAGGGCCCAGCCGATCGCCGGCGTCGCCGGCCCGCCCAGTTGCTGCACCAGGCCGTCGTAGCGGCCGCCGCCACAGACGGTGGCCTGGGCGCCCAGCTGGTCACTGGTGATCTCGAAGGCGGTGTGGCTGTAGTAATCGAGGCCGCGCACCAGCCGCGGGTTGAGGGTGAAGGGAATCCCGAGCGCCTCGAGCCCATGGCGCACCTGGCTGAAGCGCTCATGGCTCTCACCACTGAGGGCGTCGGCCAGTTCCGGAGCACCCGCCAGCAGCTCCTGGGTACCGGGGTGCTTGGAATCGAGCACCCGTAGGGGGTTCGTCTGGATGCGGGCCTGGGAGTCGGGATCGAGCTGCTGCCGATGGGCCTCCAGCCAGGCCACCAGCTCGGTGCGGTAGCGGGTCCGGTCCTCGGGGGCTCCAAGGGTGTTGAGCTCCAGGGCCAGACCCCCCACCCCCAGAGCGGCGAGCAGATCCCAGGCGATGGCGATCGCCTCCACGTCGCTGCGGGCGTCGGCGAAGCCGAGCAGCTCCACGCCGATCTGATGGAACTGGCGCTGCCGGCCCGCCTGGGGGCGTTCGTAGCGGAACATCGGGCCGCCATACCAAAGACGTTGCGGCCCCTGGCTAAGCAGGCCGTGCTGGATCGCGGCGCGCACCACCGAAGCAGTGCCCTCGGGACGCAGGGTGCAGCTGCGCTCGCCCCGGTCGAGGAAGGTGTACATCTCCTTGCCCACCACATCGGTGGCCTCGCCGATGCCGCGGGCGAACAGCTCCGTCACCTCCAGCAGGGGGGTGCGGATCTCGGCGATGCGGGCGCGGCGGAAATGGTCGCGGGCCGTGGCCTCCACGTGCTGCCACAAGGCGATGGAAGCGGGCAGCAGATCAACCATGCCCCGCAGACTCTGCAGCTTCTCCGCCATCGCCCCTTGCCGGCCCGCCCCGTCGTTGCGGCCAGTCTGCGGGATCACCGGCTGTCCGTACCCTGAAGACAGGCCCGCTTCCCCTGCCCGCCATGGCCCATCTGCTGATCACTGGCGGCGCCGGCTTCATTGGCAGCCACTGCTGCGTGGCCCTGCTCGAGGCGGGGCATGGGCTGGTGGTGCTCGACAACTTCGACAACAGCTCGCCGGAAGCACTGCGGCGGGTAGCGGAGCTGGGCGGCCTGCAGGGAGAGGCGCGCGGACCCTGGCGCGATGGCCACGGCGCGGTGCGACTGCAGCTGGTGGAAGGGGATGTGCGCTGTGCCGACGATCTGGACGCGGCCTTCACCACCAGCCCGGAGGGAATCGGGGCCGTGGTGCATTGCGCCGGCCTCAAGGCGGTGGGGGAATCGGTGGCGGAGCCCCTGCGCTACTGGGACACGAACCTGGGCGGCAGCCTGCGGCTGCTGGAGGCGATGCGCCGTCATGGCTGCCGCACGATCGTGTTCAGCAGCAGCGCCACCCTCTACGGCTATCCGGACACGGTGCCGATCCCGGAAACGGCCCCGATCCAGCCGATCAACCCCTACGGCCACTCCAAGGCGGCGGTGGAGCAGGTGCTGGCTGATGTGGCCGCCAGCGAGGCGGGCTGGCGCATCGCCCGGCTGCGCTACTTCAACCCGGTGGGGTCCCACCCCAGCGGCCGCATCGGCGAGGACCCCGAAGGGATCCCCAACAACCTCTTCCCCTACCTCAGCCAGGTGGCGGTGGGCCGGCGCCAGGCCCTGCACATCTTCGGCAGCGACTGGCCCACCCCGGACGGCACCGGCGTGCGCGATTACATCCACGTGATGGATCTGGCGGATGGGCACCGGGCCGCCCTCGACACGCTGCTGCGGGAGGAGCCCCAGCTGCTCACGGTGAACCTCGGCAGTGGCCAGGGCCATTCGGTGCTGGACGTGGTGCACGCCTTCGAGGCGGCCTGCGGCCATCGCCTGCCCTATGAGCTGGTCGATCGCCGACCGGGAGACGCCGCCACCACGGTGGCGGATCCAGGCCTGGCCAGCGCGCGGCTTGACTGGCGCACCCGCCGCAGCCTGGCGGACATCTGCCGGGATGGCTGGGCCTGGCAGAGCGCCAACCCCCGCGGCTATGGCCCCTGAGAGCCGCAGACTCCCGCAGCAGCACCTGGTGATGGCCGGCGGCGGCCACAGCCATGCCCTGGTGCTGCGGAGCTGGGCGATGCGGCCCGAGCGGCGACCGGCCGCCCTGGTCACCCTGGTGAGCCGCTCCGGCACGGCCTTCTATTCGGGCATGGTGCCGGGGCTGGTGGCCGGCTGGTACGACCGCCACGCCTGTGCCATCGACCTGCGGCGACTCTGCTACCTGGCGGGGGCGGCCTTCGTGGAGGCGGAGATCACAGGGCTGGATCTCCAGAAGAAGGAGGTGCAACTGGCCGGCCGGCCGGCGCTGCGCTGGGACCGGCTCAGCCTCGATGTGGGAGCCGTGACCGCATCAGCGGCAGGCGTGGAGGCTGTCGATGGAGGGGTGACAGAGGCTCCCGTGCCAGTGAAACCATTGGAGCCCTTTCTCGACTATTGCGACGGCCTGACCCCCAGCGCCGGGGGCACCCTACGGATTCGCGGCGGTGGTGCCGCCGCCGTGGAGCTGGCCCTGGCGCTGCGAGGGCGGGGGATCGCCTGCTCACTGCTGCTGCGCGGAACGGAGCTCCATCTCGGCTCAGGCGCCGCCAACCGTCTGGGCGAACGGCTGCTGGCGGCCGCCGGCATCGGCGTGCAGCGCCATCAGCCGGAGAACGCCCCGGCCGATCTGGCCTGCACCGGCAGCCGGGCTCCGGCCTGGCTGGCTGCCGCGGGACTGCCGGTGGAGCCGACCTCGGGACGGGTGATCACCAATGCCTGCCTGCAGGTGATCGATGAGGCGGCAATTTTCGCCAGCGGCGATTGCGGCCTGATCGGAGCGGATCCGCGCGCGGCCTCGGGGGTCTGGGCCGTGCGGGCCGCGCCGGTGCTGGCCACCAACCTGGAACGCGCCCTGCGCGGGCGGCCCCTACGGCCCTGGCGACCCCAGCGGCGAGCGCTGCAGCTGCTGGGGCTGCCCGGGCCTCCCCCCCAGGCCGTGGCGCTGTGGGGCCCTCTTGCGATCGGGCCGGCGGGGTGGCTCTGGCGCGGGAAGGAGCAGATCGACCGGCGATTTCTGGATCTGTTCACGGCCCTGCAGCCGATGCAGACCGCTGATGGCGAGCCGATGGCCTGTCGCGGCTGCGCCGCCAAGCTGGCCGCCGCACCACTGACCGCCGCCCTGGCCCGTGTCAGCGGCAGCCGCCATCCACCGGCCCCGGAGGATGCGGCGGAGCTGGGCCGCGGCGCCAACGGTGAGCACTGGCTGCAGAGCGTGGATGGGTTCCCGGCCCTGCTGAGTGACCCCTGGCTGAATGCCCGACTCACCACCCTGCATGCCTGCAGCGATCTCTGGGCCTGCGGTGCTTCGGTGCGCAGTGTTCAGGCGGCCGTGACCCTGCCGGCTGTGGGGTCGACCCTGCAGGAGGAGCTGCTGGTCCAGTCTCTGGCCGGGATCCGTTCGGTGCTGGAGCCGATGGGAGCCTGTCTGATCGGCGGCCACACCCTTGAGGAGCGCCAGATGCCTGCCAGCAGGGCCGCTGGGACGGGGCAGCCGCAGACCAACGGCCCGCCCAGCCAGCAGATCACCCTGGTGCTCACCGTGAACGGCTCAGCGCCGCCGGAGCGGTTGTGGCCCAAGGGCGGCCTGCGCCCTGGCGATCGGTTGCTGCTGACGCGTCCGATCGGCAGTGGCGTGCTGTTTGCCGCCGCCATGGCCGGCGCGGCCCGGCCGGAGTGGATCGCCGCGGCCCTGGCCGAGATGCAGCGCAGCCAGGCGGATCTGGTGCCACTGCTGGCGCGCCACGGCTGCCGGGCCTGCACCGACATCACCGGCTTCGGCTTGCTGGGGCATCTGGGCGAGATGCTCGGGTTCGGTCGTGGCGCCTCGCCTCTCCCCCTGGCCGTGCGGCTGAGGGCCACCGCGGTGCCGGCCCTGGCCGGAGCCCTGGAGCTGCTGGAGCAGGGCTTCGCCAGCAGCCTCGCCCCCGCCAATGCGGCCGCCCTAGCCGCGCTCGACGGCCCAATCCGGCTGGACCAGCCAGCCCCAGGCTCCCGGCTGGGGCTGCTGATCGATCCGCAGACCTGTGGTCCCCTCCTGGCCGCTCTGCCGGCCGCAAAGGCCGCCGATGCCCTCGAGGACCTGGCAGCAGCCGGCTTTGGCCAGGCCAGCGTGATCGGCGAAGTGATCGAAGCCCAGGCTCCCGAGCAGATGTGACCGCAGAAGCGGCGCCCAGGGCCTGTGCTGGAATCCTCCGAGATCGAAGCGTCCAGACCTGATCTCCGCGCAGCTCCGCCTATGGCCACGACGACTGCCGCGATCGCGTCCCGGGACGCCGCTCCGCACGGCAGGAGTCCACGCCGGTGGGGTTGGCCGGGCGAGGGGGCGACGGATTGGCTGGATGCCCTGCTGCCGCTGATCTTCGCCCTGCAACTGTTCCGCTCCCAGGAGCTGCTCGCCACCGGCCTGCTGCTGATCTGGCTGGCCCTGCGGCTGGTCAGCCAGGCGGTGCGGCAGGTGCGGCAGAGGCCGGCCGGAACCCCCTGGGCGGCGCTCATGCTCGGGCTGCTGCTGGTGAACGTGCGGGTGGTGCTGTTCGGCGAGGAGAGCAGCCCCTCCGGTCCCAGCGACATGCTGATGGTGGTGCTGGGTCTGGCCGCCGGTGCCGGTCGGCGGCCAGCCTCCTGGCGGGCCTCGCTGCAGTGGATCGGCCTGGCGACCGTGCCGGTGGTGCTGCTGCTGGCCCTGCACTGGCCCGGCAGCCTCGACTTCAGCACCCCCCTGGACGTCGTGATCCAACAGAAGAAGGTGGGGATCGGCGGGCTGAATCGCCTCGCCACCCTGGCGATGCTGTTCAGTGTCTGTGCCGCCTATGGCGGGCTGCTGGAAAAAACGGGCTGGAAGCGCCTGGCACTCCTGGCGACGGCGCTGCTGGGCTACGGGCTCTGCCTGCGCACGGGATCACGCCTGGCCCTGCTGGCACCGCTGCTGGCCATGGCGATGGCGTATCTGATCAGCCGGGCCAGGGGACGGCTGAAGGCCGGCCAGGCAGCGCTGCTGGCTCTTGGTGGCTCCGCGGCCCTGGCCGCCGTGATGAGCCTGTGGTGGTTCGTGCTGGCCCCCAGCAGCGGCCGCAATCTTCTCTCCGACCTGGGCCGCCTCAAAGCAGCTGCGTGCTACGGCGGCATCGCCTTTTCCGGCCAGAATCGCTTCCTGTACGGCATCGGCTTCGGCACGCGGGCACGGGAGTTCTGCACCGCAGCCACCGCCCAGGCGCGCGGCGACGGCTGGCGGCCGATGGGCCATGCCCACAACAGCGTCGCTCAGATCCTGGGCGAAACCGGCAGTCTCGGCCTGCTGGCGCTGGTGCTGCTGCTGGTGATCCTGGCGATGGCGATCCGGTTGCGGCTGCGGCACACACCCTTGCGACTCGCCTGGGGGCGCGAAGGCACCACCCTCACGGAAGCGGCGATCGCCCTGGATCTGCTGCTGCTGTTCAACGCCCTGGCCACCACGGTGTTCCTGATCAATCCCGCCAGCCAGTGCCTGATCGGCTATCTGGCCGTCACCGCCCTGTGGGGGCTGCCAGCCGCCGCTGCACCCGAGCCTGCTCCAGCTGGTCGATGGCCTCCAGCCGAGCCTGGCGCAACCGCATCCCCAGCTGGGGACCAGGCCTCACCCCCTGAGCCAGCAGATCCTCCGCTGACAACGGCGACCTGACATGGCGCCAGCGCAGCCACCAGCACAACAGCGGCCGCCGCTGGGTACTGCCGCAGGCCAGGGCCAGGGCGACCGCCTCGGCTGAGAGACCCGGACTCTCCAGCAGCTGGGTCCACTGGGATGCCGCCGCTGGGCCATCCGCCAGAGACGCTGCTGCATCCGCCAGCCGCTGCCTCAACAGCAGCCACTGACTGAGCAGCTTGTGCTGGCGATGGGGCAACTGCAGCCGCTCCGCCAGGGCGAGCGGATCGGCGGCGCCGGCCACCAGGGCCGCCGGCAGGGGCAACCCGAAGCGCTGGGCCCACGCCAGCCGCCGCGGCCAGGTTCGATCCGCCTGGATCCGGGCATCGAACAGCAGCAACGCCCCCCACCCCTGCAGCGCCGCCAGGGCCCGGCTCCAGGCCTCCCGCTCCAGCAGCAGCTCCAGTTCCATGCGCAGCCGGGTGCCCAGGGCCGAGGGAGCCTGCCCCGGCGGATCACCCGGCCGCCACCCCCAGGGCCAGGTGGCCAGGGTGCTCTGCAGCTGTTGCAGGCTCTCCGGGGCCAGCGTGAAACCGAGGCGGGCCACGTAGCGGGCACCGCGCAGCACCCGGGTGGGGTCATCGCGGACGCTGGCGGCGTGGAGGAAGCGCAGCTGGCGCAAAGCCAGATCCCGTTGGCCGCCATGGGGATCCAGCAGACAGCTGACATCCGGCGGGCAGGCGGGATCACCTCGGCAGGGCACCAGCAGCAGGGCCATCGCGTTGATCGTGAAGTCGCGCCGGGCCAGGTCGTCGTCGAGGCTGCCGTAGCGCACCCGGGGGTTCTCGCCAGGCACGGGATAGCTCTCCCGCCGCGCACTGGCCAGATCAAGCAGCAGCGGCTGGTCAACCGCCTGGAGGGCCGCACCGTGAAAGGCGCCGAGATCCAGCTCCAGCTCCACCGTGCCGTAGGCACCGTGCTCCTGGAGATAGGGCACCAGCCGCGGCCCCAGCTGCTGCCGCAACCGGCGGGCGAGCCGATGGGCCGCCGGCGGCTGAGGCTCCTCGCCGGAATCCTGATCCGGCTGGGAAACGTTGTCCAGACTGGCCTCCTCCACCACCAGATCCAGATCGGGCAGGCCCCGCCAGGGATCGTGGTGCACCCGGTGCAGCAGCAGATCGCGCACGGCACCGCCCACCAGGGCGAGGCGATGGTGGGCGGCGGCCTGGCGCAGCAGGGGCAGCAACTGGGGCGGCAGGCCCGGGATCTCCATGACGCGCAAGCTCCGTCCGGGATGGAGATGGGGAGAATGGGCGCATCATGGTGGAACTGCGCCGGTGTCGGCCCTGACGCGCTGTCTGGAGGAGGAGGCCGGGGCGATCGCCGCCGCGGCCGGTCGCCTCGATGCCGGCCAGGTGGAGGCGGCCCTCGAGCTGCTTGATCGCTGCGCCGAGCAGCGGGCCAAGCTGGTGATCACCGGCGTGGGCAAAAGTGGCATCGTGGCCCGCAAGATCGCGGCCACCTTCTCCTCGATCGGCCTGATGGCGATCTACCTCAGCCCCCTCGATGCCCTGCACGGCGACCTGGGGGTGGTGGCTCCGCAGGACGTGGTCCTGTTGCTCTCCAACAGCGGCGAAACCCAGGAGCTGCTGGAAATCCTGCCCCATCTGCAGCGCCGCGGCAGCGCCCGCATCGCCCTGGTGGGCCGGCTGGCCTCCAGCCTGGCCCGGGGCTGCGATGTGGTGCTGGATGGCTCGGTGGACCGGGAGGCCTGTCCGCTCAACCTTGCCCCCACCGCCAGCACGGCGGTGGCGATGGCGATCGGCGATGCCCTGGCGGCGGTGTGGATGGAGCGGCGCGGCATCTCCCCCCAGGACTTCGCCCTCAACCATCCGGCCGGCAGCCTCGGCCGCCAGCTCACCCTGCGCGTCAGCGATCTGATGGTGCCGGCCGCCCGTCTCCACCCCCTGGCTCCATCGGCGGACCTGCCGGCGGTGATTGCCCAACTGACCCAGGACGCGATCGGCGCCTGCTGGGTCGCCCACCCGGACGAACCCGAACGGCTGGCGGGGCTGATCACCGATGGTGACCTGCGCCGCGCCCTGCAGGCCCATGGCCCCGGCACCTGGGCCACGCTCACGGCCCGCGACCTGATGACCGCCGATCCGATCACGGTGGGGCCGGGCCTGCTGGCGGTGGAGGCCCTGGAGCGGATGGAGCGGAACCGCCGCAAACCGATCTCGATCCTGCCGGTGCTGGCCAACACCGGCGCCGATGAGGACAGGCAGCTGCAGGGGCTGCTGCGGCTGCACGATCTGGTGCAGGCCGGCCTCACCAGTGGCCGGAGCCCCCAGCCATGATCGCCGCCCTCGACAGGATGCGGCAGCGGCGGCGCTGGCGGCAGCTCGGGCCCCGCCTGGATCAGCTGCGCCTGGTGGTGCTCGATGTGGACGGGGTGCTGACCGACGGCGGCCTCTGGTACGGCCCCAACGGCGAGCTGTTCAAGCGCTTCGATGTGCGGGACGGACTGGGGATCCGCCTGCTGCAACAGGCGGGGCTGGAGGTGGCCCTGCTCAGCGGCGGCATGGGCGGTGCCACCGAGGCGCGGGCGCGCCATCTCGGCATCCGCCACTGCCTGGTGGGGGTGAAGGACAAACCCGCCGCCCTGACGCGGCTGCTGGAGCAGCTCGACCTGGAGCCGGCCAGCACCGCCTTTGTGGGCGACGACTTCAACGACCTGGCGGTGCGCCCCTGCGTGGGGCTGCTGCTGGCCCCGGCCGATGCGGCCCCGCCCCTGCGGCGGCAAGCCGATGCCGTGCTGGAACGCTGCGGCGGCAACGGCGCCGTGCGGGAGCTGGTGGAGCGGATCCTGGGGCGGCGACCGCAGTGGCGTCAGCTCTGTGCCGAGGGCTGGCGCGACCGCAACGACTGAGCCGCGATCCCCTGAGCCGCGAGGCCTCCTGCGGCGATCTGGCGCGCCTGTTCGAGTTGCTCGGCCGTATCCACCGACAGGGAGTCGCCCTCCACCGGGAAGGTGCCGATGCCGATGCCCGCTTCGATCAGCCGCAGCTGTTCCAGCTTCTCGAACTGCTCCAGCGGCGAGTGGGGCAGCGCCGCCCAACCGGCCAGCACATCGGCGCGGTAGCCGTAGAGGCCCACATGCCCCCAGTACGGGGCGTGGTCGGGCCAGGCGGCGGGATCCACATCACGCACGTGCGGGATCGCCGAGCGGGAGAAGTAAAGGGCCCGGCCATCGGCGGCCAGCAGGGTCTTCACCACGTTGGGATTGTGGACCTTGGCGGCGCTGAGGCGATAGACGGGCGTGAGCACCTGCGGCAGCGGCCGGCGCCGGCCGAACTCGGCCGCCATGGCATCGATCACGGCGGGATCGAGGAAGGGCTGATCGCCCTGCACATTGATCACCAGGGCGGTTTCGGCGTTCAGGGGCGCCGTCTCGGTGCCGGCCATGGTCAACAGGGTCTGCACCACCGAGGCGATCCGGTCACTGCCGGAGGGGCAGTCGGCGGCGGTGAGCAGCGCCGGGAAGCCCCAGGCGGCGGCGGCCTCCACCAGCTCCTGGCTGTCGGTGCAGAGCACCACGGCGGCGGGGGTCTCGGCGGCGGCGCAGCGCTCCAGCACCCGCCGCAGCATCGGCTGGCCGCCGATGTCGGCCATCACCTTGCCGGGCAGGCGGCTGGAGGCGAGCCGGGCCGGCACCGCCACGATCGTGGGCAGCGGTGAGGCGGGATCAGGACTGACGGAACGAGGCACGCGGATCACTCCCACAGACGGGAGGCGGCATCGCGGGCCGCGAACCACTCCGCCGCCAGGGCCTCTCCCATGGTGCGTTGCTCCCGGAACCAGGGACCGCCCAGGGTCCAGTGCAGCAGCACAGGTCCCCCCTCGCCGGCCGATCGCTGCGGCGGCGGCTGCACGGCCACCAGATGGTTCCAGCGATCGGGAAGGGCGCCGATCTCGTGGTCACCGGCCAGCCAGTGGAAGCGGTGCAGGTCGAGGCCCGTGGCCGTGTTCACGTACTCGGGCGTGAGGGCGGTGCAGCGGCCGGCCTGGAACAGCATCAGCGAACTCCAGTTCTTCTTCGGGTAGGCGCTCTGCACTTCGCCCTGGAACTTGCGGGTTTCGGCCGGCACGTGCTCGTGCTGCACACACATCACGGCATAGCGCTCGTCGCGCAGCGCCCAGAGTTCGGCGATGTCGCCGCGGCAGAGTATGTCGCAGTCCATGAAGATCCCCCAGCCGCGATAGTCCATCAGCCGCGGCACCAGGAAGCGGCTGAAGGAGAAGGCGGTGCTCTGCTTCGAATCCCGGGCGCGCCAGTAGAGCCCTTGGGCCTCCAGCTGCGGCGTGACCAGCGGCGTGATCGCCAAGGGAGCCGAGCTGTGCTGATACAGGCTGTCGATCAGCACAGTCACGGCGGCCCGCTCCCGCGGATCCACGCCGATGAAGATCGGGATGGGCTGGGTCATGGGGCGAGGCTAGGGCGATCATCCACCTGGCCCGACCTGAGGCCCGCCCCTGCCGCCATGACCTTCACCCTGATCGCCGGCCCCTGTGTGATCGAGAGCCGCGAGCTGGTTCTGGAGATCGCTGAGCAGGTGAAGGCCATCACCGACCGGCTGGGCATCCGCTACATCTTCAAGGCCAGCTACGACAAGGCCAACCGCAGCTCCGGCGGCTCCTTCCGCGGTCCCGGCGTGGGCGATGGCCTGGAGGTGCTGGCGGAGGTGAAGCAACGCTTTGGCCTGCCGTTGCTCACCGACATCCACGAGAGCCACCAGGCCGCGCCCGTAGCCGCCGTGGTGGACGTGCTGCAGATCCCCGCTTTTCTTTGCCGCCAGACCGACCTGCTGCTGGCCGCCGCCGCCGCGGTGCAGGGCACAGACAAGACAATCAACGTCAAGAAAGGCCAGTTCCTCGCCCCCTGGGACATGGCCCAGGTGGTGCGGAAGCTGCGGGAGGCCGGCGTGGAGAACCTCTGGCTGACCGAGCGCGGCACCAGCTTCGGCTACAACACGCTGGTGGTGGATTACCGCAGCCTGCCCCAGCTGCGGGAGCTGGGCTGCCCGGTGATCTTCGATGCCACCCATTCGGTGCAGCAGCCCGGCGGCCGGGGCAGCAGCACCGGCGGGCAGCGGGAGTTCGTGGCGCCCCTGGCCCGGGCGGCGGTGGCCGTTGGAGTGGATGGGCTGTTCATGGAGGTGCATCCCGACCCCGATCAGGCCCTCAGCGACGGGCCCAACATGGTGCCGCTACACCGCCTTGAGCCGCTGCTGGAGCAGCTGCTGGCGATCCGTGCGGCGGTAGCGGCAGGCTTTCAGCCCTCCAGCCTCTGAGCGGCTGCGGGCCAGCGGCAGCGATAGAGGCGCAGGTGGGGCCGGCCGGGCAGATCGCGGCGGCAGGCATAGCCCAGCTCCTCGACCCAGGCCAGGGCCGGATCGATGCGGCGCTGCACCGAGTCCGGGCCCCCGGTCTCGGCCAGCACTAGGCGATCTGGAGGGTGCTGGCGGCGCAGCAGGCGGCGCAGATCGCGCAGATCGCCCCAGGAGTCCAGGCCCGGCGGGGCAGCACTGGACAGCACGGGGCCTGGTGACACCTGGGCTGGATTCACCGTGCCGGCGTTGCGCAGCAGCCGCTCGGCCGTGCGGAAATGATGGGCCCGTGGGCTGATCCGAACGGCCGTGTCCTGACTGGCCAGCACCAGCAGGCGAAAGTCGTTCGTCTCGCGCGATCCCTGGAACACCCCGCCCGGTTGCAAGGGGGGGAAGGAATCGGCCCAGAAGGAGAGCACCAGGGCTGCAGCCAGGGCCAAACGACACCCCCACCACCATCAACACCAGCACGCCGCCGGAGAGCAGGACAGACCCGTCCAGCCAGGCCAGCCAGGGGCGTTGGTTGCCAACTGGAAGGCCAACCTCCGCCGTGACACGCCGGCGGCACAGCACCAGATCAAACGCTCCCATCACCAGGAGCAGGGCCAGCTTCGGCAGCGGCCAGGGTCCCAGGGCCCGCGCCAGCACCTCCTCAGCCATGCCGCCATCGGGCCTGCCGATCCAGTCACCGGCCTCCGATCCCTCCAGCAGATAGCGGCGGCTGTGCCAGATCCAGGCCAGGCAGGGCAGCGCTGTCAACAGGCAGACTTCCCACACTTTGCAACCGCAGTCGCAGGGGCCGCCAGGTCGCCGCCAGCTCGGTGAGCGCCAGGGCGATCCCGTAGAAGAGGCCGTAGTAGTGGGTAAGGCCGGCAGCGGCCAGGGCCAGTCCGTAGCCGATGCCATCAGCCAGCTTGCCCTCCTGGTGCCAGCGGCGCCGGCAGAGAAGGGCCAGGGCGATCCAGAGCACCAGCAGCGCATAGCCCTTGGCCTCGATCGAGAAGCGAATCGGGAAGGGACTGCAGAAGGCCAGGATCACGACCAACCCCACAGCCAGATGGCGCCGTGGGGGCGCCAGGGGCCGGGCCATCTGAGCCACCTGGGCCACGATCACCCCCTCGCCCAACAGGTAGGCCCCCCAGGAGAACAGCCGCAGGAACCGGGCCGTGCCGGGCACCAACTGGCCCAAGAGCCAGAGCAGGCCGTAATAGAGGGGCGGGTGGCAGGCACAGGCGGATCCGAGTGCATGGCCAGATCTCCGCAATCGCCGCTCAGACCAGCGGCTCAATCGGCGCCAGGCGCGGATCGAGGATCTTCGGGCCCATGCCTTCGAACTTCACGGCGATCGAGATCTTCTCGCCACTGCCGAACAGATGGGTCACATGGCCGTCCCCGAAGGCGGCATGGCGCAGCCGGTCACCCACCACCCAGCTCCGGGCCACACCGGCGCGGCGCCGCACCGCATTGGCGGCGACGCCGGCCTCCCCACCACCCTCCACGCGGCGGGACTCCACTCGATCGACACGGGTGAGCCGATCAAGCCGCTGCTCCCGGCGCAGGGCCGCACCGCCGGAGCGCGGGATGTCGCCCTGCACCAGTTCCTCAGGCAGCTCCGAGAGAAACACCGAGGGCACCGCCGGCTCGCGCATGCCGCCCCAGAGGCGCCTTTCGCTGGCATGGGAGAGAAACAGACGCTCCTTGGCACGGGTGATGCCCACGTAGCAGAGGCGGCGCTCCTCCTCCAGGGCGGCGGGATCCTCCAGAGAGCGGTAGCTGGGGAAGAGGCCCTGCTCCATCCCCACCAGAAACACCACCGGGAACTCCAGCCCCTTGCTGGCGTGCAGGGTCATCAGGGTGACGCGGTCCTGGTCGGTGTCCTTGCTGTCGGCGTCGCTGGCCAGGGCGGCCGAGGCCAGGAACCCCTCCAGATCCCCCTCCTCGTTCTCCTCCTGATACTGCAAACCGGCATTCACCAGTTCGTTGAGGTTGCGGCGCCGGTCTTCGGCTTCATCGGTGCCGGCGGCGATCAGCTCGGCCAGATAGCCGCTCTGCTCCAGCACCCGCTGCACCAGCTCAGAGGGTGGAGCGTCCTGGACGCGGCGCTGCAGATCACTGATCAGTTCATGGAACTGCAGCAGCCCCTTGGCCGAACGCCCGCCGAGGGAGCGCACCGCCTCGGCATCGCTCACCACCTCCCACAACGGAATCCCCAGCTGATTGGAGGCATCAGTGAGCCGCTCGATCGTGGTCTTGCCGATGCCGCGGCGGGGCACATTCAGCACCCGCAGCAGGCTCACCGTGTCGGCCGGATTGACCAGCAGCCGCAGGTAGGCGAGCACATCTTTGATCTCGCGCCGGTCGTAGAAGCGCAGCCCACCCACCACGATGTAAGGAATCCCCCAGCGCACCAGGGCCTCCTCCATCGCCCGGCTCTGGGCATTGGTGCGATACAGCACCGCCATGTCGCCCCAGCGCAGATCGGGATGGGCGGCCTCGAGCATGCGCATGCGGTGCACCACCGCCTCGGCCTCGGCGATCTCGTCGTCACAGCGGGTGAGGGTGATCAACTCCCCTTCGCCGCGGGTGGGGCGGAGGATCTTGTCGATCCGCTCGCTGTTGTGGGCGATCAGGGCGTTGGCCGCCTCCAGGATCGTGGCGGTGGAGCGGTAGTTCTCCTCCAGCTTCACCATGGTGCTGGTGGCCTCATCGGCAGCGCCGTCGCCGAAATCGTCCTGAAAACCCATCAGGATCGTGAAGTCGGCGGCGCGGAAGCTGTAGATGCTCTGATCGGCGTCGCCCACCACGAACACCGAGCGGCCTGCCCAGTCGTCATAGGCGGCAGGGTCCCGACCATTGGTGACCAGCAGCTTGATCAGGTCGTACTGGGTGCGGTTGGTGTCCTGGTATTCGTCCACCAGCACATGGCGGAAGCGACGGTGCCAGTAGTTCCGCACCTGCTCGTTCTGGCGCAGCAGCTGCACCGGCAGCAGCAGCAGATCATCGAAATCGAGGGCGTTGTTGGCGGCCAGGGCGCGGCGATAGAGGCGATAGGCCTCGGCCTCCTTGCGGCCCCGCACCCCCTCCGCCTTGGCCTCCAGCTGCTCCGGCAGCCAGCCCTGGTTCTTGGCGTTGCTGATCGCCCAGCGCACTTTCTTGGGTTCGAAGCGCTTCGGGTCCAGCCCCAGCTCCTGGGTCACGATCTCCTTCACCAGCGTCTGGGCGTCGCTCTCGTCGTAGATCGAGAACTGCCGCGTCCAGCGCAGGCCTTCGGGGTCGTGGAACTTGTCGATATCGAAGCGCAGCAGCCGCGCGAACAGGGCATGAAAGGTGCCGATCCACAGCTCCTTGATCACCTCCCGGTAGATGCGGCTGCGCAGCTGCTTCTGCTGCACCAGTGGCAGGGTGCTCCAGGGCTGGCCGAACTGGCTCTGGGCCAGCTTCTGGGCCAGCAGCAGCTCCAGCCGCTCCTTCATCTCCCGGGCGGCCTTGTTGGTGAAGGTCACCGCCAGCAGATCGGCCGGATCGACGCCGTGGTGGCCGATCAGGTGGGCGATGCGATGGGTGAGGGCGCGGGTCTTGCCGCTGCCGGCCCCCGCCACCACCAGCAGGGGACCGGTGTGGTGGTCCACCGCCCGGCGCTGGGCGTCGTTGAGGCCGGCAAGAAAGCTCACGGGCTGAGGCTATCGCCGGGCGGCGACGTCGGCGCGGCAGCCACCTGCTCGATCAGGCCCTGCAGGGCCTGCAGGTGGTGCTGCACCGTGAAGTGCTCCTGGCAACGGCGCTGCCCCGCCGCCCCCAGCCGGCCGGCCAGGGCTGGGTCCTCCCCCAGACGGCGGATCGCCTCCGCCATCGCCGCCACGTCGCCCTCCTCCACCAGCAGGCCCGTCACCCCGTGCTGCACCACCTCAGGGATGCCGGCGTGGCGGGTCGCCACCACCGGCAGGCCGCTGAGCTGGGCCTCCAGCACCGCCACCGGCGATCCCTCCTGATCCCCGTCCGGTGCGGTGAGCGAATGCTGCAGGAAGGCCCGCGCCCCCCGCAGGCGCTCGGCGATGGCCGCCGGCGGCAGCAGGCCGGCGAAAATCACCCGATCGCCGAGGCCGAGGTCGCTGGCCCGCTGGCGGGCCAGGGCCAGCAGGGGCCCCTCTCCCACCATCTCCAGCCGCCAGTCGGGATGGCCTGAGCTGGCGCGGGCGAAGGCCTCGAGGCTGAGCAGCGGCCCCTTCTTGGCCACGAACCGGCCCACCGCCAGAAAGTGGGGCGGGGCCGCGGCGGGATCGGCGCCGGCGAAGCGGGCGGGATCGGCCCCCGAGGGACTGATCAGCACCGGCAGGGGTCGCTGGCGCTGCGTCGCCAGGGCCAGCAAGGTGACGCGCATCGGCTCCGACTTGACCACCACCGCCGCCACCAGCTGCAGCAGGCGGCGATAGCGGGGCCGCAGCGTGTCGAGGTAGCGGCGGGAGGAGGCATCGGAGCCACGGAAATGGACGATCAGAGGCAGGCCGGTGGCCGGCACCAGCTCCATCACCCGCACCGCGTGGAAGCCGAATTCGGCCAGCACCAGATCGGGCCTCTCGTAGCGGCAGATGCGGATCGCCACCCGGGAGGGCAGCCAGGTGCCGAAGCGCTGCAACACCTCCAGCGGCACCAGGGCGGCCAGGCGGTAGCAGGCCTTGCTGACCAGGATCGCCAGGCCGTAGGCGAGGCGCAGGGGCGGGCCACCCCAGGGCCGTTCGTCGCCGCAGTAGGCCACCGTGTCGCAGGCGAGGCCGGCCAGATTGGCGCGGATGAAGGTCTCCGAGGGCGCCCGCCGCGAGGGGGCGAACACCAGCAGGCGCAGGGGCGTAGGGGCGGCCACCTCAGGCGAGGTTGAGCAGGTCGCGCCAGACCGGCTCGAGCACCGGCCAGTCGTGCCGGCGCAGCAGCTCCGCCGCCGCCGCGCCGCAGCGCTGCTGCAGCTCCGGATCCTCCACCAGCTGCTGCAGAGCCGCCGCCAGAGCCGCCGCGTCGCCGCTGCGCACCACCAGCCCGGTGACACCCGGCTCCACCAGCTCCAGGGGGCCGGGCGAGGCATCGGTGACCACCGACGCCAAGCCGAAGCCCATCGCCTCCAGCAGGGCATTGGGCATGCCTTCGAAGCGGGAGGGCAGCACGAAGATCGGCGCCTGGCGAAAGAAGCGGGGCGGATCGCTGCAGAAGCCCTCGAAGCTCACCTGCGCGGCGATCCCCAGCTGGCGGGCCTGCCGCTCCAGGGCGGCGCGCTCGGGGCCATCGCCCACGATCCGCAACCGCCATTCCTGACGGATCGGCAGCGGCAGCAGGGCAAAGGCCTCCAGCAGCACGTCCACCCCCTTCTGGGGCACCAGCCGGCAGACCGTGAGGAACTCGCGCGAGCGCTCCGCCAGGGGCAGCCGCTCACCGGGGCGCTGGGTCTGGGGCAGGGGATTGGCCAGCAGCTCCAGCCGCCGGAACGGCTGCGGGAACTGGCGCAGCACCGCCAGCACCCCGCTGGTGTTGGCGGTCACCACATCGGCGCGGCCATAGAGCAGAGGCCGCAGCCGGTTCCAGGGGAAGGGCAGGTGCTGCAGGCGGGGATCGTTCCGCTCCGACACCACCAGATGGATCGGCAGATCCCAGACCGCCAGAGCGGACAACATGTTGGTGCGGCTCAGCAGGGCTAGCAGCCGCTGGGGCCGCTGCCGCTGCACCAGCTGGCGCAGGCGAGCCCCCTGGGGGCCTCCCACGTTGCGGGTCAGCCGCAGCAACAGGCGCTGCAGGCCGCCACGCCAACCCGTCGCGGGCGGCCAGAGGGGAAGCTGCAGCCCGAGCAGCAGGCGCAGGCCCAGCGGCGAAAGGCGGCGCCGGATCCGGCCGATCCAGAGGACCGCCACCCGCCGAGCGATCGCCAGCGGCGAGCGATCCGAGACATCCACCCAGGGGCCCTGCCGCTGCCGGTCGCTGGCCACCAGCGGGCCCAGGTCGATGTGCTCCACCCCGGGCGGAGGCTCCAGCACGGCCGGCTGATCGGGCAGCAGGGTGATCAGCCGCACCCGCAGACCGCAGGCCGCGAAGTGGCCCGCCGCCAGCACCGCCACCTTCTGGGCACCGCCGGGGCCCAGATGGGGCAGCACGATCCAGAGATCGTCACCCTGCGACGACGGGGGCGCGGTGATCGGTAGGGGCGCGGACATGGCGGAGGCGCGGCTCAGGGCATCAGGGGCTGAAGGGCTGCAAGAAACTGCTCACGCACCGTGGCGTCGCCGTAGCGCTGCCGCACGGCGCCGGCCTCGCTGCCGAGGCGGCGCCGCACAAGGGGATCGTCGATCAGCCGCTCCAGTTCACGCTCCAGCAACGCCGCATCGGCCTCGGCCGGCACCAGCCAGCCATCCTGCCCATGGCGCACGATCTCCTCCGGTCCGGTGGGGCAGGCGCAGGCCAGGCAGGCACAGCCGCTCACCATGGCCTCAAGCAACACGTTCGGAAACCCCTCGTAGCGGGAGCTGAGCACAAACAGATCGCAGGCCCCGTACCAATCGGCCACGTTGCCCACCGGGCCCGGCAGATGCACCCGCTGGCGCAGCAGCGGGTCGGCCTGCCACTGCGCCACCAGATCCGCCACGGCGCGGCGATGGCTGCCGCTGGCCGGATCGAGGCCGAGGATCACCAGATGCCAGCTGGGATGGCGCGGCGCCAGGCGGGCAAAGGCCGCCAGCAGCCGGTCGAATCCCTTCTGGTGGGGCTTGGTGCCCACCGCCAGCATCAGCGAGGCGCCGACGGGGATCAGGGCGGCGGGGGCGAGCCGTGGCGGGAAATCGGCCAGGGGCCAGCCGATCGGGTTGGGCACCAGATGGCAGCGCGACTCCGGCACGGCCTGGGTGGAGACCAGCCAGGCCAGGGTGCGGCGGGTCTGCACGAGATGGGCCGCCGCGCGCGGATAGGTGAGCCGGCGCAGCCAGCGCCAGGGCAGGGCGGGCGGCTTGGCCGGCGGATAGTTGCGCTCCGACACCACCACGGCCCAGGGCAGACCGGCGCTGACCAGCAGCAGCTTGATCGCCGGCAGGGTGGTGATCCCAAGCACCAGGCAGGGGCGCAGCTGGCGCAGCAGCCTGCGCAGCCGCAGCAATCGCCACGGGAAGCCCCACCAGCCGAGGGCCTTGAGCCAGCGGGGCTCGGGCGGCTCGACGCGGCGATCAAGCCCGGCGGGCAGGGGGTAGAAATCACGCTCCGGCCCGTGGCGGGTGAGCAGCAGCACCGGCCGGCCGGCCTGCTGCAACCACTGGGCCCACTGCAGCGTGATCCGCTCGGCACCACCGGCCTTGAGCGCATCGATGTACAGCACCACCGGCCCGGGCGACGGCTGCAACGGGGGATCGCCCATCAATCCGGCCGGCTGCCTGAGGCCATGGCAGTGGGCTTGTAACGCAGCCGCCAGAGCCGCATCAGGCGCCGACTGGTGAGCCGCCGCTGCCGCAGGCGCACCGGCAAGGTGAACCACAGCACCTGCAGGATCTGCAGCGGGGTGAGGCCAAGCCTCCAGGAGCGATCGAGCCGGATCGGTCCGCCCGCCTTGAAGCGCATGTCGTTGCCATGGATGTTGCGGCGCGGTCCGCGGCCCCAGTCCATCTGGGCCTGCTCGAAGGGCAGGCCGATCGCCGCCATCAGCCGCTGCAGTTCACGGCGCGGCTGGCCGGCGAGGCGCTCGTAGTGCACCAACAGATGGCGGCGGCGATGGAGCAGATCATCAGCACGAAAATAGCCATTGGCGTAGTTGTAACAAACCTCGCGCAGATCATCCCCCCTCCTGACATAGCTGTGCACCAGCCCCAGCGGCCCCCGCAGCAGATGAATCGGCAGCAGCGCATAGCCGCCGTAGAGCTCCTGGCCCTGGAGAAGATCACGCAACCGCGGCAGACTCTTGGAGGAATCCACGATGATTCGGCAACCGCTCACCGCCGCCACACTCTCGTAGAGCGCCAGGTTGTGGCCATGGTTCACCCAGGGGTCGACGCTGTCGAGCCGCAGGTCGGCGAAACGCAGGCCGGTGCTGGCCTGCAGCTGGTCCTGCACCGAACTCCAGTAGGGACACTCCAGCGGATCGAGGCCGTGGCAGCTGCAGCGCTTGCGGCTGCGATCGGCGGCGGTGAGCATCTTGATCTCGCCCACGCTGGTGAGGCCGGAGTGCCCACTGAGCAGCAGATCCAGCAGCGTCGAACCGCTGTGGCCGCGACTGGTGATGTAGAGCACCCGCAGGGGCGGGACCGAGAGCCGTGGCGAAGGCGGCGACAGAGGCGGCATCAACGAAACCGTCATCAGGACGAAGCGGGCAACCCGGGCAGAGCGGCATCGCGGTAGCGCTGCAGCGCCGGGGCGATCCGGGTGCGAAAGCCGTGGCCATCCACTTTTTTCTTGAACAGCAGCGCCACCAGGGGATAGAGGGGCTCCAGTCGCCGGTCCTCCAGGCTGAGCCCCTCCAGGGCAGCTGCCACCTGGCGCGCGAAACCGGCATGGTCTTCGCGGGCTGAGGAGTCCTGGTGCCGGGGCGACTGGGCCTCCCGCACCACCGCCTCGATGCGGGCCGTCACCTGGGCCAGAGCCGCTGCGTCCTGGCGCGACCAGGCCTCCAGCCAGGCACAGCCCAGGCAGCGCAGCAAATTGCTGAGCAGGCGGTAGCTCACATCGGCGTCGATCCGATCGGGATCGAGCTGCTCCGCCAACTGGGCAGAACGCCGCGCCACAGATGAAAAGGCCGGAAAATCCTCCAGGGAGAAGTGCAGCCGCCCCAGCACCGTGTAACAGGAGATCAGCAGCTTGGCCCTGTTCTCCCGATCCGCCCGCCCACAGCTGGGCGTTCCGGGATCCGCCTCCAGCTCTTCGGCCAGCCGGGCGATCGGCTCCACTGCCGCCGCCATCGACTCGGGATCCTGGGCTTCCAGGGTGCGGTAGGCCCAGGCGATGGCGCCATAGGCGCGGAAGTGGGCCGGCAGGGGCTCAGCCGCCGCGATCCTCTGCAGCAGAAGGGCATGGTCACGGGCGTGGGCGGAGCGGAAGCGGCGGCGGAACAGCAGGCGATACAACAGCTCGCTGCTGCCCCAGTCGCACCAGAGGCGGATGAACAGATCCAGAGCCACTTCGACGTCGCCATCAGCGCAACAGCGCAAGGCCAGGGCTTCCAGCAACAGGGGGGCAGCAGCGGGGGCGCAGCACCAGCGCTCCAGCCAACGCCGGCCCCGGCGCGGCTGATCCAGCCGCTCGCAGACGATCACCGCAGCCAGCCGCAGCCAGGCCAGTGCCCAGCTCCAGGGGGCCAGGCGCCGCATGCCGGTGGGCCTCACACCCATCTCAGAGGGGCCGCGGCCAGAGCCCGAACCGCAGCAGCAACCGCAGGCGGAAGCGCGCCTGGGCCAGCCGGATCGCCAGGCGCTGGCGGCGGGAAAGCTGACGACGCCAGCGCTCATCCAGACGGATCGTGGAGGCGCGGCTGGTGCGGGTGCGCTTGTTGCCGTTGACGTTGTGATGCTCGTGCCGGGTCCAGTCCAGCTGGTCGGGCTCAAAGGCAAGTCCGGCCGCCTGCATGATCCGTCCCAGCACCTGCTCCGGTTGGCGGCAGAGGCTCTCGTAGGACACGAGCAGATGGGGGTGATGGCGGAGCAGGTCGTAGCGGGGCCAGAGATTGCGGTGGTAGATCTCCAGCTCCTCACCCCAGGGGCGTCCCTTGGCGATGTTGGAGCACACCACGCCTTCCGGCCGCCGCACGATGTGCACCGGCAGCACCTGCAGATCGGGATCCTGAAGCAGCAGCTTCAGGCGGGAGAGTTTCTTGGAGGAATCGACGAACACCGCGCAGCCTGTCTTCTGCTGCAACACCGTGAGCAGGCAACGATTGGCATCACGAAACGCAACCGGATCGGTGGCATGAATCTGCAGGTCGGCCAAGGGTGGCGAGCCGGAGGCCTCAAGCCGGCTGGACACGTCCTGCCAGAATAGGCAGGTGGCAAAACTGGATGCCCCACAGGCACATTCCCCTTCCGATTTGGCGGTGAGCTTATGGATTTCACCCAGCGTCAGGCAGGCGGAATGGGAGCCGATCAACATGTCCAGCAAGGTGGAACCGCTATGGCTATTGCTGGTGATGTAGATCAGCTTTAACGGGGGCATCGACGCGCCAGTAACAGAACGAATGAACAGGAAATCGACAGCAGTGGAGGCTAGCAGTGCCCCTGCGGCTCGCTCTCCAGAAACGCCAGCATGCGGCGACTGCGCTCGCTGTAGGTGACGGTACCGGCAAGCCGCAGGCGCTCGGCGGCAGCCACAGGATCCGGCACCAGAGCCTTCGCCACCGCTGCGGCAAAGGCTTCGGCCTCGGCCGCCAGGGCCACCACACCGTCGTAGGGAGCGAGGGCCGGCAGCGGCGTGGCCACCACGGGCAGGCCAGCCGCCAGGTACTCGAAGAACTTCATCGGGAACATGGCCTGGGTATAGGCATTGATCCGCGCCGGGATCAACCCCACCGCCGCCCCCTTGAGATAGGCCGGCAAGGCCCCATAGGGCCGCGGGCCGAGGCGGTGGATGTTGGGGCAATCCAGCAGGGGGGTGATCAGCGTGGCGGGATCCCCTTCACCCACCGCCCCGATCAGCACGATCGACCAGTCCGGATGGCAGCGGGCCACTGCCGCCAGCAGCTCCATGTTCATCTTGTAGGCCGCGATCGCCCCCACGAACAGAAGCCGCGGTGCCGGGATGCAGGCCAGATCGGCCGGCAGGGGCAAGGCGGGATCCAGCGCCTGGCGGAAATGCTCCACATCCACCGCATTGGGCAGCAAGGTGCAGCGCCGAGCCAGCGGCCGGCAGCGTTCCAGCAACACCGGGGTGGTGGCAACGACCCCATCCACCTGGCGGCAGAGCTGCTGTTCGTCGCGCCGGATCCGGGGGCCATCCATCCCCGGCTGCGTATCGATCGCATCGACACAGTGATAGAGCGAACGCCGGTAGGCCTGCACCGGCAGCACAGTCGCCGTGCGGGGGTTGTAGGTCCAGAGCAGGTCGCGGCGCAGGCCCAGCTGCAGCCGGGCCAGGGCCAGGGTGGCGCGCAGCACCAGGCTGTTGAGGCGGTCCACCCATGGACCCGCTGGCAGGGGCAACTGCAGCGGCGAGATCACCCAGATTCCAGGGCGCACAGGCCGCGGCCTGGGAAAGGCCAACCGCAGGCGCCGCCACAGCCGGCCCCGATCCCGCTGCCCCAGGGTGGGGGGCCGCAGGCCGAGGGAATCCACGTAGAGCACCCGATGCCCCAGCTCCGCCAGACTCACAGCCACGTGCTGTTTGTTGGTCCAGAAGGGATGGTCCCAGTCGGCCGTGGCCAGCAGGGTGATATCGAGGCCGGGGCTCACGAGGCGGCCGCGAGGCTGCGCTCCAGGGTGGCCACCAGCTCTTCAAAGCTGGCGGAAGCAGCCCGCAGCTGTTCGAAATTGCCGGCTGCCTTGATCCGGCCCGCCTCGAATTCGTAGATCCGATCGCAGCGCACGATGGTGGAGAGGCGGTGGGCGATCACGATCGTGGTGCAGCGGCGGCCGATGATCTCGAGCGCCTCGATCACCTCCGATTCCGTCTTGTTGTCGAGGGCACTGGTCGCCTCATCGAGCAGCAGCACCTCGGTGCGTCGGTAGAAGGCCCGCGCCAGAGCAAGCCGCTGGCGCTGGCCGCCTGAGAGCCGCAGGCCATCGCGACCGATCGGCGTGTAGAGGCCATAGGGCAGTTCGGCCACCACCTCGGCGAGCTGGGCCGATTCCAGCGACTCCCAGACCAGGTTGAGATCCACCTGATCGGGATCTTCGCCGAAGGCGATGTTTTCCAGCACGCTGCCGCGGGTGAAGCTGACGATCTGGGGCACGTAGGAACAGCAGGACTGCCAGGCACGCCGATCCTGCGCATCCAGGGGGGTGCCATCGATCAGCAGCTGTCCTTTCTGGGGCGTGAGCAGCGAGAGCAACAGCAGGCCCGTGGTGGTTTTGCCGCTGCCGGTGGACCCCACGAAGGCCACGCGGGACCCCACCGGAATGGTGAGGGTGAGGTCGGTGATTGTGGAGTGGTTGGTTGCGGGATAGGCGTAGGTGATCCGATCCAGCCGGATCGTGCGGCGGGGAATGAAGGCCTGCCGGCTCATGGGGGTGCCTCCCGGCCCCAGAACCGCCGCGGGGATCTCACTGCCCTCATCGGCGATCTTCATCAGCTTCAGCAGGCTGGAGATGTTCGGCAGACCGGAGCGGAGCTTGGTGATCGAGGCGAAGGTTTCCTGCAGGGCTGGGGTGAGGCGCAGCGAGGCCAGGGCCAGGGTGGCCAGGAAGGGGATGACCTGCTTCAGATCAGAGAAACCACCGCCAAGCAGGGCCGGAAAGATGGCGAAGGAAAAAATCAGCGTGATGCCAAGCGGCTCAATCGTGAGCTTGGGGAACCAAGGCAGCAGAGTATTGAGGAACTCGAACTTCTTGGCCTCCTGAGCCTTGTCGCGGAAGGAATCGCCATAGAAATCTTCGGCGGCGTAAAGCTGGATCTCGCGGATCATCGTCATCGAGTCGATGAACGTCTGCTTCATCTGAGAAGCCAGGTAGAGCTTCTGCCGCTCGGCATGGCGCAGATAGGGCGTCATGAACACCGAGAACAGGCCGTAGGCGAGCGTGAGGCCAGCGAACAAACCGAGCGCATACCAGCGCCCCACGTAGAGGATGCCGCCAGTGAGCAACACCACCGAGAAGAACGACGAAAACAACGGCAGACAGGGCCGCAGAATACCGCGTGTCACCTTGGTGACATTGGTGAGCAGTTGCGTCGCCAGCTTGGAGTCATCCTGGGCGAGATGAAACTCGTAGGGAAGGTAGAGAATGCCGCGATAGAGATGATCGGTCAGATAGAGCCACATGCGTTCGATATACTGCTCCTGCGAAATCACCAGCCACAGACGCGCCAGAGAGCGTAGCCATGAGATCAGGATGAAGGCGCCGATCAGGAAGAGGACAAACTCAAAGCGATCTGAGCCGGGAATATGTATCGGAATAATCTGCCGCTTCGCCTTCGACATCAACAGCGAAGACATCAGCTGGGCCAGAATGCCCACCGACAAGATATCAAGAACGCCCGGCAACACTGCCAACGGCAGCAGCCAATAAAACTGCCGCCTGAGTGATTTCGGGAGGGTCAGAAGGAGCTGCCGAAGCTGATCGAGTGTCTGGCTTTTCGGCAGCCGCACGGGGAAGACCTTTGATCCGGTTCAGCCTATGGGAGCTCTCCTGCCCAGCCCCCAGGCAACGGGCCAGCCACTTAACCGATCGACCCAAGCTGGCGGGAAAGCAGGCGCCGCAAGCGATCCGCCCGCTGTCGCCAGCGCAGCTGCCAGCGGGGTGGAGCCAGTAGCGGCGGCTCGCCGGCGCCGATCCGGTCCCAGTGGCGGTTGATCTCCTCGAGGGCATGGCGCCAGCGCTGCCGCAGCACCGGCTCACTGCAGGCCTCCAGCAGGGGCTGGAGGCGGGCAGGGTCAGCGCGCCAGGTCGTGGGATGCTGCACGGCGGCAGTGATCCGCTCCAGGTCAGCGGCCAGGCTGCCGGCGCCGATCTGATGGGCGATCAGCCCGGGATCGAGGCTGTCGGCCAGGGCGTGGTTGAGGCTGCTGAACACAACACAGCCGCAGGCCAGAGCCTCCAGCGGCGGCAGCCCGAACCCTTCGGTCACGCCCCGCCCCCGCCAGTAGTCGGCCGAGTCGTAGAGCACCACCGTGGCCCGGTTGAACAGATCCACCAGATCGTCCACCCAGCCGCTCTGGACCTCCACCCGCAGCCCCTGGCGGCGCAGGGCCGGCACCAGTTGCGTGAGCACGTAGGCACTGCTCTTGCGCTGCTGCACCAGCACATCAATCGGGCGGCGGCCCTCCAGCCCATTGCCTTCGGTCCCGTCAGCACCGGTCCGATCGCCGCCAGCGGCAGGGCCGCCTGGCCGGAGGCCGCGCGCCATCCAGTCGCCCTCGAGGGCATTCGGCACCAGAAACAGGGGCTGGCGCGGCGCCGCATCGCCCCAGTAGCCGAGCGTGTTTCGGCTCACCGCCAACACCGGCACGGCGGCGGGCAAGGAGAACCCGTAACCGCTGCTGTGGGCGTGATAGGCCACAGGCCGGCCGCGCAGCTGGCGCAACTGGCGCGGCACCTCGAACCCCCAGCTCACGATCCAGAGGGCCTCACCGGGTGGCTCCTCTGCCGCCAGCAGATCATCCAGAAAGGCCAGACCCTCCTCCCGCTTGCGGTAGGTCACCACCTCCGCCGGCACGATCTCCTGCAGCAGGCGCAGGGTCTGCAGCTCGACCAGCAGGCCGCCGCAGCGGAACCGGCCGGTGGTGCCGGGCAGCAGGAATCTCAGGGGACGCAAGCGCACGGGCTCCAGCAAGGGCGAGTGTGTCGCATCCAGGCCCCGCCCAGCGGCAGGGCCCGCTCTGAGCCGAGCCTCAGGCCGCCACCACTTCGGTGCTGCCGCTGCGCTGGCGGCGGGTGAGGAAGCCGAACAGCACCTTGCCGATGGCGGCGATGAGGTTGCCCTCCAGTTCCTGGAACATCACCATGTTGAGGTGGAAAGCATGGTTGGCCTCCTCGACGATGCGATCGGCCGTGGCCTGATCGATCGGCAGATGATCCAGGGTGGCGCGGTAATTGACCTTGAAGGCCTTCTCGTCGTCGATGGCGTCGAACTCGTAGAAGCGGAGGCCGTCGTGCTCGCCCAGGTTCATCGCCTTCTGGGCGATGTTCTTGAGGATCTGCCCACCGGAGAGATCACCGATGTAGCGGGTGTAGTGATGGCCCACCAACAGCTCGGGGGTCTCCCGAGCCACCTGACGCACCCGGTTGACGTACTCCACGGCGCCGGGGGTGGGCTGCAGCTGCTGGCGCCAATCGGAGCCGAAGTAGAAGGCCATGTCCTGCTCCAGCACCGCCTTGCGGTTGAGAGCGTCGAAGGCGATCGGGCCCACCACCGGATGGTCCTTGAGGCGGCCGATCTCCTCTTCCATGGCGCTGTAGAGGACGTAGAGGTTGGCGACGAGCCGGCGATAGCTCATCTTGTCGACCACCCCCTTGAGGAAGCAGCTCACGAAACCGGTGTTCTCGGCCATGGTGTGGGACTTCTTGGTTCCCTCACGCAACTGAGAAGCAAGCGCGACAGACATCGATCCGGAAAGCTGCATAGCCAGACCAAGCAAGTTAGGCGCAGCCTTCCCAGCGGTGGCGACAAGGTTGCGAAGGATTACGTGAACAGCACCTGCCCCAGCCCTGCGCCGCAGCCCCAAACCCAGCGTGGATCAGGCGGCCTGGCGATCGTCACCGGCTTCCGGAGAGCCGCCATCGGCATCGGAGTCGCTGCCGCCCAGGGCCTGAGCGCCACCACCGAACAGATCGAACAGTTCGCGGCAGAGCAGCTGCAGGGTCTGGACCACCTCAGGACTGGGCAGGTGGCTGCCGGAGGGCTGCCACGCCCCCAGCGTGGCCAGTCGCCAGCGCTCCGATTCATAGGTGAGGCCGCGGATCAGCACCCCCAGCAACCGCGGTCGGCTGCGGGCGACCGCCGCCTCCGGCGCCCGCTCCAGCCGCAGCTGCAGCAGCAGCGAGCGGCACTGGGTGCGGGGGCTCCAGCCGGGGAAATGGAAGGAGAGATCCAGCGACTCCCGCTCGTCGAAGGCACGGGTGAGGGGATCGTCCCGCCAGGGGGTGAGGTTGGCGCGGGCCGCGGGGAAATGGCCCCGCACCAGGGTGACCACCGAGGCGATCGCCTGAGCCAGTTCCAGCGATCGTGCCTGATCGGCGGCGTTCATGCCGTTCCCCGGGAGCAGAACCAAATCATGGCCAAAACCTAGGCTCAGCCGGTCGGTCCATGCTGCTGCGCCCCGGACGGTCGCGCCAGCCATGGTGGGCTGATCCCCATCAACCCCGCTCCCCTCACCCCCTCGCGCATGGCCACGTACGAGAAGCTCACCGCCCCCAGCAGCGGCACCGCCATCCGCTTCGAGAACGGCCTGCCGGTGGTGCCCAGCGACCCGATCATTCCCTTCATCCGCGGCGACGGCACCGGTGTGGACATCTGGCCCGCCACCCAGCGGGTGCTGGATGCGGCGGTGGCCAAGGCCTACGGCGGTGAGCGCCGCATCGAGTGGTTCAAGGTGTTTGCCGGCGATGAGGCCTGCGAGCTCTACGGCACGTATCAGTACCTGCCCCAGGACACGCTCACGGCGATCGAGGAGTACGGCGTGGCGATCAAGGGGCCCCTCACGACACCGATCGGCGGCGGCATCCGCTCCCTCAACGTGGCCCTGCGCCAGATCTTCGATCTTTACTGCTGCGTGCGTCCCTGCCGCTACTACAACGGCACCCCCAGCCCCCACAAACGGCCCCAGGACCTGGATGTGATCGTCTATCGGGAGAACACCGAAGACATCTACATGGGGATCGAGTGGGAGGCCACCGATCCGGTCTGCATCGAGCTGATCGAGCACCTCAACGACACGGTGATTCCCGCCAACGGCAAGCTCGGCAAGCGCCGCATCCCGACCGGCTCAGGCATCGGCATCAAGCCGGTCAGCAAGGACGGCACCCAGCGCCACGTGCGCAAGGCGATCCAGCACGCCCTGGGCCTGGAGGGCGCCAAGCGCCACGTAACCCTGGTGCACAAGGGCAACATCATGAAGTTCACCGAGGGGGCCTTCCGCGACTGGGGCTACGAGCTGGCCACCACCGAGTTCCGCGATGTCTGCGTGACCGAGCGGGAAAGCTGGATCCTCGACAACCTTGCCCGCAACCACGGCCTCACGATTCAGGACAATGCCCGCCTGATCGAGCCCGGCTACGACAGCCTCACGCCCGAGAAGAAGGCAGCGGTGGATGCGGAGGTGAAGCAGGTGCTCGACGCGATCGGCGAGAGCCACGGCTACGGCAAGTGGAAGAGCATGGTGCTGGTGGACGACCGCATCGCCGACAGCATCTTCCAGCAGATCCAGACGCGGCCCCAGGAGTATTCGGTGCTCTGCACCCTCAACCTCAACGGCGACTACATCTCCGATGCCGCCGCGGCCGTGGTGGGTGGTCTGGGCATGGCTCCTGGCGCCAACATCGGTGACAACGCCGCGATCTTCGAAGCCACCCACGGCACGGCGCCCAAACACGCCGGCCTCGATCGGATCAACCCCGGCTCGGTGATTCTCTCGGGCGTGATGATGCTCGAATACATGGGCTGGCAGGAAGCCGCCGACCTGATCACCGCGGGGATCAGCGCCGCCATCGCCAACGGAGAGGTCACCTATGACCTGGCCCGGCTGATGGAACCGCGGGTGGAGCCGGTGAGCTGCTCGGGCTTCGCCGAAGCGGTGGTGCGACATTTTTCAGGCTAGAGCGGGCAGGCCAGATCAGCCAGGTTCGCCAATCGCGTCCTGGCCGAGGCTACAAAAGCACTGGGCCATCCTTGGCCCCAGGATCGTGTTGACGATCAATCACCCCCTGGATCTCAGGCGCAACAGCCTGCCAATCGCAGCTGCTGCATCAAGAGCGAGCGTCACCGAAACTCAGGCGAAAGGAAGAAGCATCGAGCATCCCAAGGATTCCAGACCTTCCGTGGCGCAGATCAGGGGGTCCTGATTGCCCATCGGGCCTCGAAATCAATCCGAGCAGAATCCCCGGAATTGCTGGCCAACATCACAGCGGAGGCATGGAGGAAGCCCGCCAGGCGCACCAGGCTCAGCGATCCACCATCCATCCGATGGGCACAATCCGACAGGACCTCATCTTGTGACCAACCAGAGCGGCGCCACTTCAACCGCGAACGAGAGAGCCCCCTGCCTCACCACCTTCCATCTAAGCCACCATCCTCAAAAGCGACCCATCAGACTCCAACAGCAAGCCTGCAGAGCCGATGATCATTTCTCATAGCAATCGCTTTATCTTCCTCGCCAACCGCAAGACGGCATCCACCTCGATCGGGATCGCCTTTTCCAGCTGCTGCAGCCAGAAAGACGTGATCGCACCGCTGGGCCGCGACGAAAAAATCCGCAGAGAGCTTGGCTATCCCTGCCCACGAAACTACATACCATGGCAGAGCCTACCCGCCCACATAGGATTAAGACTGCGCCGGAAGCTGGCCGGAAAGCCTATCGAAAGGGACTTGAAAAAGATCAGCTATCACACCCACATCACGGCCGCACAGGTTCTCGAGTACCTCCCGCGGCGGCACTGGGACTCCTGTTTCAGATTCTGCTTTGTTCGGAATCCCTGGGATCGAGCAATCTCTCACTATTTCTGGACCACCCGCTCTCAACCCGAGCCCATCAGCCTTGATCAATTCATCGAAGGAAAGCAACTGCGCAACGCCGCGGAGAAAAGCCGTGCCATCTATAGCCTTAACGGAGAAATTGCGGTACATCGTCTTTGCCAGTTCGAAAACGCCCAGTCAGAGGTCAATCGGATTTTTGAGGAGCTCAATCTCAGCGGTAATCCTCTTCTACCCGAGACCAAGCGCCAATTCCGCAGTGACCGTCGCCATTACCGCGAGGTGCTCAATGACAATCAGGCGGCCAGGATAGCCACCATCTTTGACCGTGAAATCGCCTTAGCGGGCTATACCTACTAAGCACCTCGCAAGACCTTGCGAGTCAGGACCAAGCAATGATGCTCCCATCCCCTGCGCAGACCAGTCGATTGACGGCCGTAACCGACCCCTGCGTGCACTGCGGCTTCTGCCTGCCCACCTGTGCCAGCTACCGGGTGCTGGGCACGGAGATGGATTCACCGCGGGGTCGCATCCACGCCCTCAAGGCGATCGCGGCCGGAGAACTGGAGCTCGATGCCACGGTGGCGAGCCATTTCGACAGCTGCCTCGGCTGCTTCGCCTGCGTCAGCGCCTGTCCCTCCGGCGTGCGCTACGACGAGCTGATCGAGGCGACCCGGCCCCAGCTCAACGCCCCGGAGCTGCGCACACCGGCCCAGCGCAGCTTCCGTCGTCTGCTGTTCGCCCTGCTGCCCTACCCCCAACGGCTGCGGGCCCTGCTCACGCCCCTGCGGGCCTATGCCGGCACCCCCCTGCAGGCGATGGCGCGCCGCAGTGGCCTGCTCCGCCTGCTGGGCCCCCAGATCGAGGCGATGGAGCGGCTGCTGCCGCCCCTGCCCGCCGAAGGCTTCGCGGACGGCTTCCCGGTGGTGGTGCCGGCGATCGGTCAGCGCCGCTACCGGGTGGGGCTGGTGCTCGGCTGTGTGCAACGCCTCTTTGATCCGGCGGTGAATGCGGCGGCGGTGCGGGTGCTGCGTGCCAACGGCATCGAGGTGGTGATCCCGCCGGCCCAGGGCTGCTGCGGCGCCATGACCCAACACCAGGGCGAAGAAGTGCTGACCCGCAGCCATGCCACGGCCCTGATCGACAGTTTCGCGGCGGTGGTGGGCCCAGGGCGGCCCGCCGGAGCCGAGCCGCTTGATGCGGTGCTGGTGGCGGCCTCCGGCTGCGGCCACACCCTCAAGCACTACGACGCGCTGCTGGCCAGCGAACCGGCCTGGGCCGCCCGTGGCTCCGCCTTCGCCGCCGGTGTGGCCGACTTGCAGGAGTTCCTCGAACGGGTGGGCCTGAGCGAGGCGTTCCGGCAAGGCCTGCAGCCCCTGGACCATGCCGACGGCAGCCGGGCCAGCGCCGATCGTCCCCTGCGACTGGCCTATCACGATGCCTGTCACATGCTCCATGGCCAGGGCATCCGCGAGCAGCCCCGGGCCCTGCTGCGCGCCATCCCCCATGTGGAGATCCGTGAGGCGGTGGAGGCGGGGGTGTGCTGCGGCAGCGCCGGCATCTACAACCTGGTCCAACCGGAGGAGGCCGCCGCCCTCGGACGGATCAAGGCCGACGACCTGCGCGGCACCGGGGCCGATCTGGTGGTGAGCGCCAACATCGGCTGCAGCCTCCAGATCCGCCGTCACCTCGACGACACACCCGGTGAGGCGGCCCCACTGCCGGTGCTCCATCCGGTGCAACTGCTGGAGCGGAGCTTTCGCGCCACCCCTGCCTGACACGGCTCGGCCTGGGCGGCTGCAACCCGCCTAGCTTTCACCTCCCCGATCAAGCAGACGGAGCAGCACGTGGGCGTTCTGGTGGATGGGGTGTGGAAGGATCGCTGGTACGACACCAGTGCCAGCGGCGGCCACTTCGTGCGGGACAGCGCCCGTTTTCGCAACTGGATCACACCGGACGGTTCCGCCGGCCCGAGCGGTGAGGGCGGTTTCCCCGCCGAAGCGGGCCGCTACCACCTGTACGTCTCGCTGGCCTGCCCCTGGGCGCACCGCACCCTGATCGTCCGGGCGTTGAAGGGCCTTGAAGATCTGCTGCCGATCTCGGTGGTGCACTGGTACATGGGCGAGCACGGCTGGAGCTTCGATCCAGGCCCCGGCGTCATCCCCGACCCTGTGCGCCAGGCGCGCTTCCTGCACCAGCTCTATACCCAGGCCGATCCTCACTGCAGCGGCCGCGTCACGGTGCCGCTGCTGTGGGACCGGCAGCGGGACACGATCGTCAGCAATGAGTCGTCCGAGATCATTCGGATGCTCAACTCCGCCTTCGACCAGCTCGGGGCCCGGCCAGGCGACTACTACCACGAGCCCCTGCGCCCCGCGATCGACCGGCTCAATGCCCGGATCTACGACACCGTGAACAACGGCGTCTACAAGTGCGGCTTCGCCACCAGCCAGGCCGCCTACGAGGAGGCATTCGAGCCCCTGTTCGCCACGCTCGACTGGCTGGAGCAGCACCTCAGCCAGCACCGCTATCTGCTCGGAACCGAATGCACCGAAGCCGACTGGCGCCTGTTCACCACCCTGGTGCGCTTCGATCCGGTCTACGTGGGGCACTTCAAGTGCAACCGCCGCCGCCTGGTCGATTACCCCCACCTCTTCGCCTACGTGCGCGAGCTCTACCAGATGCCCGGCATCGCCGCCACGGTGGACTTCGATCACATCAAGCGGCACTACTACCAGAGCCACGCCACGATCAATCCCTCCGGCGTGGTGCCCCTGGGTCCATCCATCGATTTCACGGCTCCCCATGGAAGGGAGAGGCTCGCCCCTCCATCCACAGCCAACTGAGGTGCAGGGTGTCCGCGTCGCCGAGATTGCCCGGGAAGGTGAGCAGCGGCAGCCCCGCCAGTGGACCACAGGCACCCGCCGGCTGCACCAGGGACAACCCCGGCATCAGCTGGCCGCGCAGGTCCACCGCCGCCAGATCCAGTCCATCGGCCAGCAGGGTGTGGGTGGTGATGCCGCCCTTGCTGATCAGATAGCCGAGATCCGGCGCCAGGGCCGCTGCCAGCCGGGCCATCAGGGCCGCCAGCGCCAGCCCGAAGGCGCGGCGCTCGGCGGCACTGCGGCAGACCAGCTCCCCGCGGCTGCTGAACAGCACCGGCGTGCGACCGCTGGCGAGGATCCGCCGCAAGGCCTGGTGCCAGTCCTGCTCGAGCGAGGCCAGCAGCGGCGCCGGCAGCGGCCCCTCCAGCACACGGGCCAGGCGGCGCACCTCCACCTCCACACCGGCGCAGGCCGGATCCGCCAGCAACCGCTCCAGCTGGGCATCGGCCAGGGGCACGTGGGAGCCCACCAGCACTAGCCCCGGCAGCGCTGTGCCGGCGCGATCGCAGCGGCGCAGGGCCGCCAGGCCGGCGGCATCGAGTGGTGGCGGCGGCAGCTCCGCCAGTCCGTTCAGCAGGCTGGCGGCCGACTGGAACAGGAACCGCCGCGGCCGCCCCCAACGCTCTGCCGCGGCTGGAGCCGTGAGCTCCCGCACCGCGGCTCCCAGGACCAACAGGTGCTGCGGCCGCTCCGCATCCACCACCACCACCGGATTCCCCTGCAACGCCGCAAGCCTCCGCAGCAGGGCCTCGTCTCCTCCATGCCCAGCACCATCCTCTGCATCACGTTCTTCTGCATCAAGTTCTTCTGCAGAACCCTCTGCTGCCTGAGCTCCTGCCGCCGCCTCCAGCTCCCGCCAGCCGATGCGCTCCACCTGATCAGCACGGATCCGCCCGGCGCTCTTCTCCTCCACCCAGGCCGGCAGGTCGCTGGTGCCATAGCCGAACAGGCCATCGCGGGCGAAGGCCGTGCGGTGCACCGGCTCCCCATGCAGGAGATGCACCCCATCCACCGTGGTGCGTCCCCCCGGCAGAAAGGCGGGTGCCAGAAGCGTGGCATCGAAGGGACCCAGTTCCGCCGCGATCACCTCCACCTCCAGGGGGAAATGGCTGCGCAGGGTGGAATCGCCGCGGCTCACGATCAGCCAGGCACCGATCCGGCCGGCAGCCACCGCCTCCGCCAGCAGCGGCCGCAGGCAGCGGCACAGCTCCGTCACGCGCTGCCGCGCCGCCTCGGGATCCAGGGCGCGGGTGTTGGCCAGCAGAAACAGCAGCGGCGAGGGGTGAGCCAGCGCGGCCCGCAGAGTCTCGGCGTCCCAGCGCAGCAGCAGGGGGCAGCTGTGCACCGTCTGGGATCCGGTGGGATCGTCGTCGAGCACAACGATCTTCAGGGGTGCGTCCGCCATGGCACCATCGTGCCGTGATCAGTCCTGAGCCCCACGAGCTGCCCGATCTGGTGCGGGATCTGCATCAGCGGGCGTTGCCGTGGCTGCCGGCGGGCCAGGCCAGCCGGCTGAGCTGGGGGCCAGCGGTAGAGCCGGGCAGCACGGTGCTGAGCTGCCGGCGGCTGAACCGGGTGCTGGAGCACAACCCCGGCGATTTCACCATCACCGTGCAGGCCGGCACACCACTGATGGAGGTGCAGGAGGCACTCAACCACCACCGGCAGTGGCTGGCCGTCGACTCACCCTGGGGCCGAGGCTCGTCCGGCTCGATCGGGGGCCTGGTGGCCCGCGGCCTGGCCGGCGGCTTCCGCCACCGCTACCTCGGCATCCGCGACCAACTGATCGGCATCGGCCTGCTGCGGGCCGATGGGGTGGCGGCCCGGGCCGGCGGCAAGGTCGTGAAGAACGTGGCCGGCTACGACCTGATGCGGCTGTTCTGCGGCAGCTGGGGATCCCTCGGCCTGATCACGGAGCTCACCCTGCGCACCCTGCCCCTGCCGCCCCAGCGCCGCGGGCTCTGGATCCAGGGGGATCTGGCGGCCCTGGGGCGGCTGAGCCGCTGGCTGCTGCGCTCCAGCCTCACCCCCGAGCGGGTCGACTGGTGGAGCGGCCCCCTGGCCGCCCAGGCCGGCCTGGCCGATCAACCGCTGTTGTTGCTCTGCCTGGCCAGCGTCAGCCCCCAGACCCTGGAGGAGCAGATCGCCTGCCTGAGCGAGCAGGCCCTGCAGGCCGGCCCACTGCACTGCCAGCCCCTCGATGGCGAGCGGCTCGAGGCCCTGCAGGCGATCGGCCAGGGCCAGACCGCCGCCGAACCGGCCTGGCTGCTGCGGCTGGGGGTGCTGCCCGCACAGGCGGAGCAGCTCCTGGCCGCCCCCTGCCTGCGGCAGCTGCCCCTGGTGCTGGGCGCCGGCAGCGGACTCGGCCTGGCCTGGGCCGCACCAGACGCGTGCCTGCCCGCTTATCGGGTCGAGGAGCTGCGCCGCCTCTGCAAGGAGCTGGGCGGTTACCTCACGGTGCTGCTGCAACCTCCCGGCGCCGGCCTGGCCGCCTGGGAAGATGCCGCCTCCCGCCCCCTGATCGAAGCGGTGAAGCGCCAGTTCGACCCCCGACAGCTGCTGGCCCGCGGCCGCCTGCCGGGGGTGAGGCCCCAGGCCTAGGTAGCCGCCGGCTGCACCACATAGCGGCAGCGCAGCGTCTGGGAGGTGCCGGGCGCCAGGTCCAGCCGCCGCTGGGAGGCCGGATGGCCGGGCTCCAGGGCGCCGCGCTCCGCCGTCCAGGGCTCCAGGCAGACCATCGCTCGCGGCGGATCGCTCCACACCACCGCCAGATCAAAGGGCGGCTCGGCCTCCAGCACCACCGCCGGCGCGCCGCCGCCGGGGTGGAGCGTCACCGGCCCCGCGGGATGGGCCAACAGATCCACCCCGGCCGCCATCCGGCCGAGCAGGGCCTCGGTGCTGGCCTCGGCGCCGGCCGCCTGGTCGCGGCAACGGGGTGGCAGGCCCGTGAGGCTCGCCTGGGCCAGGGCCGGCACCGCCAGATAGGGGTGCAGCCCGAAGGCGAAGGGCATGGGCGGCTCCAGGGGCCCGCCCGTGTGGGTGATCGTGACCTCGATCGCCAGGGCTCCTGGTTGCAGCCGCAGCTCCAACGCCAGCTCGAAGGCAAAGGGAAAGTGGGCTCGGGTGGTGCTGGGCCCATCCGCCAGGGTCAGGCGAACACCGCAGCCATCCGGCAGGGGATCGAGGCTCCAGGGCAGATCGCGGGCGAAGCCATGCTGGGAGAGCGGATAGCACCCTTGGGGCAGCACCAGTTCGTTGCCGGCCATGTTGCCGCAGATGGGGAACAGCACCGGCATCCCTCCACGCACCGACAGGGCGGGATCGGCGAACCGTTCAGCGTCGAAGTAGAGGATCTCGCGGTCGCCCCAGGGCCCATGGCAGAGCCAGCCGGTCAGCAGACCACCCCGTTCCGGCACCAGGCGCAGGGCATCGCCGCTGATCGGGTCGGTGAGGAGCCAGTGGGGATAGGGCTCAGAGCACGGGCGCAGCATCCGGCCGGGGATCCGCGGGCTCACAGACCGTAGGCGGAGCCAGCGCTGCCGGCAGCGAGGCCAGCCATTCGAGCAGGGCCCGGTTCACCTGCTCGGGCACCTCATCGTGGGGGCAGTGGCCGGCTTCCAGCACCACCTCGCTGGTGGCCGCAGGCGCGTGGCGCTGGAAGGCCGCGCGGCGACCGGCGGCGTTGATCCAGGGATCGCGGATGCCCCAGAGCAGCAGCAGGGGTGCTTCCAGCTGGGCGAACAGCTCATCCAGCGGCTGACCGCGGGGGATGTCGAACACGGTGCGGAACACGCCGAAGGCACCGGGATCGAGTGACGGGCGCCGGATCGCTTCGACCAGCTCCTCATCGACGTTGGTGCGATCCACATACACCTGCCGCAGGGTGCGGCGGATCGTGGACGGTCGCCGCAGATTCTCGAACAGCAGGCGCTGCAGCACGGGGCTGCGCAGCAGGGCGCCGCCGATGGTGCGGCGGGCAATCGCGCCCCAGCCGGCGGGGGGGACCTGCTCGTCGCTGAAGGGGCCTGCCGCATTCAGGAGCACCACTCCAGCGGCCTGATCCCCCAGGGCCACCCCAGCCGCCAGGACCGCGAAGCCACCCAGCGAGTTGCCCACAAGCACGGTGGGGCGTCCGATGCGCTCCTGCACGTAGGCGCAGAGCTGGTCGCGCCAGAGGGCGCCGCCGTATTCCGGCCCGGCCGGCTTGGCGCTGCGGCCGAAGCCCAGCAGGTCAATGGCATGCACCTCGTACTGCTCCGCCAGCACCGGGATGTTGTGGCGCCAGTGATCGGTGGAAGCCCCGAAGCCATGCACCAGCAGGATCGCCGGCCCCTGCGGCCTGGCTGGAGAGCGGCGCAGGCAATGGATCGCATGGCCGCGGAACGACCAAGGCGACGGGCAAGACCGCTCGGGTTCGGCCGGAGAGAACACCACGGCAAGGCGTTGGGTGGTCGATGCTAGGCAGCACCGACAGGCTCACGCTCTGCCTGCCTTCCCCCTGATTGCCTGCCCGTTGCACTCCTTCCTTGCGCCGGTCCCCATCGCCGCCGCGGTGTACAGCCCAGGATTCGACTGGGGTGGCCTGCTGCCCGGCATCGCCCTCTGGGCCCTGGCCCTCTATCTCCCGCTCAGCCGGCCCCTGGCCCGGTTCGAGCAGGCCCTGGCGGAGGGCCCCCTGGGCGAGATTGCGCAACAGGTCGTGCTCGCCCTCAGCAGCCTGGTCCTGGCCCTGGCGGTGGGCCTGCTCACGGAACTGGGGCTGGGCTGGGCCCTGGGACCCAGCTGGGCCACGAGCCTCGGTCTGATGGGCGTGCTCTCCGGCCTGTTCTGGACCCTGGCCAGCCGTCGCGATGAACCCAGCCCCTGAGGGCCCAGGCAGCGATCAGCGCCAGTCCAGCCAAGGCAGGTGCGGCACGATTGCTGCGGTCGAGGCGCGGTAAGCGGCGTAGTCGGAATGCACGGACAGGAGCTGACGCTCCTCCCGCCGGGCCTTGCCGCCCAGCACGGCGCAGAGGGCAAGCAGCAGTCCAAGGTGCAGCAGGCTGCCCAGGGCCACGGTCACCCCGAGGGAACAGACCAAGACGGCCTGATACATCGGATGGCGGCAGCGGGCGTAGGCCCCGCTGATCACCAGGGCGGCGCCGGGGATGGGATCGGGCAGGGGGCTGAGGCTCGACCCCAGACGCCAGAAAGCCTGGGCGGCGAGGGCCAGGCCCAGGATGAACAGACCCCAGCCCAGCAACTGCAGGTGCCAGGGCCAGACCAGACCCAACCTGGCCGGAGCAGGCCAGGCTGGCAAGGCATGGGCGGCGATCAGGACGAGCTGGGCAATCAGCCACCACTCGCCGTGACGGTTATCAAGCCAGCCTCTCCAGCTGAAGCCCCAGCGCCGCAGGAAAGAATCCATCAACAGATTCCCCGCATCGCAGACAGTCGCCGATGAGCCAGCTTCTGATCGCTTGAATCAGGCCGGCTGTTCAGCCGTTTCTGGTTTGGCAGCGAGCACAAAGCGCAGCAGGATCGGAGCCAGGAAGGTGGTGCCGATCACCATCAACAGGATGGCAGCATCGAGTGCTGGTGTCAGCAGACCGGCCTGGGTACCGAGCCCCAGGAAGATCAGACCCACCTCTCCGCGCGGCATCATGCCGATACCCACCACGAGGCGATTGGTCTTCTCCTTGCTGAAGTAGCTCCAGCCGGAGGCCAATTTGCCGAGGATCGCCACCGTAAGCAGGAAGGCTGCCACGATCAGACCCTCGTGATTTTCGGGGTTCATTGGGTTGAGCACCGAAAGATCCATGCCGGTGCCGATCAGCACGAAGAAAATGGTGGCGAACAGGGCCACCAGCGGCTTCACCGTTTCCTGAATGGCATGGGTGTGCTTGGAGCTGCTCAGGATCAGGCCGGCCGCAAACGCTCCAAGAGCAGCTTCCAGGCCGATCGCCTGGGCCGCGAAGCACGACAGGGAGAGCACCACAAAGGAGGCCACCACCACTTCTCCTGGGGCCTTGAGCTGATCCAGCAACCAGTCGAACAGGGGAGCGGCGGTGCGGCTGAGGAACAGGGCCGCTGCCACGAACACCCCAGCCGCCACCACAAGCTTGAGGATCGGGCCGATCGAGAGGGTGCCGCCACCGGCCACGGCCACCACCACCGCCAGGATGACGATGCCGAGGATGTCGTCGAGCACGGCGGCTCCGATCACCGTCTGCCCTTCGCGGGTCTTGAGGTACTTGAGTTCGCCGAACACACTGGCGGTGATGCCGATGCTGGTGGCTGTCATGGCCGCGCCGGCGAAGACCGCCGGGATCAGCGGCACATGGAAGAAAAAGAGCAGGCCAGCAGTGCCAAGGGCAAAGGGCAGCACCACGCCGGTCACGGCCACCGTGGTGGCCTGCATGCCCACAGCCACCAGTTCATCGAGCTCGCTCTCGAGGCCGGTGAGGAAGAGCAGGGCATAGAGGCCGATCTGGGAGACAGCCGCGAGATTGGGGAAGGTCTCGGCGTAGATCTCCCGGATCTGCTCGGGGGTCACCTCCGCCAAGGAACTGAGCAGATTGACGCCGAAATCGCTCAGCTGCGCGTGCGTTTCGGGGGGCACGATCAGATGCAGGCCGGACACGCCCACCAGCACCCCCGCGACCAGCTCGCCGAGGATGGTGGGCAACTGCAGCCGCACCATCAGCTCGGCCAGGGCGCGGGCGGCCACAAAGATCACCAGGAAACGTCCGACGGAGATCAGGGTTTCCGCCACCTCCATCTGGTGGTTGCCGATCTCGATCAGCAGCGGTGGAAAAGGCATGGAAGGACTGAAGTGGCGCGACGTTAAGCCGAATGCCAGGGCATGTGGGTTTGCGGATCTCTACCGAACCATCAGGACTGGCTATGGCAGTCATCGCTACCGTCTTGTGGAGGACCTGTGTCGGTCCCTGCGGACTTGGCAAAGCCCGCCACCCGGTCGTCCGTCCCCGGCAGCCCCCCATGACCGAGCACCAGCCCCTGACCCTGCGTCTCCCGACCCCGGGCTGCTACGCCGACCCGGATCGCAGCGGCCTCACCGCTGACGACGTGTTCGACGGCATGACCGAGCACCTCTTCTACACGCTCGGCAAGCTCGCGCCTACAGCCAGCCGCCATGACCTCTACATGGCCCTGAGCTACGCGGTGCGCGACCGGCTGATGACCCGCTACCTGGCCGGCATCGAGGCGATCGGCGCCAGCCCCGCCCGGGTGGTGGCCTATCTCTCGGCCGAGTTCCTGGTGGGACCCCAGCTCGGCAACAACCTGCTGATGCTCGGCATCCGAGAGGAGGCCGCCGAAGCCCTGCGTCGCTTCGGCATCGACGACTTTGAAGACATCCTGGAGGTGGAGGAGGAGCCCGGCCTTGGTAACGGTGGCCTCGGCCGCCTGGCGGCCTGCTTCCTTGAATCGCTCGCCTCCCTGGAGATCCCGGCCACCGGCTACGGCATCCGCTACGAATTCGGCATCTTCGATCAGATCATCCGCGATGGCTGGCAGGTCGAAATCACCGACAAATGGCTCAAGGGCGGCTGGCCCTGGGAGATCCCCCACCCCGATCAGGCCTGCTTCGTGGGCTTCGGTGGCCACACCGAGAGCTACCGCGACACCAACGGCTCCTCCAGGGTGCGCTGGGTGCCCGAGGAAACCGCGATCGGGGTTCCCCACGATGTACCGGTGCTCGGGTATCGGGTCAACACCTGCGATCGCCTGCGCCTCTGGCGCGCCGAAGCCACCGAGACCTTCGATTTCTACGCCTTCAACATCGGCGACTATTACGGCGCCGTGGAAGAGAAGGTGGGCTCGGAGAATCTCTCCAAGGTGCTCTATCCCAACGACGGCACCGACGAGGGTCGCCGTCTGCGCCTCAAACAGCAGCACTTCTTTGTGAGCTGCTCCCTGCAGGACATGTTGCGCTCCCTTGAGGCCCGCGCCATTCCGGTGCAGGAGTTTCCGGTCCACTGGGCTGTGCAGCTCAACGACACCCATCCAGCCATCGCCGTGGCCGAGCTGATGAGGCTTCTGCTGGATGAGAAACAGCTCGAGTGGGAGGAGGCCTGGCGCATCACCAGCCAGTCGGTGGCCTACACCAACCACACCCTCTTGCCGGAAGCCCTCGAAAAATGGGGCATTGATCTGTTCGGCTCCCTGCTGCCCCGCCACCTGGAGCTGATCTACGAGATCAACCGCCGCTTCCTGCAGCAGGTGCGGCTGCGCTACCCCGGCGACAATGACATCCTGCGTCGGGTGTCGATCATCGACGAGGACGGCCCCAAGGCCGTGCGCATGGCCCATCTCGCCACCGTGGCCTCGCACCATGTCAATGGCGTGGCGAAATTACACAGCAGCCTGGTGAAGACCCAGCTGTTCCCGGATTTCGCCGCCCTCTGGCCGGAGAAGTTCACCAATGTCACCAATGGCGTCACACCACGTCGCTGGGTGGCCCTCTCCAATCCCCAGCTCTCGGAACTGATCACCGAGGCGATCGGCGAAGGCTGGATCCGTGACTTCAGCCGCATCCAGGAGTTGGAACGCTTCGCAGACGACACCGCCTTCCTGGAGCGCTGGGGTGCCACCAAGCTGGCGGTGAAGCATCACCTGGCCCACTACATCCACCGCCACACCGGCGTACTGGTGGATCCGGCCTCGATGTTCGACGTGCAGGTGAAGCGGATCCATGAGTACAAGCGCCAACACCTCAATGCCCTGCAGGTGATTGCTCTGTACCTGCGCATCAAGAACGGCACCGCCGATGGCGAAGCACCGCGCACAGTCATCTTCGGCGGCAAGGCGGCACCGGGCTACTACATGGCGAAGCTGATCATCCGCTTCCTCAACGCCATCGCCGAGACCGTGAATGCCGATCCCGACATGCAGGGACGCCTGCGGGTGATCTTCCTGGCTGATTACAACGTCAAACTCGGGGAAAAGGTCTATCCAGCCGCAGATCTTTCCGAGCAGATCTCCACCGCCGGCAAGGAAGCATCCGGCACGGGCAACATGAAGTTCGCCATGAATGGAGCCCTCACGATCGGCACTCTCGATGGTGCCAATGTGGAGATCCGCGAGCAGGTTGGCGCCGCTAATTTCTTCCTGTTCGGCAAGACCACCGAGGAGCTGGCCGAGCTGCACGATCGCGGCTACCGCCCCTGGGAGCTGGTGAACGACATCGTCGAACTGCCCGAGGTGCTGCGCCTGGTGGAACAGGGCCACTTCAGCAGCGGTGACACCGATCTGTTCCGCCCCCTGCTGCAGAACCTCACCGGCCGCGACCCGTTCTATGTGCTGGCCGATTTCGAGGCCTACCTCAAGGCGCAGGCTGCAGTGAGCCAGGCCTGGGCTGATCCGGGCCGCTGGAATCGCATGGCCCTGCTGAACGCTGCCCGCAGCGGCTACTTCTCGTCGGATCGCTCCGTGGGCGAATACGCCGCAACCATCTGGAAGGCCGAACCGTTCCCGGTCACGATCAGCTGTGAGCTGGACTGATCGACGGGGGCTCGAGCAAGGGGATGGATGCCCGAAGCTCAGCCCCGGTGATCGGGGAGGTCGGGGGTCTGATGCAGCAAGCGGTTCAGCCGCAGACGATCGGCATTGAGGGGGTCTGGAGCCAGCTCACCGGCCAATTCGCGGAACTTGCGCTCCACTTCCTCAGGCACGCGCACATCGAAAATGCGCTCCATCAGGGCCTCGATCGAGAACAGATGGGCGTTGATGTTCTCCAGATCGGCCATGGCCTGCTGGATGGCTTCGTTCTCGGCCACCGGCGCCGTACCGCCGCCGGCCTCCACCGCCGGGGCCGCAGGGGGCTCCAGGTCGCCGTACTGCTTCTGAAGGTCTTCGAGCACCCGGCCCGCCAGGGTGCGGAACGACTGCAGGGCCGCCCAGTTCAGCTCCTGCTGCTGGCGCAGGGTCGGATTCTCGCGGATCAATCGGTCGTGTTCCCGATAGAAACGCTGGCAATCAGGGCATTGGCAGGGCTCTTCCGGCACCGCACTCCCCAGGGCTCATCAACGTCCATCATGGCACCGGACTGCCGAAGCGGACGATCTCAGCCTCATTGGAGGCTCAGATCGAGGGCAATTCCCCGGCACCCCAGTCCCCCAGGGGCCCATCGTCGATCTCGAGATCGGCCATGCCGGGCAGCGGGATCTCGATCGACGACACCACGTGGATCACATCGCGCAGCCGCATCGAATCGGCGAACCAACCCATGGCCTGCTCCAGATCGCAGCGGCGCTCGGCATCGGTGGCCTGGTCTTCATGGGCCTCGGCCAGCAACGCCAGCCAGCAGAGGCAGCGGGCCTGCACGATCGAGAGATCCAGCTCGTCGGGCTGGGACGCGGCGATCCTTTCGCTTTCCTGCTGCACGAGCAGGCGTAGGCGCAGGTCGTGGAGCTGGGTCATGGGTGCGACGCACGACTCGAAACACGCTAGCCCCGGTGCCCGGAAACATCCAGTGCGCTACCTGTAGTGGTTGCTACGGCTGGCGCCGACGCTACCGGTGGCAGTGCCAGACCCGCTTCCGGCCGGGGGCCGTTCTGGCGATCCTGAAACTGGAACGGGGCACGCGGACATGACAGGGCCAGCACTTTCCCACCCCCTGATGGCAGCGCTGGCCTGTGCCCTTGGCTGGATGGGCTGGTGCGTGCTGATCGGCTGGATCGGGCACCGTCTGCCGATGCCGCTGCTGCGCCACGACAACCTGCTGACCCGGCCGCGGCCCTGGGGCGAGGCGGCTGGGGCTTACGAGAAGCGGCTGGGAATCCGGCACTGGAAGGGCTGGCTGCCCGATGCGGGCAACGCGTTTCCAGGGGGCGTGCGCAAGGCCAGCCTGGTGAGCCGCGATCCGGCCCGGCTGGAGCGTCTGATCGCCGAAACCCGCCGTGCCGAGCTGGTGCATCTGAGCGTGTGGCCCTTCTGGCTGGCCACGCTGGCCTGGATGCCGCCCTGGGGGGTGCTGATCAATCTGCTGTTCGCCACCGCCTTCAACCTTCCCTGCATCTGGCTGCAGCGGTTCAATCGCCTGCGCCTCCAAAGCGCCCTGACCCGGGTCGCGAGCACGCCACAGGCCCGCCCCAGCCCATAACCGCTGCCCCCTTCACCCATCCGGCTCAGCGCGGCGGCCCAGGGAGGAGCAGAGGGCATGGGCCGCCGGAAGATTGGCGGCGTTCCATTGACCTTCTGGGAAGGCGTCGTGATGCACGAGATAGCCGCCCTGTTCGTTACGCAGAATCGAGCAGCGTTCATACATCGCCACCAGAAAACCGCAGCTGGAGCCCTCCGCTGAGCTTCGGTTCGTCGTGTTGCGAGCCATGGCGATCACAGCCTTTTGATCTACGATCGGATGGCCGCCCAAAGAGCTGGCACAGGCGGGTCATTTCTTCATGCCGGCTCTTCATGCCGACCACTGTGCTGATCAGAGGCGCTGATCAGGCGGGCCGATCAGGGGCGCTCGCGCAGGGATGAGAGCCGGTCCAGCCGCAACTGATGGTCCTGGCTGGTGAGGCTGCGGTAGCCCAGCAAGACCACCCCGAACACCCCAAGGGCGGTGGCAGCGGAAATCATGAACAGGATCACGATCTGATAACGAACGGCAGCCGCAGGTGCGGCACCTTCCAGGATCTGGCCGGTCATCATGCCGGGCAGGCTGACCAGACCCATCACCATCATCGAATTGATCGTGGGGATCATGGCGATGCGGATCGCATCCCGCACCACGGAATTACAGGCCTCCCAGCGGCTGCCGCCCAGGGCCAACCACGCCTCCACCTGCTCCCGCCGGCTCAGCAACCCCTCCATCAGGCGATCCAGGCCGAGGGAGATGCCGTTGAGGGTGTTGCCCAGCACCATGCCCAGCAGCGGGATCAGATATTGGGGGGTGAACCAGGGCTCGGGCTGGATGATCGCCACGATCGCCAGACCGGTGACCAGGGCCGAGGATCCAATCACGGAAACCAGGCTGTTGCGATAGATCCCGGCAAAGCGCCGCCGGGTGCGCTGCACAGCCGAGATGCCGGCGATCACGGCCATCACCAGAGCCAGCAGCAGGATGGCGGGGGCATTGTCCTGGCGGAACAGCCACTCCAGCACCGACCCCACCAGCAGCAGCTGCACCACCATCCGGGTGGAGGCGATCAGCAACGTGCGGCCCAGGCCCAGCCGCAGCAAGGCGGACAGACCCACATTCACCAGGATCAGCAGGGTCGCCAGGGCGAGGCGGCCGTCGCTGATGGTGAGAGCCCCGCTGGTGATCGGCGTCATACGGCCAGCTCCAGGCGGCGGTTGCCGAAGCGGCGCAGCTGCTCGCCGTCGTGGCTGGTGATCACGCAGGCCCGGTCGCCCGCCTCCAGCCAGCCGGCCAGCAGGTCCTCCACCGCCGCCGTGGAGGCCGGATCCAGGGAGGCGGTGGGTTCATCCAGCAGCAGGATGTCGGGATCGAGCTGCAGAGCCCGCAGCAGATTGAGCAGCTGGGCTTCGCCACCGGAGAGCCGCTCGGCATCGAGGTCGAGAAACGTCTCGTCGCGCCCCAGGCTCTCCAGCCAGCCCGCCAGGGTCTCCGGCTGCCAGTGGCGTTGCTGATGCACGGCCAGCTGAAACACCGCCTGCAGGTTGTCCCGCACCGTGCCGGGAAACAGCACCGGCCGCTGGGCCAGATAGATCAGGCGTGAACGCCACACGGGCAGGCCCCAGGCCGCAGGCGTGCGGCCCCGAAGAAAAAGCTCACCCTGCTGCAGCGGATCCAGCAGGGCCAGGCTGCGCAGCAGCAGGGTCTTGCCCGCACCGGAGGGTGCCACCAGGGCCAAGCGGTCACCGGGCTGCAACTGCAGCGCGAGATCCCGCCAGAGCCAGCGTGGCCCCAGCTGTCGATCCAGCCCCTGGGCCTGCAGGAGCAGCGTGTCGTCGTTGCCCATCCCCCGTCCTGCTGGGTGGTGATGCACCGGCCGCAGCCCCTCGATGATCGCGCCTCAGGCCGGCTTGGTCAGCCGTCTGTCCGCAGGGTTGCCGCCCCACTGGAGGAGGCCGCGCTGGATGCAGCCGCGATCGGAGCCGCGCGAACCGCCAGCATCACGCCCAGCAGCACCAGCCCCGAGCCCAGCAGCACCGGCATGCGCAGCGGCTCGGCCAGCACCACCGCCGCACTGACCACCGAAACTGCCAGGCTCAACGACCCGACGATGGCCACGGTGGCCACGCTGAAGCGCCGGTAACAGAGGCGCAGGCTGCACTCACTGCCCAGCACCACGGTGATGGCATAGAGCCCGATCACCCCAGCCACCCACCAGAGCTGCAGATGCATGAAGTGCCCTGGGCCGTAGAGCACCAGACCGATCAGCAGAAACAGCAGCGCCGCCAGCAGCGACGGCAGACCGGTGGTGAGCCCGATACCGAGGCCGTCCCGATTCAGCCGCCGGGCCGTGACCGCACTGCAGGAGAACCCCGCCACACCCACGCCCCCCCAGGCCAGGCCCGACAACCGGTCCATCCCCCTCGGCACCCCGCTGCCGAGGGAGGCCAATCCCAGCCCCAGGCCGATCACGACAGTGGTGAGCCAGAAGCGGCGGGGCAGCGGCTCGCCCAGCCACAGCCACGACAGCAGCGCCGAAGCAGGCAGCACCAGGCTGAACACCAGGGTCTTCTCGATCACAGCCAGAGCCTCGATGGCCATGAAGCTGCCGAGGGGGCCCAGCAGGCTGCCGGCCAGCATGTCGAGAGCCAGCAGCTGCCACTGGCGGCGATGCAGCAGCGGCAGCTGCCGCTGCAGGGTGCTCCGGTCGGCCAGCACCAGACTCGTACCCACCACCACCAGGGCGAAGAAAAACAGATTGCAGGCACTGATCGGGTTGATGCCATCCACCGGATGGCGGGCGCCCTGGAGCTGCAGCGCCCGCACGACGGTGCTCTCCAGACCCTTCAGCACCACATAGACCAGCAGTGCCACCATTCGCGTCGGGAGCTCACGTGGGCCTCAAGCCTTGCAGCTTCCGGCAGACTCTGGCCTCGCTCCGGACTGGCTCCGGACTGGAGCGGGCCGTTACCAGAGGCGCAGCGTCGGCGGCGTGGCTTCAAGGCGCCAGAGCTGGCGATGGGGGCGGAGCAGCTCCTGCCCCACGATCGCCTCCACCCCCAGGGCCTGGAACACCGGGTTGGCCGTGAGGATGGCCTGCACCGGTGCGGCTGGCCTGCGGCCGCTGAGGCTCGGTCCCTGAACCCGCGTCCAGCTGGCCGGTTGCTCGCCGCAGAAGCCCGCCACCCGCAGGGGCTGGCTGGATCCGAGGGCCGGCAGCACCATGGCCAGCTCCGGCGTGACGAACAACCCCTCGGCGCCGGTGTCGGCCAGGGCCTGGACCGTGCCGGCCCGGCTGCCGGTGACCAGGGACAGCAGCGGCACGCCGCGGTGCCAGCGGAGGGGGAGCGTCACCTCGCCTGAGGCCCCGGAGCCCCGATTCGATGCCCGACCATCAGAGGCCTGATCCGCAGCCTGCAGGGCACTGCGACCGAAGGCCAGCACACTGCCGCGGGGATCGATCCAGAGAGGCAACTGGCGCAGCTGTGGGGCCCCCAGCACGCCGTCCACGTCCGGCGGCAGGCCCCCCACCGGCAACACCAGGGCCTCGGCGCCGATGAGGCTGAGGGTTCCCGGCGCCTCGGAAGGCGGGCTCTGGGTGGGCAGACGCTGCGTTGCCAGGGACTGTGTCGACAGGCTCAGAGGCGGCAGGGACGTGCGCCGCGGCTGCAGAGTGCCGCAGCCGTTGCCAGCGCCGGCAAGGCCGAAATCGGCCGGCGGGATCGGGGTGCTGGCCAGACCCAGCCGCTTCACCAGATCCGGCGACACCAGGGTGGACGAGGCGCCGGTATCGACCAGGAAGCGCACCGGCCGCCCATCGCTGCGCAGGCTGAGCACCGGTGTGTCACCGCCGGCGGCGCGCTCCAGCGGCAGGGTCACCGAGCCCGCCAGGATTCCAGGCCTCAGTGCCGGGCCCTGGAGCTGAATCAGGGCCGCAACCAACCCCGCCCCCAGCCCCGAGGCCAGCCCCGCCGCCTGCAGCATCAGCGCCGGCCCTGCACGATCACCGGCGGGGTACCGCCCGCAGTTCCCGGAAGAGCCGGAACCACGGAGGTCTGCCCGTCCCACTTGTCGAGGAAGAGCTTGTAGAGCACCTGGTCATCGAGGCTCTTGTTGAGGATCTCGTAGCGGAGGGCCTCCTGCTCGGCGATCTTCACCTCGGTCTGGGAGCGCAGCAACCGCTGATCCGCGATCTGCTTCTGCTCAATGGCGGCGCGGTATTCCTCGGCGATCTGCAGGCCGGTGAGATCCAGGCCCTGCACCGTCACGTAATCGAACTTCTTGAGTTCCTCCGCCACCTTGTCCTGCACCAATGCGGAGATGCTGTTCCACTCGGTGGCGATCGTGACCAGCTCGTACTGGGAAAACACCGACTTGAGGGCCTTGAGCAGCGAGGGCTGAATCACCCGCGGGTAGATCTGCTGGTTGTCGGTGGCGATCGTCTCGAACACCCGGCCCGCTTCGCTGGGCCGGATCGCGTACTTCATCGTGGCCGTGGCCTCGATCACCTGCAGATCCTTGGTCAGGGTGGAGAACTGCTCCGGCCGCACCTGGGTGCGCACATCAAAGAACGACGTGGCCTGGATCAGGGGAATCTTCAGGTTGGGGCCTGGCCGGCGCTCCCCACCGGTCACCCGGCCCAGGGTCGTCACCACCGCCACATTGCCGGCGGGCACGATGAAAATCGTCTGGCTCAACAGGATCAGCAGGGCCACCAGCCCGGCCAGGATCAGCTGAAACGTTGTCCCAAGCCCATCACCACCGGCCGGTCGCATCGAACCTTGCATGAAGACCTTGATTGCCTGGATGAGCTCGAACCCTAGGCAGCTCGAAGAACGGGCCCGGCAGGGCGAGAGCTGCCAAGCGCAACGGACCAGGTCCTGAACGGGGCTGGCGGGACTCGAACCCACGACCTACGGTTTAGGAAACCGTCGCTCTATCCGGCTGAGCTACAGCCCCAGGGGTTGACCTGGGAGCCCCATTATCGGCAACGCCCCCCGACAGGGCTGTGCCTCAGAAAGGGCAATGCCTCAGACATGGCGGTGCCTAGAGTCGCGGCGGAAAGCAGGCGAGGTGGTCGCGATCGGAGACGCTGGGCCTTTCGGGGTGCGGTGGCGTCCGGTTGAGGAAAGTCCGGGCTCCCCAATGGCCAGGCTTGCTGGGTAACGCCCAGTGCGGGTGACCGTGAGGAGAGTGCCACAGAAACACACCGCCGATGGCCGGGCACCGGGGCAACCCGACCCGTGCACAGGTAAGGGTGCAAAGGTGCGGTAAGAGCGCACCAGCAGCATCGAGAGGTGCTGGCTCGGTAAACCCCGGCTGGGAGCAAGGCCCAGGGACAACGGTTGGCCATGGCACCCGTCCCGCCCCAAGTGCGCCGCTCGAGGCCGCCGGTAACGGCGGTCCCAGACAGATGATCACCCTCCCCGCCTCCGGGCGGTGGAGAACAGAACCCGGCTTATGTCCTGCTTTCCCTCCTTGCCCCCGATCCCGCCCAAGCCCTGACGCCCGCACATGCCTGCGACGCCCCGGCCGCAGCCCGCCCTTGCGCCGCAACGACGGCACCAGCTGCTGGCCCTGCTGCAGAGGCTCGGCCTGGATCCCACCGCTGCCGGCGGTCCCGGTGACGGCCCCGAGGCGCTGGCCCTGATCGATGAAGCCCTGACCCACACCTCCGCCGGTCTGGCGCATCACCACGACCGGCTGGAGTTTCTTGGCGATGCGGTGCTGCGGCTGGCTGCGGCGGAATACCTGCAGCGGCAGCATCCCAATCTGAGCGTGGGTCAGTGCTCGGCCTTGCGCGCCCAGCTGGTGAGCGACCGCTGGCTGGCAGACCTGGCGGAGCGCTGCGGCCTGGCGGATGTGGTGCGGATCGGCGCCATGGCCGAGGGCGACCTCGCCGGCCGCCGCACCGTGCTGGCCGAAACCTGCGAGGCCCTGATCGGCGGCCTCTACGACAGCTGGGGAGGGAGCCTCGTGCCCGTGCATCTCTGGCTGGATTCCCACTGGCGGCAGACCACCGCCGAGCTGCTGGCTGATCCGGATCAGCACAACTGGAAATCCGCCCTGCAGGAATGGAGCCAGGGCCAGGGCCTGGGCCTGCCCGTCTACCGCTGCCTGGAGCGCAACCGCCGCCACGCCGACCCCCGACGCTTCCACTGCCGCGTCAGCCTGCCTGCCACCCATGAAGCCAAGCCGGTAGCGCAGCCCCTGGGTGAGGGCTGGGGGGGTTCCCGCCGCGAAGCCGAGCAACAGGCCGCCCGAGCTGCCCTGGAGCACATTCGTCAACAACCGTCCTGAAGGCACGGCCCGCAGGACACTCAGATCACGACACGGAGGTTCAGGCTGGGAGGCTCAGGCAGAGCGCAGGCGTCAGGCCTGAGCCAGGGCCGTGAGGGGCATGGTCACGAGCTTGTCCCAGTTGCCGCCCTCAAACAGGACTGCCGCCCGGCTGCCGCTGATCCGCTGCACAAAGCCCCGGTAGCCGTTGTAGATCGAGCGGGCATCGTTCACCACCACGGTGGAGCCGGGCAGGATCGGAAGGTCAGCCATGGAAGAAGCCCGGATCGGGCCGGCGCGTGGCGTCATTATCGGGGGTTCGGGGGCAAGAGAGGCGATGAGCGAAACCGAGATGCTCGTGGTGGGTCGGGTGGTGGCCGCCCAGGGCCTGCAGGGGGAGGTGCGGGTGTTGCCCCTGAGCGATTTCCCGGAGCGATTCACCCGCCCCGGTGCCCGCTGGATGAAGGGCCGCCAGGGCCAGCCACGGCAGCTGGTGCTGCAACGGGGCCGGCAGCTACCGGGCAAGGAGCTGTTCGTGGTGTGTTTTGAGGGCATCCACAGCCGCGAAGCCGCCGAGGCGCTGGTGGGCGAAGAGATGCTGGTGCCCTCCAGCGACCGTCCGCCGCTGGAGGAGGGCGAGTTCCACGTGCTCGATCTGGTGGGGCTGGAGGTGCGGCTGCTGCCGAGCGGGGAGGTGATCGGCACCGTGCGCGACCTGATCCATGCCGGCAACGATCTGCTCGAGGTGGAACGCACCACTGGTGGAGACACGGCGGCTCGCCCCCTGCTGATTCCCTTCGTGGAGGCGATCGTTCCGGAGGTGAACCTCGCCCAGGGCTGGATCGGCCTTACCCCGCCCCCGGGCCTGCTCGATCTCTGAGACGGCACCTCTGAGGCTGCACGGCTGATGCCAGCCGGGGCGGCAAGACGCCATCGGGTCCGATTGAATGGAACGAACCCACGACTGCAGCGGGATCCTCCCCATGGCGCCCTCCTCCTCAGCCCCCCTCGTGCCGGTGATCCTCTGCGGCGGCACGGGCACGCGGCTGTGGCCGCTGTCGCGGGCGAGCTATCCCAAGCAGTACTGGGCCCTGGCTGGGGATGCCGAGGAGACCTTGCTGCAGCAGACCCAGCAGCGGCTGGCGGGTCTGCCGGGCCTGGCAGCGCCGCTGTTGATCTGCAACGAAGACCACCGCTTCATCGTGGCCGAGCAGATGCGCCAGATCGGTGTGGAGCCGGCGGCGATCCTGCTGGAACCGGTGGCACGCAACACGGCACCGGCGGTGGCGGTGGCGGCGCTGCAGGCCACCAGCCGGGGAGAGGACCCCCTGCTGCTGGTGCTGGCGGCCGACCATGTGATCCGTGATCCGGTCCGCTTCCGCGCCACGGTGCTGGCGGGCCTGCCGGCGGCGGCGGCGGGCCAGCTGGTCACCTTCGGGATCGTGCCGAGCGCTCCGGAAACCGGCTACGGCTATATCGAATCCGAGGTCCAGGAGCCGATGCCGTCCAACGCCACGGCTGGGACCTCCAGCGCCACCCAAGCGAGCGGGGCAGGGGCGATTCTGGCCCCCCTGCCGATCCGGCGGTTCGTGGAGAAGCCGGATCGGGCCACCGCCGAGCAGTTTCTGGCCAGCGGCCACTTCACCTGGAACAGCGGCATGTTTCTGTTCCGCGCCAGCTCGATCCTGGCGGAACTGGACCGGCTGGCCCCTGAGGTGGTGAGCGCCTGCCGGGCCGCCCTGGAGCACGACAGCAGCGACCTGGAATTCCTGCGGCTGGAGCGGGAAGCCTTCGCCGGCTGCCCAAACGTGGCGATCGATGTGGCGGTGATGGAGAAGACGAAGCTGGGGGCGGTGCTGCCGTTGGCGGCGGGCTGGAGCGATGTGGGCAGCTGGAGCGCCCTGTGGGAAACCGGAGACCAGGACGAGGCCGGCAACGTGCTGCGGGGCCGGGTGATCAGCCAGGACAGCCGCAACTGCTATCTGCGCAGCGAACACCGGCTGGTGGTGGGGCTGGGGGTGGACGACCTGGTGGTGGTGGAAACGGACGATGTGGTGCTGGTGGCCCATCGGGACCGGGCCCAGGAGGTCAAAGCGGTGGTGGGACTACTGGAGCGGGCCGGTGCGCCGGAAAGCAAGGCCCACCGCCGCATCTACCGCCCCTGGGGGCACTACGACGGGGTCACGGAAGGGGAGCGCTGGCAGGTGAAGAAGATCCAGGTGAAGCCCGGCGCGAGCCTGTCGCTGCAGATGCACCACCACCGGGCCGAGCACTGGGTGGTGGTGCAGGGAACGGCGATGGTGGAGAAAAACGGCGTGGAGGAGCTGGTGGGGGAGAACCAGAGCACCTACATCCCGCTGGGTGCGAAGCACCGCCTGACCAACCCGGGCAAGATCCCGGTGGAGCTGATCGAGGTGCAGAGCGGCCCGTACCTGGGGGAAGACGACATCGTCCGCTTCGAGGATCGCTATGGCCGCAGCGATCTGCGCGTGGTCAGCTGACTGACTTGATGACTCACTCGACCGTGACGCTCTTGGCCAGATTGCGCGGCTGATCCACATCCAGCCCCCTGTGGGCAGCGATGTGATAACTGAGCAACTGCATCGGGATCACGGTGAGCAGGGGGCTGAGCATCTCCTCCACCTCCGGCATGGGCAGCAGCTGGTCGAACAGGGTGGTGTCCGGACCTTCCGGTGCCACGCCGATCAGCTGGGCATCGCGGGCCTTGGCCTCCTGGGCATTGCTGAGCACCTTCTCGAACACCGGACCGGGCATGGCGATCGACACCACCGGCACCCGGGCATCGAGCAGGGCAATCGGGCCATGCTTCATCTCGCCGGCCGGGTAGCCCTCGGCATGGATGTAGCTGATCTCCTTGAGTTTCAGAGCACCCTCCAGAGCGATCGGATAGTTGATGCCCCGGCCCAGGAAGATCACGTCCTGGGTGTCGGCGAACAGGTGGGCCAGCTCCTCACAGCGGCGGTCATGATCGATCACCAAGTCCTGGAGCAGGGCCGGGATCTGGCGCAGCCCTTCCGCCAGAGAGCGCAGCTGATCCGGAGGGCAACCGGCCCGACCGCCGCCACGGCGCTCCGCGAAGGCCAGAGCCAGCCCATAGAAGGCCAGCAGCTGGCCGAGGAAGGTCTTGGTGGCCGCCACCCCCACTTCGATGCCGGCGCCGATGTCGAGGATGTGGGGCACCAGACGGCCCAGGGAGCTCTCCGGACGGTTGGTGATGCCCAGCAGCTTCGGGGCATAGGCCGGATCGGCCACCAGCCGGCGCCGGTCCCGCTCCATCGCCAGTGCCGCCAGGGTGTCTGCCGTCTCGCCAGACTGGGTCACCCCGATCGTGAGCGTGTGGGGGACCAACGGCGGCGGTGCATACCGAAACTCGCTGGCGTAGTAGACGCTGGTGGGGATGCCGGCCAGCTGCTCCAGCAGGTGGGCTCCCACCTGGGCGGCATGGCGACTGGTGCCGCAGGCCAGGATCTGGATCCGCTCCACCTCCTCGTACACCGCCTCATCCAGCGGTAACGCCACCAGGGCCAGACCATCGGCACCGGGGTCCGCCCCGCCATCGGCCTGCAGCTCAGGGCTGGGCTGCAGCAGATGCCGGGCCACCCACAGGGCCGCCGTTTCCGGCTGCTCGTGGATCTCCTTGAGCATGAAGTGGCGGAAGCTGCGCTTGTCCGCCACGTGCTCGGTGCCGCTCAGCAGCGATGGGGTGCGCTCCACCCGCTCCCGCTGGGCGTCATAGAGCTCGATGCCCAGGGGCGTCAGCAGCGCCACCTCGCCATCTTCAAGAGGCAGGATCGTGCGGGTGAAGCCGGCCAGGGCAGGGGTGTCGCTGGCGCAGAGAAACTCCCCCTCGCCCAGGCCGATCAGCAGCGGCGCCGCCCGCCGGGCCACCACCAGGGCCCCAGGAGCCTCGGCCCAGACCAGGGCCAGGGCATAGGCGCCATGCAGGAGCGGCAGCACGTCCTGCACAGCCTCAAGCAACAGCTGCCCACCGACGCGGCGGCCCTGGTGACGCAGCTCCGACAGGCGGCGTGCGACGAGGTGCGGAATCACCTCGGTGTCGGTGTCGGAGCGGAACACGACGCCGCCGGCCTGAAGCTCCTCCCGCAGGCTGCGATGGTTCTCAATGATGCCGTTCTGCACCACCGCCAGACGGCCGCTGCCATCGAGATGGGGATGGGCGTTGCGCTCCTCCGGCTTGCCATGGGTGGCCCAGCGGGTGTGGCCGATGCCGCAGTGGCCCGGGGCCCCCTCAGCCTCGTAACGGGCCGTGAGATTGACCAGCTTCCCCTCGGCCCGGAGGCAGTGCAGCAGGCCCTGAGTGGCACGCCCATCCGAGCGCGGGCCACCATCCACCCTGCCGGCATCCACGGCGGCCGCATCTGTGGAGACCGCCTCCACTGTGGCGATCCCAGCCGAGTCGTAGCCCCGGTATTCCAGCTGACGCAGCCCTTCCAGCAGCTGGGGAGCCACCTCCCGCGATCCGATCAGGGCAACGATGCCGCACATAGGGGCGTCTGCAGCGGGAAGGGCAAAAAAAAGCCCGGCGATGGGCCGAGCTGAGCTTATGGGAGCCGATTCTTCTGATCCATCACTGCAAGAGCAGCCCCTCTGCTGCAGTGCTGGAAAGTGACTCATTCAGCTGTAGAGCTGAGTGGTCGCAACAGAAATGGAAGGCAGAGTCGCCGCAGCGGCACGCCCAGACCAGCCCGACTCAGTAGGCCAGGCCCATGGAGCGGCTGGTCTCATCGCCCAGGTAGACGCGGATCGAGAGGAAGTCCGTGGGGCAAGCGGTTTCACAGCGCTTGCAGCCGACACAATCCTCGGTGCGGGGAGAGGAGGCAATCTGGCTGGCCTTGCAGCCATCCCAGGGCACCATCTCGAGCACGTCGAGGGGGCAGGCGCGCACACACTGGGTGCAGCCGATGCAGGTGTCGTAGATCTTGACGGCGTGTGACATGTGCCTCGGTGGGGAGGTGGCCGGTAACGGACGGCGTGGCCACGAACGTACCGACACCGGCAGGAGAGCAGGCCGGCAGGGTGCGAGGCCGTCACCCTTGTTCATAAGACCGGGGGGACCGGTTCAGGGCGACCCGTAGGATGCGGCCTCCCTCCCCAGCGGCCATGTCCCAGGAAGCGATCTTCGAGAAAGTCCGTTCGATCGTTGCCGAGCAGCTCAGCGTCGACGCCGGCGAGGTGAAGCCCGAATCCAACTTCCAGAACGATCTGGGCGCCGACTCACTCGATACCGTCGAGCTGGTCATGGCCCTGGAAGAGGCCTTTGACATCGAGATTCCCGACGAGGCTGCTGAAGGCATCACCACCGTTGGTGATGCGGTCAAGTACATCCTGGACAAGCAAGCCTGAGGCGATTGATGGTGGAGGGATTCCACCGCGTCGTCGTCACAGGTCTCGGCGCGGTCACACCGATCGGTAATGACGTTTCCCAGTACTGGGAAGGGTTGAGCGCAGCGCGCAATGGGGTGGCACCGATCACCCTGTTCGATGCGGCGCGCCATGCCTGCCGCTTCGCCGCGGAAGTCAAGAACTTCGATTCCAAAGGTTGGCTGGAGCCCAAGGAAGTCAAGCGCTGGGACCGTTTCTGCCAGTTCGGTGTTGTGGCGGCCAAACAGGCCGTGGGCCATGCCGGCCTCGTGGTCGACGAGAGCAATCAGCACCGCGTCGGCGTTGCGATCGGCTCCGGCGTGGGCGGTCTGCTGATGATGGAGACCCAGGCGCACGTGCTCAAGGATCGCGGCCCGGATCGGGTCAGCCCCTTCTGCGTGCCGATGATGATCCCCAACATGGCCACCGGCCTGGCGGCGATCGCCCTGGGGGCCAAGGGTCCGAGCAGCGCCGTGGCCACGGCCTGCGCCGCCGGCTCCAACGCCATCGGCGATGCCTACCGCCTGATCCAGATGGGCCTGGCGGACGTGATGATCTGCGGTGGCGCCGAATCGGCGATCACTCCCCTGGGAGTGGCTGGCTTTGCCAGCGCCAAGGCGCTCTCGTTCCGCAACGATGATCCCGCCACCGCCAGCCGCCCCTTCGACGCCGAGCGCAACGGTTTCGTGATCGGCGAAGGCTCCGGCATCCTGGTGCTGGAAAGCCTCGAACACGCCAAAGCCCGGGGCGCCGAAATCCTGGCCGAGGTCGTGGGTTACGGCATGACCTGTGATGCCCATCACATCACCTCCCCATCTCCGGGTGGCGTCGGTGGCGCCGAGGCCATGCGGCTTGCCCTGCGCGATGGCGGCCTCGAGCCCGAGCAGGTCGACTACGTCAATGCCCACGGCACCAGCACCCAGGCCAATGACAGCAACGAGACCTCGGCCATCAAGGCGGCCCTCGGTGATCACGCCTACCGGATTCCGGTGAGCTCCACCAAGTCGATGACCGGCCATCTGCTCGGCGGCAGCGGCGGCATCGAAGCCGTGGCGGCGGTGCTGGCGATTGGCCACGACCTCGTACCCCCTACGATCAATTACCAAAATCCGGATCCAGCCTGTGATCTGGATGTCGTTCCCAATCAGGCCAGGGAACAGAAGCTGAACGTGGTGCTCTCGAACTCCTTCGGTTTCGGTGGTCACAACGTCTGTCTCGCCTTCCGTCGGATGAGCTGATCCCAGCTCTCCCGGGCTCGGCCCACGGATTCCTCTCCCCCTTATCCCTCAGCTGCCACCCATGGTCGTCGCCACCCCCACGTCGGTCGAAAGCCTCTGCATCAACAGCATCCGCTTCCTGGCGGTCGACGCGATCAACAAGTCCAACTCAGGCCACCCCGGCCTGCCCATGGGCTGCGCACCGATGGCCTTCGCCCTGTGGGACAAGGTGCTGAAGCACAACCCCCGGAATCCGAAGTGGTTCAACCGGGATCGCTTCGTGCTCTCGGCCGGCCACGGTTGCATGCTGCTGTACGCGCTGCTGCACCTCACCGGCTACGACTCGGTGAGCATTGACGACATCAAGCAGTTCCGCCAGTGGGGCTCCAAGACTCCGGGCCACCCCGAAACCTTCGAGACTCCCGGAGTTGAGGTGACCACCGGCCCCCTGGGCCAGGGCATCTCCAACGCGGTGGGCCTGGCGATCGCCGAAGCTCATATGGCCGCCAAGTTCAACAAGCCCGGCTGCACGCTTGTTGATCACACCACCTACGTGATCATGGGCGATGGCTGCCATCAGGAGGGCGTCAGCAGCGAAGCCGCCTCCCTGGCCGGCCACCTGGGCCTGGGCAAGCTGATTGCCCTCTACGACGACAACCACATCACCATCGACGGCAACACCGCGGTGTCGTTCACCGAGGATGTGCTGAAGCGCTACGAAGCATATGGCTGGCATGTGATTCACGTGCCCGACGGCAACACCGATGTGGCCGCCATCGCCAAGGCGATTGAAGAGGCCAAGGCGGTCACCGACAAGCCGTCGATGATCAAGGTGACCACCACGATCGGCTATGGCTCTCCCAACAAGGCCAACACCGCCGGTGTTCACGGCGCAGCCCTCGGCGCCGACGAAGCCGAGCTGACCCGCAAGGCCCTCGACTGGAGCTACGGCGCTTTCGAAGTACCTCAAGAGGCCTACGACCACTGGCGCCAGGCGATCAGCCGCGGTGAAGCCGCTGAAGCGGAGTGGACCGCGAACCTGAGCGACTACCGCAGCCAGTACCCGGCTGAAGCCGCCGAGTTCGAGCGGATGTTGCGCGGTGAACTGCCCCAAGGCTGGGACGCCAAGCTGCCGACCTACACCGTGGCCGACAAGGGTCTGGCCACGCGGCAGCACTCCTACAACTGCCTCAACGCGATCGGCCCTGCCCTGCCCGAACTGATCGGCGGTTCCGCCGACCTAACCCACTCCAACCTCACCGACATCAAGGGTGAGGCCAGCTTCCAGAAGGGCGGCGAAGGCAATCGCTACCTCCACTTCGGTGTGCGCGAGCACGCCATGGCCGCGATCCTGAATGGCATTGCGTATCACGGCAGTGGTCTGATCCCCTATGGCGGCACCTTCCTGGTGTTCGCGGGGTACATGGTGGGCGCCATGCGCCTCTCGGCCCTGAGTGAACTGGGTGTGATCTACGTGCTGACGCACGATTCGATCGGCCTCGGCGAAGACGGTCCCACCCACCAGCCCGTGGAAACGCTCGCCAGCCTCCGCTCGATCCCCAACCTGCTGGTGATGCGCCCTGGTGATGGCAACGAAACCAGCGGCGCCTACCAGGTGGCTGTGACCAACCGCAACCGCCCCACCGTGCTTGCCCTCAGCCGTCAGGCCATGGCCAACCAGGCAGGCTCCAGCCTCGCCGCTGTGGCCAAGGGTGGCTACATCCTGGAAGACAGCGACGGCACCCCCGAGCTGATCCTGATCGGCTCCGGCACCGAGCTTGAGCTCTGCACCAAGGCCGCCGCCCAGCTGCGTGCCGACGGCAAGAACGTGCGCGTCGTGTCGATGCCCTGCGTCGAACTGTTTGAGGAGCAGGACGCCGCCTATCGCGAAACCGTGCTGCCTGCCGCCGTGCGCAAACGCCTGGTGGTGGAAGCCTCCAGCTCCTTTGGCTGGCACAAATTCGTGGGCCTCGATGGCGACACCGTCTCGATCGACCGTTTCGGCGCCTCGGCCCCCGGGCCTGTGTGCCTGGAGAAGTTCGGCTTCACCGTCGATAACGTGGTGGCCAAGGCCAAAGCTCTGGGGTGATCTTTCTTCCCCGACCAGCCCCCAGCCCCGCCTTCAGGCGGGGCTTTTTTTGTAAGGCATCACTAACAGGAGGCAGGGCGCAGGTAGCGCCATCGATGAACATTGATCGACCAACAGGAAGCAGAACTGTCACGACAATCATTCAGGCCAACCCATCAACAACGGATCAGTGCCCTTCACCTCTACGAGCACAGAAAACCAATTCTGGCTCATAGCCAACAAATCCAGGGACAATCAAAAACCCGGGGGAAACCCGGGTCTGCAAGGTCTATCGACCTGATTCACACCGTCGCTGCTTCACCAACCTTCTGCTCTTTGAGCACTTCGGCCAGACCAGCCAGATCCTCGTCGGTGATCTTGGTCTGCATCGGGCAGTGCTTCGGCCCACACATTGAGCAGAATTCGGCCTGCTTGTAGATGTCCGCTGGCAGGGTCTCGTCGTGATACTCGCGAGCCCGCTCCGGATCCAGGGACAGATCAAACTGCCTGTTCCAGTCGAAGGCGTAGCGGGCACGGCTGAGCTCGTCGTCGCGGTCGCGGGCACCGGGACGATGGCGGGCGATGTCGGCGGCGTGGGCGGCGATCTTGTAGGCGATCAGGCCGTTGCGCACGTCTTCCGGATTGGGCAAGCCCAGGTGCTCCTTGGGCGTCACGTAGCAGAGCATGGCCGTGCCATACCAACCGGCCATGGCGGCGCCGATGGCGCTGGTGATGTGGTCATAGCCAGGGGCGATATCGGTCACCAACGGGCCGAGCACGTAGAAGGGGGCTTCGGCACATTCCTCCATCTGCTTACGCACGTTGAACTCGATCTGATCCATGGGCACATGGCCCGGACCCTCCACCATCACCTGGATATCGTGGGCCCAGGCCCGGCGGGTGAGTTCCCCGAGGGTCTTGAGTTCGGCCAGCTGGGCCTCATCGGAGGCATCGTGCAGGCAGCCGGGCCGCAGGGAATCACCGAGTGAGAAGCTGCAGTCGTAGCGCTTGAAAATCTCGCAGATGTCGTCGAAGCGCGTGAACAGAGGATTCTGCTTGTGGTGGTAGAGCATCCACTGGGCCAGGATGCCCCCGCCCCGGCTCACGATGCCGGTGAGGCGTCCCTTCACCTTGGGCAGGTGCTCAATCAGCAGACCGGCGTGGATGGTCTGGTAGTCAACCCCCTGCTGGCAGTGCTTTTCGATGATTTGGAGGAAATCATCTTCCGAGAGCTTCTCGATCGAGCCGTGCACACTCTCGAGCGCCTGATAGACGGGCACCGTGCCAATCGGCACCGGTGATGCCTGGATGATCGCCGTGCGCACCTCATCAAGATTGACGCCACCGGTGGAAAGATCCATCACGGTATCGGCGCCGTACTTCACGGCCAGCTCGAGCTTCTTCAGCTCTTCGCTCACATCACTGGCGTTGGGGGAAGCGCCGATGTTGGCATTCACCTTGCACTTGCTGGCGATGCCGATCGCCATCGGCTCCAGATTCTCGTGGTTGATGTTGGCCGGGATGATCATGCGACCCCGCGCCACCTCCTCCATCACCAGCGATTCGGGCAGGTTCTCCCGCTGGGCCACAAAGGCCATTTCTTCCGTCACAACGCCCTGCCGGGCAAAGTGCATCTGGCTCACATTGGCGTGACCACGACGCTTCTCAATCCAGGCGCTGCGCATGAGGGGGCGGGCAAAGGTGGACAACATCCCATTGAACCGATGCAGAGCAACGGACACGGACGGATTGGGGCGCAGCTGGAGTTCGTTCTCACTTCCCTGCGCCGGCATGACCCGGATCAGGTTCGGAGGGTGTGATCTCAGCCCTGGGCAGACAAGCGTGAAGCCGTGTGCCGGGCACCCCTAGTGACTTTGGAAACCTAGCAAGGCTGAAACGAAGTGGCGCTGCGTCCTGCGCCGGAGCCACGGCTGATCAGCTGCCCTGCAGACCGTTGAGGGCCGCCGCGACGACCCGATGGTCGGGATCCTGCTGCAGTTCCACCAGCAGACGACGGGCCACGTCGCTGGACTGGGCCGCAGAGGGGGCCGGTGCCAATGGCAAGCCCGGCTTCTGCACCAGCCGTCCGAGGATCTCGGCACCCCCCACCCGCACGGTGCCGTCGCCATCGGCGATCGCCAGCTGGGCAAGATCCAGCAGCCAGGCATCCGGCATCTCCGGATGTTCCGCCAGGGCCGAGAGGATGCTGCAGCGCACCAGCCACTGGTGATCCACCACAAACGCTTGGCGCACCAGAGGCCAGGCCTCAACGTGGCCGTAGCTCACCAGGGAATTGGCGGCTTCGGCGCGCACATTGGCATCCTCATCATGCTGAAGGGCCTGCACCAGGGCCTGGCGGGCGGCATCGTTGCGTTTGACCCCCAGGCCGGCGCAACTGAGCGAGCGGATCATGAAGGTGGTCTGCTCCAGACCCAGCAGCAGCAGGGGGATCGCCTGCTCAGCAGGCACCTGCCTCAGCCCCGCCAGTGCCGGCATCGCCCGGCTGGGATCGCCGGAGGCAATGGCCTGGCGCAGAGCATTGAGATCGATCGGGTCAGCCATTGTCCTGTCTTAGGTCACCCAGCAGCTGGGCGCGACGCCGGCGGCGGCCCACCAGGCTGGAGGCCTGCAGCCCCACCCCGATCAACAGGGCCGGGATCGCCTGCATCCGGTCTGCCCCCTGGCGCAGCAGCAGCGCCACCAGAGCGAGCAGGATCAGCAGAAGCGATGACAGCGCCAGCAACGGGCGGACCGTTCGGGCAGGCGAGCCAGCGGGAGGAAGCGTCATGCCAACGGGCCGGCACTGGCCTGGCGCTCCATCCAGCGCAGCAGGCTGAGGGTGAGCACCTTCACCCCCACCGCCAGGGCTGCTTCATCCGGCGCGAAGGTGTTGCTGTGCAGGGGCGTGCACCCCGTGGCACCCGCCACCCCGAGGCGGAACATGGTGCCGCGGGTGCCCTGCTGCAGCTCGGCAAAATCCTCCGCCCCCAGCGAGGGCTGCTCCAACCAGCGCACCTGGTCGCGGCCCAGCAGCTCGGTGGCGGCCTCCGCCACCAGCTCGGTGAGTTCAGGATCGTTGTGCACCGGCGGCGAGATGCAGCGGTAGCGCACCCGGGCCTCGCCGCCATGGCCCCGGCAGAGCGCCTGGACCGTGTCCTCGATCCAGCCGGGCAGCTGGGCATGGAGCTCCAGATCGAGGCAGCGCACGGTGCCGAGCAGACGCACGTGATCGGCGATCACGTTGAAGGCCTTGCCCCCCTCGATCCGGCCGAAGCTCACCACCACAGGATGGAGGGCATCGAGCCGGCGGCTGATCGCCTCCTGCAGACCACTCACCACCCGCGCCGCGATCCAGATGGCATCGGTGGACTGGTGCGGGCGGGCGCCATGCCCCCCTTCCCCGAGCACCTCCACCTCCAGCTCTCCGGCTGCGGCGGTGAGGCTGCCGCAGCGCACCCCGATCGAACCGACCGCCAGGCTGGGGAAGACGTGCACGCCGAACAGGGCCTGCACCCCCTCCATGGCGCCATCGGCCCGCATCCAGGTCGCACCCTGGGCCGTCTCTTCGGCGGGCTGGAACAGCAGCCGTACCCGCGCCGTCAGCAGCCCGGCAAGGGGGGCCAGCACGTGCGCCACCCCCAGCCCCACGGCAGTGTGCAGATCGTGGCCGCAGGCATGCATCAACCCCTGGCGGGTGGAGGCGTAGTCAAGGCCGGTGCGCTCCTCCACCGGCAGGGCGTCCATATCGACCCGCAGGGCCACCAGAGGCACCTCCGGCCCCTCAGGCCCCAGTTCGGCCAGCACACCGGTGCGGCCCACCCCCTCACGCACCCGCCAGCCCCAGCGGCGCAGCTCGCCGGCCACCAGGGCAGCGGTCTGCTGCTCATGGCCGCTGAGCTCGGGATGGCGGTGGATGTGACGGCGCAGCTGAATCAGCTCCGGCAACACCTCGGCCAGGCTGGCCTCGAGGCCGAGACCCTGCCAGTCGGCCAGCGGATGGGCACCGCAACCATCCGTCGTGGAACGGGTGGTGTCGGATCCGGTGGCAAGGGGCAGGGGCATCGAGGTGGTTGTCAGGAGGCCAGGGCCAGGAACTGGGCCAGAGCCTGCACGGGCACGGGTGGCCAGCGCCGTATCCGCAACAGCCATTCTTCCTGGCGATAGCGCGGATCGAGACCGGAGGCCGCCGCCCAGTGGCTCTCGGCCTCCCCCTGCGCCCCCTGCCGCCAGAGCAGGGCGGTGAGACCGGCGCGGGCATCGGCGAACAGGGGGTAGCGGCGGATCAGCTGCCTGAACTGGCGTTCGGCGGTCTCGAGATCCCCCAGCTGGAAGGCGGCCAGGGCGGCGCTGGAGCGGGCCATGGCGAAACCGGGACGGGCCAGGTCTGCCGCGTCGTAACAGCGGCGCGCCTCTGTCCAGTCGCCCTGGGACCCACGCACGTTGCCAAGGTTGTAGAGCGCCGAGGCGTCAGCGGGATCCCGCTCCAGGATCCAGGTGTAGTCGTCGGCGGCGGCCTGCCAGCGCTGCAATGCCTCCTCGGCAGTTCCCCGGTTGAGGTGGGGATCGGGATTGAGCGGATCGAGCGCCATGGCCCGGCCCTGGTCTTCGATGGCACCCTCCGGATCGCCCAGGGCCAGCCGCACATTGCCGCGGTTGCTCCAGGCCGCGGCCTGGCTGGGGTCCTGCTCCAGCACTCCATCCCAGAGGGGCAGGGCTTCGCTGAAGCGGCCGTCGCGGCTGGCGGCCATGGCCTGTTCGAACTGCTCGGGCAGGCTCACGCCGGACCGGGCTGAGCTCTGAGTGACAGCGAGGGCAGGCAGGGGCAGCAACAGAATCAGGGCCAGCGCCACCGCCAGCATCAGCAGAGCCGCGGCCAGGTGACGCCCTGCCCCCCCCGGCGTCGCCGGCGACGCC
>NZ_JAHLYT010000010.1 GCF_025128095.1 Synechococcus sp. CS-1328 | reverse complement strand
TTCCCTATCCCGTGCTTGATCAGCACTATGTGGGCCATGTGCTGCAGCCGCGTGCAGGACTCCGGGATGGCGGCCCTGCCCTCCCTGGACACGGCCTGGAGTGCCTTTCAGACCCTGGGGCACCGGCCGGAAGAGTTTCTCCGCGCCCTGGCTCAGCTCCAGGCCAGCAGCAACGCGTCCGGGCTTTCACCGGATCAGCTCCTGCCCGTGATTGCGGCCACCCTGCGCAGCTCCGCCGCCGACCTGGAACTGCAGAAAGTGGAGCAGATCGGTGGGCTGGCGATCGCGATCCTTGATCGGGTGGCGCAGGCCGATGGGCCAGCCCGGGGTCTGTTTTCGGCGGAAGCAGGAGCGGCCTACGGCGAGGTGATCGGCCGCGAGGTGCGGGTCGATGAAATCCAGCTGGTGGTGAACGAACTGCTCGCCGCCAACATGCTGATGCGACTCGGTCACGGGCTCTACGGCGTCAGCGATCCCTTTGTGCAGGAGATCTGGCGGGAGCGGAAGCGCTGATCCGGCCAGCCGAGCCGCTTTCTGAACCCTGAGGGGCTGACGCGCCCGCCTACGCCGTTGACACCGGGCAACCACCCATGGACCGGGTACCCACCCATGGGGATCAGGTTTTGGGTCCACGTCAGTTCAGGCCCGGAACCCTCAGGCGTTGCCGCTGCTCATCGCCATGGACTCCCGCCGGTTGGTGGTCTGGATCTCTGCTGGCATCCTGGGTTTCCAGTCGGTCACGCTCGGCTTTGACCTGCTCAACTGCACGGCCCTCAGCTGGCTGTACGTGCGGCTGAATGGCCTTGCGCCAGCGCCGCAGGTCGCCCTCCGCAGCCAGACACCGCCGCCAGCAACGGCCCTGGCTCCTGGCCCAGCCGGCCCCGAGAACCCGCTGACCCTGTTCTGCGCCCGGCCCCAGAGCCGCATCGATAACGCCGTGGGTCAGGGGCTGAGCCTGCTGGCAGGCCTGGCGCTGGGTGGGACGGCGCAGGGCAGGGGACCTGGGCAGCCGTAGGGCATCAGAGGGGGGAGATCTTCAGAGGTGGAGATCTTCCGCCTGGGCCCGAGCACGCTGGAAAGCGGCCACCACTCCCGCCTCCGATGCCCACGGGTAGCTGCGGCAATGAACCTCGTAGGAATGGCCCATCGCCGCCGCCGCCGAACCGCCGTCAATGCCCCGCTGATGACAACGCAGGCTGTAGCTGTGGCGAAAGCTGTAGGGAACCAGCCGTTCACCCCGCTGGGCCATGTCCTGCTTGAGCTGTTGCCAGGCGCTCTGGCGGTTGAGGTAGGTCTTGAGGCAGTCGGCTGCACCATTGCCACTCTCCAGGGGCGGCAAGGTGATGGATCCCGCCTGCCAGCGTTCGATCAGCTCCCATCGCTGCACCTGGCCGTTGCCATCGATCAGCGGCAGGGGCTCCAGGCGGCGGGGCTCGGTGGCACCACCACCGCTGCGTTTGCGGTAGCTGCACCACCAGTGCCGCTCCCGCGTACCGGGATCCCTGCGCACCGAGAGGTGCAGCAATTCGATCGGCCGCAGCCCGAGTTCGCTGCAGAGACGGACCGCATCGCTCCAGCGCTGGCCGATCCGATCGGCGGGCAGGCCCGCCAGAAGCTCCAGGATCTGCTGATCCGTGAGCGGATCTCCCTTCTGACTGACCGCCCCACTGGTGGCCTTCATGCCCACGTGCGAGCGGAGGTCGATCGGCGGAGTCCAGAGATCAGGAAAGCCCTCGCGATCGACGCAGTACCGCAGGAACTGGGTCAGGCTCTGGGCACGGATCTGGCGGGCCCGACTGCCGGGGGGCCAGTCCCTGATGCATTGATCCAGCAGGTCCTCCGGCCGGGCGGGGGCCCTGGTGGCACTGAGCAGATCAACGGCCATCGACACCACCGGCTCGTAGTTCTTGGCCCAGGTGCTCGGCTGGATGGCGTTGCCGTGCAGCAGCTTCTGGTCGCGGAACCGTTCGGCGGCCTGCTGCCAGGGCCTCACGGCGGCGGGGGCTTTCCCCTCCAGCAGATCGGCGGCGCTGCGAACGGTATGGCCGTCGTGGACAAGGGCATAGATGTTGCGGATCCGCACCAGGGCATCCCCGGTGGAACGACGGGCCCAGTCGAAGGGCAGCGCCACCGTCTGCATCGAGGCCCCCGGCTGACGCACCTGCAGACGCATGCCGCCACGGTGCTCGCGCACACTCCATCCTTCGGCGGTGGAGGTGCGCACGGCGCTGCGAAAACCGGGCACCCAGGATTCATCAAAACGGACGCTAGGCATGAAGCACTCGGACGAGGTGTGCGCAAGATGTGCGCAAAACTAGGCCGATTCGACCCGACAGGGCAAGACAGCGTCGCCGAGATCCCTTGCCACAGCTTAATCCGCCAAATGGGGCTTGCCAGAAAATAGCTCTTTGGGAGCACTAGGTCGCAGGTTCGAATCCTGTCGCCCCGATTCCAGTTACACCAAGGGCTCTCGGGAAATCCGAGAGCCCTTTTTCTTTGGCAGAAATTGAGACTGTGTGCAGATTGTGTGCAGAGCTGTCTTGGGCGGGTCCGGTGTCACCGCGTGGGACTGGGCCCAGGAGGCCGTTGATTCGACAAGAAGGTGGTCGAGGAGCGGTTCTCGGGTGTCATCTCGGATGGGACGGCTGGGTTGAAAGCCGAATCCCCGCACGTGCTTCTCCTCTTGCCAGGCCAGGCGGATGCGGAGATCTCGGTCGCAGGTAGTGCGCTGGGAAAGCTGCTTGTAGCCCTTGCAGAACTCCCGTGGACATCAGCGGCCCAGCGGAACGATGGATCTCCACTTTCGAGATCTGCGATGCCCTCCGCATCGGCAGGACCACGCTCCAACGGCTGAAGGCAGGTGGCTACCTCCCTCCAGGCCTCTGCTACTACCGCCGCGGCCTGGGCCAGACGGCTCCCTGCGTGTGGAATCTGGCCGAGTGCCGCATCGCCCTCCAGCGGCTTTGCGCAGCAGACCCTGCTGCTCTGGAGACCTACAGCCTTCCAATCCACTCCAAGGGAAGCGGGGGCTGAACGATGTGTCTCTCCGATGCCCAGGCGGTCAGGCTCCGCAGATTGCTCTCCTTGGATGGCGAAGCCACCGTCAAGCGTCTGAAGGCTCTCAGTGACGCGGTGCTGGCGCTGTGACGGCTTCTCCCGTCCATCGCTGGCTTGGCTCCAGCAAGACTCGCCCTTGCCCTGTTTGCGGGCGGACGAAGGACAGCAAGTGCCGCCAGGCGCCAGGGGTGCTGAGCTGCTGGAAGGGCAGTACGTGCCACCCGCCGGATCTTCGGCTTGGGCAGACCGTAACGATCGAAGGCGCGATCTGGGCGGTGGTCGATCTGAACGGGGGGTTCGCCAGTAACTCGCTTGTTCTGAAACCTCATGTTGAACGCGACTCCTTTCGTCCGCCGTCGCCAGCCCTGCGCCGCAAGGTGGCCACCGTCGTCGAGCCCGAGTTCCGACGGCTACTCACCAGGGTCCGCAGGCAGTACAGAGCTGCGCTCGCCGCACCTGACTCCTTCTGGTTGCCGCCCGACGAAATCCGGAGGCATGAGGCGATCGCTGCGGCAACGCTGATCACCCTCCAGCGATTCCTCAGGCAGTTGAACCTCCACCGCCGGGATGTGCCAGCGGTGGCCGCCCTGGTGCCAGCCATGCACGCCTGGATCCGTCAGACCGGCTTCGAGCTGGCTGCTCACGAGCGCTTCCAGCGGATCACCCTTGGCACGCCAAGCACTCTGCAGATCGAGGCACTGCTTGCACGGCAAGAGGTGGTTACATGAACCTCGACATCCCCGACGATCTGGCCCTGCCGCTGGACATAGACAGCCGCATTATCAATTTAGTGACTGGCGCATACCTTGAAGAGGGGACACCGCTTCCGCCAGCACTGCGTGAGACAACGGGTAAGCCGAAGCGGCCGGAGCCACAGCCCTGGGATTCATCCAGCGCCCCAGTGCAGGCGTCTGGGGGCAACGGTGGCGACGAAGACAGGCCGGCGACACGGACAGAGCTACTGCGGATGTTGCTACAGGCCAGCAAGGACGAAGACGAAGACACCGAGGCCATTATCACCGCCGAACTCATGAGCCGTCTGCGTATGTCCACAGGGCAGATCATGGCAGCCCTATACAAACGGCTGATGAAGGATCTTGGGGGCACCCAGGGCAACCTTCGTCCGGGGTATGTCATCATGAGCGATGTTGAGCCTCTGGAAGCCCTAGGAGCGTGTTGCACATAGGCCGTTTTGAGCAAAACGAACCAACTCGCTCCATGCCAACGCCCAATGCGGTCTCGGCGTGGTCTCAAAGGCAATCTTGCTTCAGCGACGCCTGATGCTTGAGATCAATTGCGCTACG
>NZ_JAHLYT010000009.1 GCF_025128095.1 Synechococcus sp. CS-1328 | reverse complement strand
CTGTTCCGCTGCGCCCTTCGGGCTCCGCTCCACAGGCCATTGCTTCACCCGCGCCCATGCGCAACAACTGCGGCTCGGCTCTAATCCCCGCTGGATGAAATCAGGGGGTCAGGTCAGCCCCTTAGGCCGCCGAATGCCCACCTACAGCTTGGAGGAGAATTCCGGGGACCATCAAACTGGGGTGCAGGTCACCACCAAACCACGAGCAGGTTTCGCAACAGGGTGCTAGCGCTGTTTTCACTTGCTCTGCATCACCCACACGCCATCCCATGCCTCCGTCGGCGGGCTTGCCAAGAGAGCCTGGCAACGATCGATATAGGTTTGTGAAAGGCTGTCGCTGGGATTGAGCTGCAGGCAACGTTCAAAACGCTGGATGGCGCGATCGAATTTGCCTCCACGATAATCCACCATGGCTTCGCCGAAATGGTTGACCACGTCCATCAGGTTCGGGAAGCTTTGGGAGTCATGAAAGTCGAGGATTTCGAACACACGGACCGGCTGCGTCTTGCCCTTGACGACAACCAGGTCGATGTCGCGAAGACGATACGTTCCCCGCAGTTTAGACACTGTGGATTCACTCGCAAGAATGCGCGCCGAATACGCCTTACAGGCGCTCTCCAACCGTGAAGCCAGATTCACACCGTCTCCAATAACGGTGTAATCCATGCGTTTCGGGCTTCCGATATTGCCGGACACCACATTATCGGTGTTGAGGCCGATACCCATGTCAACGGTTTTCAGACCCTGCGCTCTGCGCACGACGTTCCATTCCCAAAGTTCCTGGATCATTGTGATCGCGGCGCGCACAGCGCGATCAGGATCGTCCCCTTGGGCGACCGGCAGGCCAAAACAGGCCATGATCGCATCGCCAATGAACTTGTCCAGCATCCCACCTTCGCGGGTAATGCAATCAACCATCATCGTGAAATACTGGTTGAGGAACTGTACGGTGCCCTGCGCCCCGGACTCCTCTGTAATTGCTGTGAAACCGCGCACGTCGGTGAACATGATGGTGGCTTCGGCATTAACGCCACCAAGAAGATCCAGCCCGTCGTTCTCCAGCATCTTTGCAGCGATTACAGGGTCCATATAGCGGGACATCGTCGATTTCATGCGTTTTTCGCTGCTGATATCTTCGAACATCAGCATAGAACCGAGCGATTTATCATCTGCTGCTCGCAACGGCATGAACGTGATGTTGACCGATTTTTCCTGCGCACCCACTGAAAGGGTGCTGTCAGGGTAGAAACTGCTCTCTTGGCTGGTCCGGGTGTGTTCGAGTTGGTCAAGTAACCACTGGCCATTTTCGCCCAGCATGTCGGTCAGTGGCTTGCCAATGAGTTCCGCTTCCGATGCGCCCCAGATGCGTGCTCCAGCGGCGTTGCTGGTTACAATTTTGTTGTTGGCGTCAAGCGTCAGGACGCCGTTGGACATGCTTTGCAACATGCTTTCATTGTAGTTTTTTATCCGCTGCACATCATCGAAAAGCTTTGAGTTTTCGAGCGCAATGGCGATCTGCGCGGTAAACGCCTTCAGGCGTTGCTCGTCCTCGTCCGAAAAGCTTCCGCCTTTCTTGTTGAGCACTTGTGCAACACCGATCGCGCGATTTTCCTTGTTGATGATGGGAACGCACAGGATCGATCGCGTGAAGAATCCGGTCTGCCTGTCGAAGGAAGGGTTGAACCGCAAATCTGCATAGGCATGCGGAATGTTCATTGTCTGGCCAGCGGTGAAAACGGCACCAGCGATACCGAGGTTTGCCGGAAAGCGAATTTCCGAGATATCGCCCCCGGTGCTCACCCGTGAAAACAAAGTGCCAGTTGCGGTATCGTGAAGGAATATCGTTGCACGTTCAGCGCCCAGCATCTTCGTTGTCTCGCTGACGGCGCGCTGCAAAAGGCGGGAAAGGTCGAATTCTGAATTGATGTCCGACACCAGTTCCAGAAACGCCATTTCCTTGCCGCGGATGCGTTCAATCTCTTCCAGATACTGCATGCTCTGAAGGATGGTGCAGGCTTGATTGGTGATATCCTGCAGAAGATCGAGATCTGTGTCGCTAAATGTGCCATTGCGGCGATTTAGGCTTTGAATTACGCCGATAATCTCGCCCGAGGCGGCATAAAGCGGTACGCAGATGACATTGCGCGTCACAAAGCCCGTGCGTTCATCAACCGATTGATTGAAGCGGGGGTCATGGTAGGGGTCATCACAGCGCACGGATTCGCCCGATCGGAAGACGTGACCGGCGATACCGCTGCTGTTGAGTATGCGGATTTCTCGGACGAGATTGCCCTCCGCGACGCGGGAATATAGCTCGCCTGTCTTGGGGTCGTTGAGAAACAGGGTGCCGCGCTCGCAGTCCAACTCACGCGAAGTTAGATGCACCAATTCGGCAAGCACGGAATTCAGATCGGTGAGGCTGGCGCAGCGGCGGGTGACTTCCAGCAGCACATTCGCGCGGTGCAAAGCCTCGTCGCGGCGGGTGCGGCGCGCGACCGAGCGGCTCATACCGTTCGGAAATTCGGCGTTCATGCGTTGGTTTCCAGTTGGATGCGGAGCAGTTTGATCTGTTCCTTGAGAACTTCCTGATCGCGATGGGCCAACGCCTCTTGCGACCGAAGTAATTGGGCGGCATCGGCATTGGCCCCGTCCAGTTGAAGACGAAGCGCATTGACCGCCGAACGAAGCTGATCGGCTTCTGCCGCATGCGCTGCACGCAGCGCCTGCAATGCGGCCTCCGAAGCAATTGCCTGGCTATCCAGACCGTCCCGCAATGCCTGAACGGTATCCTTTAGAACAGCAATGTCCTGGGCCATGGCAGCCCGAACGCTTTGCACTTCGGTTTGGGTGTGTGCTGCGGCCGCTTCCAGCGCGTTCCGGAGCTGGTCTATTGTAGAGTGCAGCTGCAGGTTTTGCGCGTGGAGATCGGAGATCTCTGCCATTGCCATGGTCGCCAACGGCTTACCCTCCCCAACATGACGTGACGCAGCCCCGTGGCTTTGTCGCGACAGGGGTTGCAACCGGGCAGTTGTTGTTGCGGGTGAGACGAGTCAAAGCAAAGGCCTGTTCCCTTGCACCCAGATGGCTTCATAGGCCATTGGTTCCACGGCGCCCAAGTGCAACAACAACCGCTCTGCGCTCATCTTCGCTGGATGAGATCAGGGTTCAGTTCCCATTGCGCGAACCATCTTGGGGCTTCCGTGTCAGTTCGTACCGAACGACGGCTGGCAAACGGACCAACACACTCTGGCCACAGGACGTTTGCGCCCGGGTTGAACCTTAGCGGTGAGATGAGGACGTTTCAGACCGCGCTTGGCCAAACATCAATCCAGTTTTCAAAGTGCATCAATGCAGGGCCTCCACGCGACTGCGACCCACATGGCGGACGCGTGAGACCTGCGTAGCTGTTATGTGGCACAAAGCTTGTTAACCACCTGAGATCACACACCATCCTTCCGTTGTGCGGGGGGCAGAAAGCGTACGGCATCACATTGTGAAATCGTGGGAATCCACCAACACCACACCACTTTAACGCCACCCAACAAGCTGCTCATTCGTGACGCCCACAATCCGTTCAGTTTTAGGTATCAAAGGGACCTCTCGCCTGGCCCACTCGTCAAATTATCTTTCAGTATCCTGTAAGAGATACGTCCGGTATTGGATCATTCTATCACGTGCACCCCTGACTGATGCCATTCCCAAAGGTTCTCCGGTTTTGTGTTCGGGCATCGCGTGAGAGGTGGCTCGGCTAATCTGCACAGTCGGCAAAGTGGAGTTTCTGCCTGAAGGCGGCCAAGATGGCTGCCGAACAGGAGATCCGATGACGAAGTGAACACGCCGGAACCACAGTCCGGCTTTCAAGGCGAAGGTGGCATTGGCTGCCGTGAGGGGCGAGAAGACGCTGGCCGAGTTGGCGCAGCAGTTTGACGTTCACCCGAACCAGATCACGACCTGGCGTGGGCAGTTGCTGGAAGGCGCTGCCGGAGTTTTCGGATCTGACAGCCACGGCGAACCGGCGGAGCCGGCGATCGACGTGAAGACGTTGCACGCCAAGATCTGCGAGTTGACGTTGGTGAATGATTTTTTGTCCGGGGCGCTCGGCAAGGCGGGACTGTTGCCGAGCGCAAAACGATGATCGACCGATCGCACTCGCTGCCGGTGACCCGTCAGGCGCGGGAGCTGGGGATCAGCCGCGGCAGCGTCTACTATCTGCCATGTCCAGCCTCGGATGCCGACCTTGCCATCATGCGGCGCCTCGACGAGCTGCATATGGACTTCCCGTTCGCGGGCAGCCGTATGTTGCGCGACCTGCTTGCCGCCGACGGCGTCAATGTCGGTCGCCTGCATGTGTCGACGCTTATGAAGAAGAGGGCGGTCGAGGCGATCTACCGGCGGCCGAACACCTCGAAGTCGGCGCCAGGGCATAAGATCCATCCCTATCTGCTGCGAAAGCTGGCGGTGACGAAGCCCAACCAGGTCTGGGCGACGGACATCACGTACGTCCCGATGGCGCGGGGCTTGGTCTATCTCATCGCCATCGTCGACTGGTTCAGCCGGCGGGTTTTGTCGTGGCGGCTGTCGATCACGCTGGAGACGGACTTTTGCATCGAAGCATTGGAGGAAGCGCTGGCGCGCTTCGGCGCGCACGACATCTTCAACACCGACCAGGGAAGCCAGTTCACCAGCATGGCTTTCACCTCCGCGCTGCACCGGGAGAGGATCACGATCAGCATGGACGGCCGCGGCGCCTGGCGGGACAATGTGTTCGTCGAACGCCTGTGGCGCTCGATCAAATACGGGGAGGTTTACCTGCGAGCCTATGGCTCGGTCAGCGAAGCCCGCGCATCGATCTGCCATTATCTGACCTTCTACAACGCCAGCCGCCCGCACTCGTCGCTTGACCGCAAGACGCCTGATCACGTCTACTTCAACCAACCGCTTCTCGCAGCGGCATGAAACCGGCAGACACTCTACTTAGCAATCGCGCGGGGCTATTCAGATAAACTGGGCCACCTCTAAGTTTGGCCCGAGCTCTCAGTCTGGCCAGATGGATTTTCAGGAAAGTGTAAAATTTTGTATCTGCACTTCGCAGACACAAAAAACAAAATTTGGCTGATGTTCGAATGCAGTTACCTTTCGCTCAAAGATTCCGATACGGTCTTCAAGATTGGCTTTGTCAGATATCTTAACACCGTGTTTTCACCAGTCTTGATCTCGGCTGTCAGGGTCATGCCAGGCTGAATGATTATCTGCTCATTTTCATGCTTGGGACGCATTTCACTTATGTCGACGTCGAGGTTGATGCGATAATACGTGGCGCTTTCTCCATCGGGGCGTTGCTCCACCAATGTGTCCGGGCTGACATAGGAAACGACCCCAACGCCGGAGCCGTAAATGGCACTGTCGAACGTGTCGAATTTGACCGATGCCCTTTGCCCGATCTTGATGAATGCAATATCTCGAGGCGAGACCTGAGCCTCCACAATAAGCTTTTCTCCAGTGGGCACGATCTGCATCACTTCGTCCCCGGGGCGAAGAACCGCGCCGACAGTTGTAAAGCGAACATTCTTGACGATGCCGTTGGCCGGCGATCGTAGTTCGGTGGCCGCTAGTGCGTCCACGCGTTGAGCAAGTATCTGCTGGGCGCTGACCAGCTCTTCTTCAACCTTGGCAAACTCTGCCTGGAGATCCTGTTGATACTTGCTTCTCTTGTTGACAATCTGGCCTTGCACATCGGCGATGCCGCGCTGCATGCGGATGATCTCAGCACGGGCGACGTCACCGCTTGAAACCAGTGGCATGTTAAGCTCAAGTTCCTGCTGCATCAACCGCTTGACCGCTTCCAGTGCGGCAATTTCAGACGAAATGGCTTGGCGACGCTTTATAAATAAGGCCGTTTGGTTGGAGATGAAATCCGGATAGACTCGCAGATCTGCGGGAAAATTTAGTGGGCGGTCATACAATTCAGCTTCAATACGGGACATGATGCTCCTGAAAGCGGCCACCTTGGCTTGGCTTTCTTCAACAGCGGCCTGCACTTTGACACGATCAATGCGCACCAGCAGCTGACCTTTGCGCACTGCATCACCTTCCCGAACGCGCATTTCCTCCACAACGCCGCCATCAGCGCTCTGTATGACCTGTACTTTGTCAACTGGGATGACCTTGCCCATGGCGCGCGTGAGCTGGTCTATTTCTGCCCATGCTGCCCATAGAAAGAACGACACAACAGCCGCCGCTGATGTAGTAATGATCCAACTCGATAGTCGGATCGATGTCAATTTATTCATTATATTCTACTCATTATCATTGTGCTGGCATCACGGTAGCAGGCACCGCCTGCGGGCCCGGTCGCTTGGCAGTGAGCTTGGCCAAGACGTCTGCGGTCTGGCCATCAAGCATGATGCGCCCCTGGGCCATCACGATTACACGCTGAACCGCAGACAGGAGCTGCAGTCGGTGGGTTACAAGCACAAGACCTTGTTCAGGACCCAGCTGGCGTATCACGCTGCTGATAACCATTTGCTCGGTGGTTTGATCAAGACTTGCAGTCGGCTCATCGAGCAGCATGAACCCAGGTTGACCAAGGAGGAGCCGCGTCATGCCCACCAAGCCACGTTGTCCGCCTGACAGCCCCCTTCCCCCTTCCGCCAGCATAAGGTCAAGACCCTTGGGGTGCCCAGCAATCATGGTAGCTAGGCCCGTGCTTTGGGCGCATCGCAACAGGTCCTCGTCCGTGATATTGCCAAGGCCCATGACGAGATTCTCACGCAGTGTCCCGTTCACGAGGCGATAGTCTTGAGGCAGATAGGCCACATGGGCGCGCAGAATGTCATCGGCAATCTGCGATACATCGAGCCCGCCAAGGCGTACGGAACCCTGCTGCGGCAGATAGAGGCCGGCCAGCAAGCGCAATAGAGTGGACTTGCCCGAACCCACGCCGCCAATGATCGCCACGCGCTCGTTTGGTTGGATCTCGAGCCGCGTAATATCCATGCCCTCACGCAAGCCGGGATAACTGAACTTGAGCTTCTCGATGGTCAGGCCCCCCGACAGGCGTTCAGGGCGAAGCGCGCCCTGGCCCGTGCTACGGTCCATCGGCAGAGCAAGGATGCTATCGAGCGCCTTCAGCGATGAACGTGCGTATCCCCACTGCACGATCAGGTTGGGCAACATGCTGATGAGCGGGCCATTAATCCGTCCGGCGATGATGGAGCATGCCAACAATCCGCCTGACGTCATGCGGCCTTGTGCCACTTCAAAGGCGCCTATGGCCATCAACATTACGTAGGCCACTTGCTGCAGTGACGAGAACACCGAGGAGGCTAACGCTGATGTGCGCTTGATGGGGTCTTCATAGTGGTGGATCTCGCGGATCAGGCGGTTCCACCGTGCCAGCATGAACCAGTTGCCCCGGTTGGCCTTGATCGTCTCTACGGCGTCCAACGACTCAACCAGCATGCCGTTCTTGCGATTGCCACTCACCTGGGCTTTTTCTGTACCTACACGAAGGGCACGGGCGATCAGAAACGCTACGATCAGTGCAAGTGGCAGCGACACCACTGGCACCAGTGCAACGGCACCGCCGATCCAGAAGACAACCACGATAAAGAGTAACGAGAACGGCAGATCGGCCATTACGAAAAGCGACGTGGACGACATGATGCTACGGACCTGCTCCAGGCCCTTGAGTTGAGCGGCCATGGTGCCGATGCCAGGTGGGCGCGCATCGAGACGGACGGCCTGGGCGCGTGCAAAGAAATACTCCGAGACCTCGGCATCAACTTCCGCAGCTTCCCGCTCAACCAGCAAGGCGCGCGTGGTGCGGATGACAAGATCAAGGACGAGCGCAATCAAGACGCCGACTGTCAACACCCACAAGGTTGAGAAACTGCCAAGCGGAATCACCCGATCGAACAACTGCATGGAATAAAGGGACGTGGCTAGTGTCAGGATGTTGGCCACGACCGTCGCCAGCGTCGCAGTGAGCAATACATGCCGACGCCGCTTGATGGCACCCCAGAAGACTGAGACAGCCGCTTCGGGTGAATCGCTGTTCAACGGATCAGGGAAGGCAACGTCGAAAAAGGCCAGATCGTCGTTGTAGGCGCACACCTTATCCACGAAGCTACGCATCTGCAGCGTTGATTCACTGTTCCACTGTTCAGCGACGCCAAAGCCGTCCTTCGATGACCAAAGCAGCAACGGAAACTGATCAGGCCTCGGTCTCGTGGACAACTTCTGGGGCGCGGGCCAACCAAGCCGGGCACATAATACAGAGAGCGCGGTTATGTCATCAGGCAAGCTGTCGCCATCAAACTCACTCTCCCAACCTGGCGGCAATGAAGCGCCCTTTGCCACAGCGAACGCATCAAGCGCCGCGAGGAGTTGATTATCTTCAGCCATGATTGGGCTCCGTCCTGTCTGCCAACAGCCGTGGCTGCCAAGTACAGGTGCGTAAGGCGATGCGTGCGGCTGTCAGCTGCGCGCTGGTTTCAGAATCGACGATGGCCAAGCGCATGTTGGTTGATTCCTGCAGTGCATTCATCACGTCGAGCCAAGTGCGCCGGCCGGCAATGAATTGGCGCTTGTATGACTCAACGACAAACAATGAGCTCGTCGCCGCGGTAGCGGCGCTGCCAATGCGCTGACGCGCAGCTGCATTATTCACAATGTCCAGGCGCAATGCTTCGCGCAGCTCGCGCTGCGCCGAGACGATTGCTTCCTGGCTCGCCCGGGCCCTCTCTCCCGCTCCTTGCGCGGCAGCAGCCTGGGAGAGCCCGTTGCCCGTCTGGGCGCGTAGCGCTAACCCGACGCGCTCGCCGAGCACTTCGTTGCTGGACAATTGCCCGATCAACTGCGGCAACAACGCTGCCTTTGCTGACTTTTGTTCGGCTCTCGCCACGATGGATTCCGCAGACAGGCGCGCGCTTCGCGGGTCGCATGCCAGCGCCTTTTCAACGGCGCCGACTTGGGACGGGTGATGAAGTGCCGGATCATAGGCCGGTACATCCCCCAGTAGCAGGTTGGTATCGCCGGTAAGCTCCGTGAGGGTGTTTACAGCACCACTGCGTTGGGCTTGGGCGAGCGCAAGCTGCTGCTCAATTTGGGCGGCACGCGCCATAGCAAGATCAAGGTCCGACCGTGGACTGATCTGCTGCGTTACACGACGGCCAATGGTATCAGAGAGTTCGCGATGCCTTGCCAGTGCATCCTTCAGTATCTCGCTCCGCCGGGCTGTCGCTGCAACTTCGAAGTAAGCCTGGACCACCCGCAGCGACAAATCACGTGCGACCTCGTCTAGGCCGGCTCGTTGCACGAGGAGCTGCGCCTTTGCACGGTCGATTGCTGCACCGATGCGGCCGCCTGCCCAAATTGGTTGCTCGATAACGGCATTAAGGACGGTACCGTCCTGAGCGGAGTTCGCGCTGCCTCTTGTGATTGCAAGGGCCTCAACCGTCAGGCTCGGAAAGCGCAGCCACTTGGCACCACGCACATCATAGCCGGCGGCACGGATCCGACCTTCGAATGATTTCACCTGTGGGTGCGTTGCCGATGTCGTTACCGCAAGTTCGTGCAAGATTGCAGGTATGCCGGGCGCAACTGGCCCGACTTCTGCAATGTCCGGGCTTTGTGCGGCGGTGTCAGGACGGGGCGGCCCATAGGTCTGTCCATTAACCGCTGGATCATCAACTTTCTGGACCGCAACGGCCTCAGTTACCGACACGAAGGACATCGCTAGCGTAGACAGCAACATTGCTACCGCACCGGATACCGTTGGACGATTTCTTTTGAAAACCCTCCTGAAATCTCGACACCGGCACATAAAATTTATCAACAAGTTTTTTCTCGCTAGGCATCTAAGCGTCGAACACGCCGCGCTTTTGGGCAACACTTGGTCGAGAGCCCAACCGCCTTGGTGCGGCAACTCTTAACGTGCAGATAGACTCCCCTTGACAGCCAAATTTTCCGGATTGGGTTTCACCCTTTGTGCATCCCGTCGATCTGGCGTCTTGTACGCCCACTTTCAGAACACGCCCTAGATACCGAACTGGACGTAACGGCGTCACCGGCAACAACAGCCGAAAACGAACCATTAACGTTCAAAAACGGATTTGACCCCTTCTGAGTGGTCTAAAAGTTCGGATTAGATTTGGCCTACAACGTGAACAGCGCGGGTTTTTCCGGAGGCCGTTTGGCTTGAGTTAAGCGACAATAGCTGCTCCGTTGATCATGGCAAAGTATAGTTTTTCTGCTTACGCGGGTGGGGTATTGCCGATGGGCTCGAGCAGTCGGCAGTGATGCGCATGATCGATGCGGTGGACTTGGAACGGTTTTGTGCCGGTCACCTATCTCACTATGCCACCTTGGCTTCGAATGCGAGCGGGCTAATGCCGCCCAGGTATGAATGGCGCCTGCGGGTGTTGTAGAACCCGTTGATGTATTGGAAGATGGCAGTCT
>NZ_JAHLYT010000008.1 GCF_025128095.1 Synechococcus sp. CS-1328 | reverse complement strand
GCTCAGCCAGCGCTGAGCGCGCCGCTGCCAGCTGGCGGCCAGGCAATGACCGAGGGGCAGCACGGTGTTCCAGCGGTCGAAACAGACGGTCTGACTCAGCAACAACCCGGCGACCATCCAGCCCAGCAGCACCAGGTGGCGCTGGTCGGCGAACCGGATGTGTTGACGCAGGAAGGAGATCAGCTCACGATGCAGCCGGGTCTGGGGATCCACGGGGGATTGGATTGGTGTCGCAGCCCCACGCTCCCATGGCTCCCCGCCCACCCAATGAGCTGAGACCCATGCTGTTGCAAGGGCTCTCAGAGATGTGTCGGTCAGTCAGGCACCGGCCTGGTGCTGCTGCAACCGTGCTGTTGAGAAATCAGCACGGTTGGCATAGCGGTGCTCGATACGCCAACTTTGGAAGGGATTTGTCGCCGGCAGGGCAAAGGTTGCCGGTTGCCCTTGGCGATAGGTCTCGTATCGATCCCAAATGCCATTGGCATGCTTCTGGTCGGCTCGGTCTGTCGGCTTATCGTTCAGAAAAGGCATGCCCCACTTCAGCATCAAAGCCTTGAGTCCGCACTCGGCGACTAGGCCATAGAGCTGATCAGCATTGGCCAGACATGCCTTTGCATTCAGTAGCTCGGCATCCAGCCAGTGGCGCTCCATGGCGTCAAGGAAATCAGTTTGGAAGCTGGGACTGCTCATGAGCTGGTTCCCCCCTGCCGAGCCCTGGCTTCTTCCTTGGCCCTGCGGCTGTAGTGGAGGTCGTTCCAGCGGTTGCCGTCGAAGTCTGCCGAAGCAGGCGCGGAGCCAGGCAAGCCAGAACCAAAATCGACGGCTTTTGCTGGGTTGTTCTCTTCCCATCCACTAACCCAAGGAAATTGATCAATGGGGCGTGAGGGTTCCTTGCCTCGGTCCTTCGCCCATTTGATCGTAGATGGCTTCCAGCGCAGGATGCCGGCGCCGGTCCGACCGCCCCTGCGCAAAGAAGCATTCATGAAGGGGCGAATGTTCAGGCGAACGCCGTCGTTGATGTCGGGGTCCCAGCCGATCGACTGATGCTTAAAAGGCTTCCAGCGCACGAAGATGTCGTAAGGAGGTTCACCCTCGAGAATCTTGTCGAGTTGCGTTTGCAAATCCTGGGCTGCGGCCAGTCGGTCATCAGCACCAGCTACGCCGTTCGATTGGCCTTCCTTTTGGAGATCCATCCAGTTTCCCAGATAGGTATAGGTAACAGCTTCAAGCGTTCGGCGACCTTCTCCATGCGGTGCTGCCATCTTGTGATAGTTCACCAGTGCACTGAATCCCTTAGGATGGCCATCCCAGATCTGCCAGATGAAGGGGCGGCTGTGGAAGAGCTTGCAGTGCTCCATGAAAAAACAATCCCGCAGCCAGGTGTCAAGATCTGGGGCGGCGGCCTTTGCCTTGTTATCCAGCCCCTCCTTAGACCTGCAGCTCACTCATCGGTACTTTGATCATCCCATCAACATGTCGTTGGTTGGAGCTTGAATTTCTGCTGGTAGATTTCACTCCTATGATTTCACCTCGTTGATTTCGATCAGCTTCCTTCAGGCTGTCGTGTCAACGGCTCAACTCAGGACTGACGCACCAGAAGATGACGGCGGAAGCCATCGAGCATCCGTAGCCGTGCTGGAGAGGACGTGCAGCGGCGTGAGGTGAGCAGATCCGTTGTGGTGGCAGCGATCTCGGCCACGGGCATGCAGCGCGACAGCTCCCGTTCGAGACGCTCGAACACCACGCTGGTCTCCACCTCATGGCACTGGCCTGCCTCCTGGGAGGTGGACCCGTGGGCGGGTGTGGCGGCGTTGCTGGCCATCAGCCCGTCCAGGGTGGATAGCAGGACAGTCCGCCGCCAGGTGAGGTAAGACGTCATCGGCTCCGCATCGATTCAGCGCAACACCAGTGTGATCACCTCGGCGGAGGCAACGCCAATCTGACGTGATCTTTCTTGATGCCGTGTGCTGATCACGATGCCATCTTGATCAGGTTTTCAACACGTCAAACCGGCGCCAACATGCCCTCTCTTGTGTGTCTTCAAGCACATCTCTGTCGGTTGATGGCCAATCCGCTGGTTCGCTCATTTGCCCCGTGGGGTTGCTGCCATGGGCTTGGCCGCTTCACCTGGTTCTGTAGAGCGCGGTTGGACGGCTGCCTGGCGATGCGTCTTTGGTGATCCAGTCGGGTTCGACGGGATCGTGGCCCGATGCCGTTAGTCAGCGGACACCCATCCCATGCCGAGCTGGCTGATCAGCGAACCCGCACCGACCGAACGTCACTCAGGCAGCGATCAAGCCTCTGCCAGCGATCGCTCAATCCGACGACGAGGGCTTTGCGGTGAGGCGGTCGTAGAGCCACCAGCCCATTCCTCCCCACACCACTGTCCAGCCCGCGAAGGTGGCGAGGGTGCCCAGTTGACCGGTCTCGAGCGAGTAGGCACCGACGTGGAGCAGTGCGGCGTCGATCAGGGAGCCGCCGATGCCCCAGCCCAGCACCCAGGTGAACAGAAAGCCGATGGCGGCGAGGTTGCCGGTCATGCTGTGCGCAGGTCCAGGGTTGGGATCAGAGCAATCTGCCGTGACCTGGGCAGCGCAGCCGACCGGCGCGACTCAGGGCAGGACTTCCAGTTCACTCACCCCGTGCTGCTGCAGCAACGCCGTCAGCGTCAGCAGATCCTCGGCCTCAATCATGCCGATGCAGCCATCGGTGCCGCTCTCGCTGCCGTGCCCCGCGCTCGGATCGAGATGGATGCCCAGGGCGCGGCGTTCGGTGGGGAACTGCGGCTCGAGGCCGATCCAGCTGATGCGGCCCAGCTCAACCGGCAGATTCTCGGACCCTGCCAGGGAGACGATCTCGGAGACGCGGTAGTGCCCGGGGGGCAGGGGTGAGCGGCTGCCGAGGCGATGGCGATCCGCCTGCTGCCGATCCGCCCGTCCCGAGAGCGCCGCGTAGGACCGCAGGGGTTCTCCCGGCAGCTCCAGCTGCAGTGCCCAGACGGGATCGCCACTGCCCGGCAGGACGCGATCGGTGCGGCGCAACCGCATCAGGCCGGCCGCCTCCGCCGCTGGGGCCAGGGCTGCCAGGCCCAGGCAGGCCAGCCCAAGGGCCACCCGAACCGCAGGGATGCCAGGAAGGAGCGGGCGCGTCGTCGACACCATGACGGCCAGGGCAGGGGAGCCGGTCGTAGCGCCGCCCTCACGGCCCCACCAGGGGGGGCGGGGTCAGCACTGGAAGTGCCCGCGCGCTGGTCATCGCCCTGGATGGAGGCCATCGTGTTGCTACCGATCAGCGGCAACTTGCCTGTCCCACCGTGAGCCTCCTTCTCAACATCCTCTGGTTTGTGCTCGGCGGCTTTGTGATGGGGGTGGGCTGGTGGCTGGCGGGCCTCGTCGCCGCTCTCACGATCGTGGGGATCCCCTGGGCACGCGCCTGCTTCGTGATCGGCAACTTCGCGTTCTGGCCGTTCGGCTATGAGGCCGTCAGTCGTCGGGAGCTCACCGGCCAGGGCGATTTCGGAACGGGGCCGCTGGGGTTGGTGGGGAATCTGATCTGGTTCCTGCTGGCCGGCTGGTGGCTGGCGATCGGCCACCTCACCTCCGCCCTGGCCTGCTTTGTGACCATCGTGGGAATTCCCTTCGGCATCCAGCACATCAAGCTTGCTTTGATCGCCCTGGCACCGATCGGCATGAAGGTGGTGCCGGTCACAACCCCAGCAGGGGCTGGTCGTTACCCGTGAGTTGCCAGGCCGCCCAGGCGCTGGGATCGCTCCAGTCTCTGAACTTGGGGCTGGTGCGAAATTCGTTCTGCACCTCCACCAGGGCGTCCATCGGGGCCAGGCCAGCCTTGAGGCGTTCGTAGTAGCGCTGCATGAAGTGCGCGGTGGCGGCATCCTCCACCTTCCAGAGCGACAGCAGCGTCGAGCGGGCGCCAGCCACGGTGAGGGCGCGCTGGAGTCCGTAGACGCCCTCGCCGCTCTGCACGCTGCCGCTGCCGCTGTCGCAGGCGGACAACACGACGAGCTGGGTGCCATCCAGGCGAAGCTGGGCGGCCTCCTTGGCGGTGAGATAGCCGTCGACGCGGTCGCTCTGGCGCGTGTTGGCACCGGCCAGGACGAGGCCGCTGTCGAGCAGGGGATCGCCGCCCGCTGACGGCCTGCGAAAAAAACCGTGGCTGGCGATGTGCAGAATCCTTGGCCCGTTGGCCTCCTGAAGAGCGGTGGTGGAGGCCGCCTTTCCGAGCAGCAGCTGGGCGCCGATCTGGTCGGCGATCCGCCGGCCTTCGATCAGGGTGCCGGGCAGGGAAGACCAGGGCTGGCTGCCGCCGAAATCGGGGTTGGCAAGCACCAGCGACCGTGCCGGTGCGACCGGTGGCAATCCTGCTGGCGATCCCGCTGGGGATAACCGAGTGGCAGGCAGCAGGTCGCGGCCGCTGGTGAGCAACCGCAAGCTGATCGCCTGGGCCAGGCGTTGCTGGGGCCGGCCTGGAGCGGGCAGAGCCGCGAAGGGCACGCGGTTGAGTTCGGCGTCGAGCGACAGAAACCAGCGCCGCCGGCCCATCAACTGGGGCTGGAGGGGGGTGATCAGGGTGTCGAGCAACTGTTGCCAGAGGGGCTCCACTGGCTCGACGCCGCGCTCGCTCACCACGAGAGCCCGCTGGATCAGCTGCTCGATCGGTGCCGCGGGGCCGAGGTCGACGCTGGATCTGGCCCCCGTGGGCTGGAGCACCAGGGCGAGGTAGCGCGGCTCACCCCAGCGGTGCTCAGGCTGCTGACGTCCGTCATAGGGGCGGTAGCGCTGAAACTCGATCAGAACGCCATCGCCTGGCAGGGCCTGCGCCACCTCGGCCGCCTCGACCAACTGCGGCGAGAGGGCGGGCAACTGGCGGTAGAGCTGCTGCTCGAGCTGCAGCCGTTGCGTCTGCAGGGCTTCCCGCCGGGGCGGCGGCAGGGTGAGGGTCGACAGCCTGGTGGTGAGGGCGGCGATCCGCCGGGTGAGGGCGCGCTGAGGGCCGGGGGCCCGGCTGAGCAGGGCCTGGCGGCGTTCGATGTCCTGGAGGAGCCCGTGGCGGTTGAGGCGGGTGAACAGGGCAAGGTCCGTGCCGCTGCTGGAGCGACCGGCCTGGGAGTAGGCGGCCTCCCAGGCATTGCCGAGGGTGCGGATCTGGGCCTGGCGCTGGGCCTCGGGCAGGAGAGGAAGTTCGCGCTGGAGGAAGAGGGTCTGGCCGCTGATGCCACGCCGCAGCAGGGCGACGGCCTGCGCTTGTCCCCCCTGGTTGCCCCGCAGCACGGCCAGGCTGATCAGGGCGCTGGCCGTGTTGGGGTGATCCGGCCCGAGAAGCCGCTCCTGGACCCGCAAGGCCTGCTCCAGCAGTGGGATCGCCTCGGCGGTGGCGCCCCGTGCCGCCAGCTGCAGGGCCAGGTTGTTGCGGGAGTTGGCGGTATCGGGATGATCCGGCCCCAGGGCTGTTTCCCTGATGGCCAGGGCGCGCCGATGCAGCGACTCCGCCTGCACTCCATCTCCGAGACGATCGAGCAACACGGCCAGGTTGTTCAGCGCCAGGGCGGTGAGCGGGTGATCCGGCCCCAGGACCTTGTCCCGAATGGCGAGGGCGCGGCGGGCCAAGGGTTCGGCTTCGTCGTTCCGGCCCTGTTCGCTCAGCAGTTCGGCCAGGTTGGCGACGGAGGCGGCGGTGTCTGGGTGATCAGGACCAAGGCTGCGCTCGCGGATCGCCAGGGCCCGTCGATAGCCCGTTTCCGCTTCCGCGAAGCCACCGCGGCTGCGGGCGAGGGCGGCCAGGTTGTTGAGGGCATTGGCGGTATCGGGGTGGTCGGGACCGAGGCTCTGTTCCCGGATCGCCAGCGCCCGCTCGTACAGGGGTTGGGCCTGAACGAACAGCCCCTGGGTGTCGAACAGCAGGGCCAGGTTGTTGAGGGCGGTGGCCGTGCTGGGGTGCGCTGGCCCCAGGGCTGTTTCGTTGATGGTCAGCGCCCGTTCGTAGAGCGCCTGAGCCGTGGCGTAGGCGCCGCGCTCCATCTGCAGCAGAGCCAGATTGCCGAGGCTGATGGCTGTCTGGGGGTGCATGGGGCCCAGCACCGCGTCCCGGATCTCCAGGGCCCGGCTGGCGAGGCGTTCAGCCTCTTGAGTGCTGCCCCGGTTGGCCAGCATCAGGGCCAGGTTGCTGAGCGTGCTGGCGGTGAGGGGATGGCGGTGGCCCACGCTCTGCTCCTGGATCGCCAGGGCGCGGCGGTAGAGCGGTTCGGCCTGGGCATAGAGCCCCTGGCTGTCGAACAGGGCTGCGAGGTTGTTGAGGGAGGTGGCGGTGGAAGGGTGCTCAGGTCCGAGGGTCTGCTCGCGGATGGCCAGGGCGCGCCGGTAGAGGCGTTCGGCCTGGGGGAAGCGTCCCTGGCCGTCGTAGACGGCGGCCAGGTTGTTGAGGGCTGCGGCGGTGTCGGGGTGGTTGGGGCCGACGGCCTGTTCCCGGATCGCCAGAGCGCGCTGGAACAGGGGTTCCGCCTGGCTGTAGAGCCCCTGGAGGTAGTAGAGCTCGGCCAGGTTGTTGAGGGTGGTGGCCAGGCTTGGATCCTGGGGGGGCAGTCGCCGCTGCTTGACCTCCAGCACGCGTTGGTAGAGGGGTTCGGCCTTGGCGTACTCGCCCGCCTGTACCCGCAGGGCCGCCACGTTGTTGATGGCCGCCAGGGTGTCGGGGTGCTCCGACCCCCGGCTCTGTGCCATCACGGCCACGACCTGCTCCCACAGGGTTGCGGCTTCGGCAAAGGCACCTCGTGCCTGAAGCTCGGAGGCTTGTTGAATCCAGGCCTGAACCGGAGCCGGTAGGGGCTCTGGTTCGGCCTCCCTGGGGGAGGCCACCCTGGGTTCAACCACTCTGGGATCAGCCAGTGCCGCTGCCATCGCCATCGGATGGAGCGTGATCACAGCCAGGAACAGCGGCGTCCAGCTCATGGGATGCGCTCCTGCTGCGACGCGTTCCTCATGGGAAAGGCTCCGCAGCCTGACGGCACAGGGCAAAACGAACGTGCGAATGCCGGCGAACAAAAAAAATCCCTCAGACAGCTGATCTGCCTAAGGAATCATCATGCCAATTGGAGCGAAGTCCAACCGCAGATCAAAATAAATGGAGCCAAGCGGATTCGAACCGCTGACCCCCTGCATGCCATGCAGGTGCTCTACCAGCTGAGCTATGGCCCCATACTTGCAAGAAACGAACGAAGTTCTGGTGACTTCGTTTGGCCCAGTGGACCCCGCTGCTCGCTTCGAGACTTTACACCGCAGCCTGTCCTGGCTGAATCGGTTCCGTCGAGCGGCTGGCCAGGCTCAGAGCTGGCGCCACACCGCCACGAGGCGGCCCTGGATCAGCACCTGGTCGGCGGGCAGCACGATCGGTGCGTAGGCGGGATTGGCGGCCTCCAGCCGGATCTGGGTTCCATCGGGATGGAAGTGCTTGAGCGTGGTGCCGCTGCCGGGCACCTGGGCGCTGACGATGGTGCCGGGGAGGATCCTCGTGGCATCGCTGACCGGTTCCATCAGCACCATGTCGCCATCGGCGATGTGGGCGCCCACCATCGAGTCTCCGTTGACGGTGAGGGCAAACAGGCCACGACTTTCCAGCAGCGGCGCGATGTCGAGCCGGTCCTGGACATCGTCGAAGCTTTCCACCAGCCCTCCGGCCGCAACAGCTCCGAGCACGGGGATTCCCTCGAGGCGCTCGCCCAGCAGCTGCAGGGTGCGGGCCTGGCCCTCCTGCCAGGTGATCCAGCCCTTCTGCTGCAGATGCCTCAGCCGGCTCTGGATCGGCGCCGGCGAACGCAGGCCCATCGCCTGCATCATCTGCCGGATCGAAGGACTGTGGCGATGGGCTGCGATGTAGCCCTCCAGCCAGTCGTACAACTCACGCTGGGCCGATGTGAGCGTTTCCAGGGTGGAAGCGACAGGAGAAGGGGGGGACGGCACGAATCATCAAGCACCTGATACATCTGTATCGCTCTGGGGCCACTTTTGTCCAGTGATCGGCTGGCCGGATTTGGACCCGGAGGAACTCAGAACGCCCCCAGCACCGCCGCCAGCAGGGCCTGCTGCACATGCAAGCGGTTCTCCGCCTGATCAAACACCCGGCTGGCGTTACCCTCAATCACGCCGGCACTGATCTCTTCGCCGCGGTGGGCCGGCAGGCAATGCAGCACGATCGCCCGACTGTCCGCCTCGGAGAGGAGCGCTTCATCCAGGCACCAGCCCGCGAAGGCCCGCTCGCGCTCCGTCTGCTCCTGCTCCTGGCCCATCGAGGCCCACACATCGGTGTAGAGGGCCTGGGCACCGCGCACGGTTGCCACCGGATCGTGCAGCACCTCCAGGCGGCAGCGACTGCCGGCCAGGCCACGGGCCTGCTCCACCACGGCTGGATCGGGCAGAAACCCCTCCGGACAGCCCACCCGCACGTTCACTCCCAGCAAGGCTCCGGCGATCAGGAGGGAATGGGCCACGTTGTTGCCGTCGCCCACGTAGGCCAGGGTCAAGCCCTCGATCCCGCCGAAGGCTTCCTGCAAGGTGAGGTAGTCGGCCAGGGCCTGGCAGGGATGTTCCAGGTCGGTGAGGGCATTGATCACTGGGATGGAGGCCCAGTGCGCGTACTCGGCCAGCTCCTGCTGGGCGAAGGTGCGGATCGCCAGGGCATCCACATAGCGGCTCAGCACCCGGGCGGTATCCGCAACCGGCTCTCCGCGGCCCACCTGGGTGACGGAGGGGTGGAGATCGACCGTCTGCCCACCGAGGCGCGCCATCGCCACCGTGAAGCTCACCCGGGTGCGGGTGGAGGCCTTGGTGAAGATCAGGCCCAGCGTCTTGCCGCCCAGGTCGATGCTGCGCCGACCGCTCTTGAGTTCGGCGGCCAGCTGCAGCAGCGCCAGGGTCTGATCGCCGCTCAGATCAGCGGAGGAGAGGAGATCAGATCCGCGCAGGCCGCTCAGCAGGAGGGCGAGGCTGGAGAGCTGGGAGGTCATCGCCCCATCTCAAAGAACCCTTATCCGGGATCGGGGGCCCCGCCGTCAAGGGCGGAGACCCGGAAGCCTCCCGGGCAGGACGCTTCCGGGTGTCGGACTCAGGCTGGGCTGAGCTGGTCCGCACAGCTCACCGACTCTTCCCCCTGGGGCATGGTGCTGGAAGCGAGCAGATCCTTGAGATCGTCGCCTTCGATCACCTCCTTCTCGAGGATCTTCTCGGAGATCGAATCGAGCAGCCCACGGTTGTGGTTCAGGATCGACAGGGCCCGTTCATGGGCCCGATCCACCAGGGTGCGCACCTCCTTATCGATCGCCTGGGCGGTGGCATCACTGACGACGCGGCGGGGGTTGCTGGGTCCGCCGAGGAAGCGGCTGCCGCCCTGTTTGTCGTAGGCGAGGGGGCCGAGGGTTTCGCTCATGCCGTAAGTGCCCACCATCTGCTCCGCAATGTCGGTGGCGCGCTGCAGATCATTGGCCGCACCGGTGGTCACGGCACCGAAGACGATCTCTTCAGCGCTGCGGCCCCCGAGCAAGGTGGCGATCTGCCCCTCCAGGTCGCCCTTGGAGTTGAGAAAGCGTTCTTCGGTCGGCAGCTGCAACGTGTAGCCCAGGGCTGCCATGCCACGCGGCACGATCGAGATCTTGGCCACCTTGCTGCCGCCTGGCATCAGGTGCCCCACGATGGCGTGCCCGACCTCGTGATAAGCCACCACTTTCTTTTCATCAGGCTGGAGCACGCGGCTCTTCTTCTCCAGGCCGGCCACCACCCGCTCGATCGCTTCGTTGAGGTCGCCCTGTTCCACACTGGTGCGGTAGACGCGGGCCGCCAGCAGGGCAGCTTCGTTGACCAGGTTGGCAAGGTCGGCGCCGGCGAAGCCACTGGTGGCCTGGGCGATCTTGTCGAGGTCAACATTGGCCGACAACTTCACCTTCTTGGCGTAGATGTCGAGAATCATCTTGCGGCCGGAGAGATCAGGCCGATCCACCAGCACCTGGCGATCGAATCGGCCCGGCCTCAGCAGGGCGGCATCGAGGGTTTCCGGCTGGTTGGTGGCCGCCAGCACGATCACCGGCTTGTCCTGGGCGGCGAAGCCGTCCATCTCGGTGAGCAGCTGGTTAAGGGTCTGTTCGCGTTCGTCGTTGCCGCCGACCACACCCATCGACCCGGAACGGCTCTTGCCGATGGCGTCGAGTTCGTCGATGAAGATGATGCAGGGCGCCTTCTTCTTGGCTTCCTCGAACAGATCGCGCACCCGGGCCGCACCGGCACCGACGAACAACTCAACAAACTCGGAACCCGAGATGATGAAAAAGGGCACGCCGGCTTCACCAGCAACCGCTTTGGACAGCAGGGTCTTGCCGGTTCCGGGAGGACCCACCAGCAGCACGCCCTTGGGAATGCGGGCGCCGATGGCGGCATAGCGCTCCGGGGTCTTCAGGAAATCGACGATCTCGGTGAGCTCCTGTTTAGCCTCGTCCACGCCAGCCACATCGGCGAAGGTGACGCGCGATTCCTCATCGGGCACGTAGACCTTGGCCTTGCTCTTGGTGAAGCTCAGCGCTCCCTGGGCTCCACCGCCCATGCCACTTCTCCTGGCGAAGAACTGAAGCACCAGAATGAAGATCAGCGGTGGCACCACCCAGCTCAGCAGCGTGGTGAAGAAATTGGGTTTCTTGGGCGGAGCAGCGGCGAATTCCACCCCGTGCTGCTCAAGGCGCTGGGGTAGCTCCATGTCGAAGATCGGGGTGGTGGCCAGCACCGACGGGGCGCCTTCTTCCTCCGGGCTCTTGAGTTCGTAGCGGATCTGGTCCTGGGTGATGTAAGCGCGCTGGACGTTGTCGTCGTTCACCTGGTCGATGAACAGCGAATAGGGCACCCGCGGCACCTGCTGCATGCCCTGCGACGGCAGGAAGTTGCTGAACAGCAACAGCACACCGAAGCCGATCAGCACCAGATTGATCACTCCGAAGCGCCGGTTCGGACCTTTGTCGTCCTGGCGGATGGCCATCGTCAGTCCTCCGTAGTCTGACCAAACTAAGGGTCCTTGCTGCAGGGGCGCCCCGAGAGCCGGGTGGGAGAACCGAACGGCGGCCCCACAATGCAGGCAACCGAGGCGGCTGCATGCATCTGCTGAGTCCAACTGATCTCAGTCCGGATCGACGCAGGCTGCGGCGGCATCGCTTCTACCGCAACCTGCTGCTGCTCGACCTGTTCATCCTGGCCTGCCTGAGCCTGCCGGCTCCCTTCAACCGGCTGGCCCATCTTCTCTACGGACTCCTGCTGCTGATTCTCAGCCTGCAGCTGCGCGAGACGCTGCGGCCCGGCGGCCGCCGCAGCAACGATCTGGCCTTCCGCCTGGTGGGCCTGGCGTGCCTGCTGTCGATGGTGTTCTGGTCGTTCACGCCGCTGGAGGCGCGCAGCAGCGGCCTTCCCCTGCTGCTGCTGATCACCGGCTTCATCGCCTGGAGCCTGCAGCGGCTGATCCTTTTTCTGTCGGAGGAAAAGCTGATCAACCAGAAGGTGTTGATGGGAGCCGTGGCCGGCTACGTGCTGCTCGGGCTCACGGCGGGCATGGTGGTGACGGTGCTGGAGACCGTGCAGCCTGGCAGCTTTCTCAGCGCCAGCGATCAACAGCCGCTCCTCATCAAAAGTGCCACCGGGGCAACGGAAGTGCCGTGGAACCTCGATTTTGTGCGGCTGACCTATTACGCCTTTGTCTGTCTCAGCACCCTGGGCTTTGGCGACATTCTTCCCAAAACGCCACCAGCACAGATGTTCACTGTGCTGTTCATCGTGGTGGGGCCGCTGTACATCGCGGTCGTGATGGGGATCCTGATCAGCCGCCTGACGGTGCAGGAAAGCGAGGACCAGAGGAGCCGCCCGCTGACGCGGGACGACCCTTGAGGATCAGGCACGCTGCCGGCTTAGGACAGAGTCACCCACCGGAGCCGCCCATGAGCCTCGATCAACTCGATGCCTTCCTCGCCCGGGCCCGCGCCGATGCCGACCTGCAGCAGCGGTTGAATCAGCCCCTGGACCTGGCGGATTTTCTGGCCCTGGCGGCTGAACAGGGCTACCAGCTCAGCGAGGGCGACGTGATCGCGGCCCAGCAACGTCAGGAGAGTGAGCTCAGCGATGAGGAACTGCAGCACCGCACCGCCAGCGAGGCCTGCCGTCTGCGTCACTTCATCCCCAGCTGATCCATCGCAAGGGATTCTCAGCCGCCAGCCTGGGAGCCCCTCAGCCCCCTATGGCCTGAGGGCTCACGTTTGGACTCCCGTTCTGGAACACCAGCCTGGTCGGGAAGGGCATCGCGGCGCCCTGGCTGGTCACGATCCGGCCGATCCGATGCAGGATCTCCTGCTGCAGGTCGTAATAGGCATCGGGACTGCCGCCACCGAAGCACTCCAGCCGTAGATCGAGGCTGGATTCGCCATACCCCACGAAATGCACCCGCCGCGGCAGGGCCTGCTCCACCCCCGGGCACTGGCTCAGTTCGGCGCGCAGGGCCGAGATGATCGGCTCCAGCAGGGGCTGATCGTCGTAGCGGATGCCGAACATCACCAGCACCTGACGGTGATCGCGGCGTGCGCCGTTGAGGATCGCCGAGCTGGCGAAGGTGGCATTGGGCAGGTAGAGCGGCTGCTGATCCGGTGTGATCAATTGCGTGTAATACAGCCCGATCACCTTCACCGTCCCCTGCAGGGACTGGCTCGGCACCTGAATGAAGTCGCCGATCACGAAGGGGCGGTTGACGTAGAGCATCACCCCGCCCAGCAGGTTTTCCACCAGGGTGCGGGCCCCAAACCCGAGGGCGGCCGCACCGAAGCCACTGGCGGTGAGCAGGAGCGTGGGCGACACCCCCATCAGGCGCAGCACCTCAAGCGTCGCCAGCAGCAGCAACGTTGCCGTGATCAGCTTGTTGAGCAGGTCCTGAAGAAAGTTGCGGTCTGACTGGCTGCACTGCTGCAACCACTCCAGGTTCTCGCCGGCATGGGCCAGCAGGGTGCCCTTGCAGCGCAGCACCGTCCAGACCAGCCCGAGGATCAGCACCACCTGGCGCACCTCGCTGCCGTTGCGGCTGAGATCCCAGCCGAATCGCAGGAACCCCCACCAGATCAGGGTGCCCAGCCCGATCGTGACGCTGACACTGAGGCGTGCCCGCAGCAGCAGCCGACGCGCCAGGCCGTTCGGTCGGGCCAGCCCGGCCAGCTGTTCGATCCCGATCCAGGTGACCAGGGCCAGCAGCAGGCCGCTCAACAGGAGGCCAAGGTCAAAGGGCAGCGAGATCACGAACCATGGACCTCCAGACGCCAGAGCAGGTCGGTTTCCAGCACTGACGGCGGCCTGGCCGTCCAGGCGGCCACCTGGTCCATCGCCGTGAAGCCGAGATCGTCCAGGGGGGTGCGGGCGGCCAGGCCCCCCATCGGTTTCGGTGCGATCACCGCCACGATCTCCTGCACGCTCCCGGCCCGCAGGGCCGCCGCGGCCAGGGCGGGGCCGCATTCCCACAGCACCTGGTTGCAGCCGCGCCGGGCCAGGGCCTCCAGCAGCTCGGTGGGTTCGCAGCGGCTCAGCACCAGCCGTTCCACGCCGCGGCGATCCAGTTGGAAGCGCCGCCGCGGCTGGGCCTCGTACCCGTGGGCCACCAGGGTTGGGGCGTCATCCTGGTCCCAGAGGCGGGCCTTCTCCGGCAGGGTCAGGCTGCGGCTCAGCACCACCCGCAGCGGCTCCGGCGAGCGCCGCCCCCGGCTGGTGAGCAGGGGGTTATCGGCTCGGACCGTGCCGCCGCCGACGATCACCGCATCGCAGCTGGCCCGCAAGCGATGTACCCAGTCCCGTGACGCACTGCCGCTGATCCACTGGCTGGCGCCATTGGCAAGCGCCGTGCGGCCATCGACGCCCATGGCCCACTTGAGGATGCCCAGGGGGCGACCGGTCTGGACCCGATGCAGAAAGGCGCGGTTGAGGCGCACGGCCGCCGCTTCCGCCACGCCCACGATCACCTCCAGGCCCGCTGTGCGCAGCTGGGCAATGCCACGGCCGGCCACCCGGGGATCGGGATCGGCCATGGCCACCACCACCCGCGCCAGGCCGGCGCGGATCACCGCCTGACTGCAGGGGGGGGTGCGGCCCTGATGGCAGCACGGTTCCAGGGTCACGATCAGGGTGCCGCCGCGGGCCCGCTCACCGGCCTGCACCAGCGCACCCACTTCGGCGTGGGATTCGCCGGCAGCGGCATGGAAGCCTTCGCCCACGAGCTGGCCGCTGCGATCCAGCACCAGGGCCCCCACCATCGGATTGGGGCTGGTGCGGCCGGCTCCGAGGGCAGCGAGCTGCAGGGCCCGTTCCATCCAGCCGTTCCAGTGGCTGGACGACGAGCAGAAGCCGGAGCCCGACCGTGGGCTCGGCAGAGGCGAGGTTGGCAGGCTCACGCTGGCTCCGCGGCGTCGCTGAGGCTGCGCCACTCCGCCACCACGTAAGGGGGCACCGGCAATTCGGTGAACACTCCCCTCAACTGCAGCCGCAGCGGCCGGTTCTGCTGCAGATCGGCAAGCAGGGGCTCCAGATCAAATTCAGCGGCCGCGGCCCGTCCATCGCCGGCCAGGGCGCTGCTGGCCAGGGTCACATCCGTCAGTTGCCAGCTGAGGCGGCCGCTGACCACCTGCAGGCTGGTGGGGTGGTCGAGCCTCACCTTGCCCGGGTATCCCACCAGGCGCAGGATCAAGGGGCCACCGACCGGACCCTGGCGGTAGGCCACCACCTGCCAGCTCTGACCGTCGAGGTCCCGCAGGCTCTCGAGGCTGCGCACCACCGGGATGCCGTTCTGATCGGGATGGGCATGCAGCTGGGCCATCGCCAGCGCTGGCCAGCCCAGCCAGCAGAGCAGCCCCAGGATCAGGGCAAGGCCAGGCTGGAGCGGACGGGCCCAGCACCGATCTGCCCAGCACCTTTTGAGTTTGAAAAGGCGGGGCTGCCTGGCGATCGCGGACAGAGAAGCGCTCAAGCTGGCTGCTCCTTGTTCAACGGCCAGGGGGCTTGCTCCGCCGCGCCGGGAATCGCCTGCCAGTTCGTGTGGGTGGCCCACAGGGCCCAGATCGCCATGGCCCGGAGGTAGTGGCAGGCGCGGAAGGTGTTCACCGCCGTGATCGCCTCGGGGGTGCGGAACTGCAGGCCGCCCCCATACACCTGCTGCACCACGGCGCCGGTGATCGCAAAGGCGGTGCTGCTGTCGCCCATCAGCCGGTAATAGGCGGCCAGGCCGAAGTTGATGCCCGTCCATACCTCCAGCGGGTGGGTGCCATTGGGATCGAGCGGCGTGCCGTCGCGGCGCAGGCCATTGGCCACACCGAGGCTGCCACCCCTGAACCCCTCGAAGCAGGCCTCCTTCACCGCCTTGAGGGCGGAGCGGGCCCGATCGTCGGCCACCACGGCGGGCAACCCGAGCAGGCGGGCGTAGAAATCGCCGCAGAGCTGGTCGGCCATCACCACGGGGGTGCCGCTGCCGGCATCAATGGCGTAGTACTCACCGTTCCAGAGCAACCGGTCGAAATTGGCGCGTGACTGCTCCAGCCAGCCGCTGAACTGCCGTTGCTCCTCCGCGGTGTCGAGACCCAGCTCCAGCTGGAGGCGCTGGCCCATCGCCAGGGCCGCTTCCAGGGCCGCGATCCAGAGGGCGCCGCAGTAGGCGCTCACACCCTGCAGCGGCCAGTCGTCGAAGGTCTGATCCGGCGCGCCGCCGTTGTCGGGCAGGCCGTCGTCGTTGGCGTCGAAGGTCTTGAGGTAGCGCAGCGCTTCGACGGCCGCCGGCCAGCAGTCCGCCAGGAAGCGCAGGTCTTCTCCGGTCGGCGCGAGCCGGAACGTGCGCCAGACCTGCAGCACGAAATCGCTGGCCAGATCCTTCCAGAGATTGCAGTCTTGATAAGCGGTGTAGTTGGTGGCGTCCCAGGGCCGTTCGTTGGGGGCCCCGAGGTCATGGGGTGTGGCGCCAGCCACCTTGCGGGCGGCCTCGACGCGGCCCCGCCCCTGGGTGAAATACCAGCCGATCGGCCGCGGTGTGGGGTCGGTGGCCGGGATGGCACGGGCGAAGCTGCGCAGCACGCTCTTGTCCAGTTCCGGCCAGAGCTGCAGCAGGGCAAAGGAGCCGTAGAGCCGCACGTCGAGGCTCTCGTACCAGGCGTAGTCGAGGCACTCCAGCACCCCGAAGCGGCCCACAGGATCGGCGGGGCTGGCGGCGGTCCAGAGGCTGCCGCCGCTGGCCAGGTCATAGAGCTCGTTGAACAGGGCCATGCGCAGCGGCTCCGGCAGGTCGGTGCGCTCCAGCACGGGCTGCTGCCAGGCGTCGATCCGCTCCAGCCAGCCTCGCCAGTCCCGCAGGGCTTCTGCGGCGATGGCGGCGGCATTGTTTCCCCCCGCACCGAAGACATCGGTGTAGCGGCGCAGGGCGGCCGTGCCGCTGGCGAAGGCCGTGACCGGCAGGTCCCAGCTGATCACCACCGGGATCTCGACCGTGGCGCCAGGCTCCAGCCGCAACTGCACCGCCAGGGCGGCGCTGGCGGGATCGTTCTCCGCGCTGCGGCGGTCGTTGTTGCCATCGGGGATGGAGCCATCGCGGGCGAAGGGCTCCCAGAGTTCGGCGCCACTGCCGGCCGGGTTCCAGCGGCTGCAGCGCTGGATGCGTGCCCCGGATACACCGCCTTCCGCCAGGGCTGCCGCATCGGGCACGGCCAGGCACCACTGCCCTTCCCCTTCGGCGATTGGCTCGCTGCGCTCTCCTTCCAGCAGGATTCCCTGCAGGCCCGGCTGATCGATCCAGCGGTTGCGCTGGCCGCGGCTGTGGCCGATGGCGGGCACGTAGTTGTGCTCGGGGCTGCCGTCGTCGCGGAACTTGACTGCTGCTGTGGGATCGGTGTTGCGGAACCAGCCCACGGTGTTGCGCCAGCTCAGCAGCAACGACAGGTCCAGGGGGCGGTCGGTGGGGTTGTGAAGTGTCCACACGAACACCGCCACCGGATAGCTGCTGCGCTGGTAGTCGCCCGGCAGGATCGGGCTGAAGGCCTCGCAGCTCAGCTCTGCGGCGAACACACCGCTGTAGTGGGTGGCGCTGAGTGGGTAGCGGGCGGCGTAGGTGCCGGTGGTGGTCTCGGCGGTGCTGGCGGGGTACCAGCTCCAGCTGGTCAGGGGCTCGCCCGCCTCGGGCCGGGAGGCGTCCAGCGGTGGCTTCACCGCCAGGGCATGGGCGCGGCTGCTGCTGCCATCGCTCTCGAACAGGGCGAACTGGCAGTCCGGCAGGGTGCCGAACCAGTGCTCGCCGCCGTCCAGGTGCCAGAGGTTGACGCTGCCATCCGGGCCGCGGCCGATGCAGCCGGCTCCGAATCCCCCCAGGGGCATGCCGTGGTTGGGGCCGTCGTCGAGGTTGCTGGCGTAGCGCACGGTGTAGGGCGCCTGCCAACCCAGACCGAAGGGTCGCGACCAGCTGGCCACCGGAGGCTTCCAGGCCGTGCCGGCGCTGCGGCGGGACCCTTCAGCCGGACGGGATCCGGCGTCCCGCAGCAGCGATGTCAGGGCGGACAGGCCAAAACGCGCCATGCAGGTTCTATGGATGCCCCCAGCTTGTCAGAGCTGGGTTGTCCCGATTGATCACGGCTGCCGCTCCTGCGGTGTCGGCGCCGGGAAGCCCCCATTCACTTCCTGGTCCACCAGGGCATCGAGGGTGACGGCGGAGCGCACCAGGGCCTGATAGCGCTGCACCACCCGGCGGTTGCGCTCGATCCAGGTGCCGGCATCGCCATTGGGCAGGCCGGCACCGTCGCCGGAGAGCAGCTCCAGGTCGCCCTGCTGGGCCAGCAGGGCGAGCACCAGATCGTGGATGCGCTGGCGGCGGTCATGCATGGCGGAGCGGCCGACGGACTCCTGAGGGAACGGACGTGAGCATCATGGCCAGCACGGGCCGTGGCAAGCCCTGCTGTGGGCCGTAAGCCCGAGGCTGAACAATTCAACAGGCAGGAATGGTGAGATCGAGGCAGGAGGCAGGAGCCTGCATGATCGTGCCGGCCGTGAGCGTGGCCCGATGCCTGCAGCGGCGGCACTGATATCGCTTGTGACGCCTGCCTTCGATCAGGCCGTCCCCCTGCGCTGCGCAACGCGGACATCGAAAGCCATCGGGCCAGCGCGCCTTCTCCAGAGCAGCCTCACCTTGCTGCTCGGTGCCGTAAAGCCGCTGGAACTCAAGTAGCGACAGGCATTTTGGGAACTGGATGCTGTTGCGCGCCATGACCAGACCGGTGAGCGCTGGCCGTGATGCCAACGGCGACGATCTCGGCCCTGGAGATCACCGGCCGGCAGGCCGGATTCCGATCGCCATCACCTGATCCCGCCCCTTCTGCTTGGCGGAGAACATGGCGCCATCCGCCCGGGCGATCAGGTCGTCGATGGATTCATCGGGCTGGGCCAGGGCCACGCCCACGCTCACGGTGATGTGCGCCTCCTCCCCGCCCGGGAGCGGCACGGGTTCGCGCGCCCGCTGGCGCAGCTTCTCGGCGATGTCGATCGCATCCTCGAAGCGCTGCAGGCCGGGCAGCACCACCAGCAGCTCATCGCCGCCGATCCGGGCCGCCACATCCGAAGCGCGCAGACAGGAGCGCACCCGCTCCGCCATCGCCCGCAGCACCGCATCGCCGGCCTGGTGGCCGTAGCTGTCGTTCACATGCTTGAAGTGATCGAGATCGCAGAACAGCACCGCCAGCTCCCTGCCCAGGCGCTGGTTGCTCTGCGTGAGCCGTCGGATCTGGCTGAACACCTCGTCGCGGTTGAGCAGGGCGGTGAGGCTGTCGGTGGAGGCGCGGCGTTCCAGTTCTCGCTCGGCCGCCAGCTCCGTATCGATCAGGTGGAAGCTGCACACCCACCCCTCCTCGGCGCCGCTGGCGCCGTGAAACGGGCTCCAGCGGCACTCGATCCAGTGGGGAGTCCCGTCCTGGGCGCAGATGCGCTCGCGGCTCACCTGCGCTCGCCCCTGCCCTGGGGTAGGGGGCCCGATCAGCGGCCGCCGCTCCGGATCGAGGCTGGGCAGCACCTCCTGCAGCCGCCGCCCCACCCAGGCATGGCTCGGCCAGCCGAGCACCGCCAGCAGGGAGGGCGACACCCACAGCACGGTGCCATCGCTGGCGCAGTGCAGCACCACATCGGACACGTTTTCGGCCAGGAGGCGGAACCGCTGCTCCGAGGCCGCCAGGCGCTGCTGGGCCAGGGCCCGCTCCGTCACATCCCGCCAGGTAAGGCTGAGCACCTCGCCCACCTTCACGGCGCGGATGTCCACATGGCGGTCGCCCCCCAGCCGTTCATGGTGGCGGTAGAGGAAGTTGTCGAGCGACAGGGACTCTCCTGTGCTCAGCACCTTCCAATAACTCTCCAACAGGCCATTGCTCCCATGGCCGGGCCACAGGCTGAGCAGCGAAGCGCCCACCATCTCCTCCGGAGCCATGCGGTTGTAGACGGCGGCGGCGGGGTTGGCGTGGACCACGCGCAGATCCTCGAGGCGTCCTTCCCCATCCCTGATCGGCTCGAGCATCACGTGCGGATCCAGCAGGGAATCGAGGGTGGTGCGCAGCCGCTGCTGTTCGCCTTCGAGTCTCTGCTGGGTGTTCACCAGCTCGGTCACGTCGTAGTTCACGCCGAGCATGCGCACCGGGCGGCCCTGGCCGTCGAAGCTGGTGTGGGAGGCCGCCTGGAGATGGCGAATCGAGCCATCGGGCCACACCACCCGGAAACGGGGCGCATACTCCCGCTCTCCCCGCAGGCCCGCCTGGATTTCCGCCTCGGCGTAGGCGCGGTCGTCGGGGTGAACGGCGGCGGCCCAGGCCTCGTAAGCCCCGGCGAACTGATCCCGGCGGCGTCCGTAGAGCTGGTACATCACCGGATCCCAGGTGAGCACGTCGTGCACGGGATCCCAGTCCCAGATACCCACCACGCCCGCTTCTGCCGCAGCCTGGAGGTAATCGCTCTTGGCCACGATTTCGGAGATGTCGATCAGTTCCACGAGCACGTGCCGCACCACCCCGGAGGTATCCCTCACGTTGCTGAGCCTCAGGCTGGCCCAGCCTGAAAAGCGCTCGCCCCGGCGCAGCCGCAGATGCAGGCGGTGATGCTCGAGTTCGCCCTGCAGCAGCGCCGCCAGCATGGCGGCCCCGCTGGCCTCCCCAGCGGCTGGGCCCCGCAGGGCGGTCGTTTCGGCCTCCTCCGGAAGGTACGAGGCCAGAAACTCCGGCAGGGTTACGTTCTGCAAGGAGACGGGATCACACCCGATCTCGGAACAGAACTCCTGATTGGTGAGCAGAAAGCGCCCACTCCCTGGGGCACAGAAGGCCAGGCCCACCGAAGATTCCTCCGCACTCAGGCGGAACAGCTCCTCGGAGCTGGCCAGGGCCTGCTCGGCTTGCTTCTGGGCCGTGATGTCGATGAGCTGGCCGATGAAGAAATCCACCTCCCCGCTGGGCAGCCGGGAGCAGGACACATGCGCGTCGATCCAGATCGCTGCGCCATCTGCGCGGAGATAGCGCTTCTTGATCCGATAGTTGGAGCGCAGGTTGGCGCGCATCTCCTCCAGGAGGCCACGCTCCTGCTCGAGGTCGTCCGGGTGGGTGATGTCCTCCCAGGACAGGGCGCAGAGGGTTAGGGCGTTGCGGCCGAGGATCTCGCAGAACGCAGGATTCACCTGGAACAGCCGGCCGCTGGCATCCGCCAGGGCCACGCCGGCTGCTGCGTTCTCCAGCGTCAGCTTCAAGATCAGCTCGCTGCGGCGGCGCTTCTCCAGTTCCCGGCAGCGCAGGGCGCAGAGGTATAACGCCAGCGCCGACAGTGCACCCAGCCCGATCAAGGAGCTGATGAAATGGCCCGAGGGGAAGAAGCCTCGGTGTAGGCCCGAGAGGATCGCCATCACGCAGGCCTGCGTGATCAGGGGCACCATCTGCCGGGGGGTAACAAAGCCTGCCGCGAGAACCACCGGCAGGAAGTAGTACGGCAGAAGGGGAAACTCTTCCGGCAGGACCAGGGCCGCGACGAACACCGCGGTGATCGCCAGGGAGAACATCCAGAGCAGGCGCCGGCTGGCGGCGCCGTGGTGAGGGAGAGCCCCAGGGCTGAGGTTCATGGCAGCACCTTTGGTGGCATCTGCACCGACCTCCTCAGCCATCGTTGGTTCCAGTCTGCAGCGGCCCTGGGATTCAACCGCTCTGCAGGAGAGCCGTCCCGCAGGCTCGCGTCCCCCGAGCTGTCCCTGGACACCATTTTCCTGGGGGCAGATCGGCCGCACCGTGGCCCGGAGCCCTGGTTGCGTGAGCATCATGGCTTCAATTGCAACGGGCAGCCTGGGCAGCGAGCAGGAAGCGAACGAGCGCAGCGTGCCGGCAGGGATACAGCAGGGAGTGTTGGACGTGATCGGCACTGACGCCGCTGGTGTCAGCGGTTTGCCGCCCCGAAGCCTGGCGCTGGTGCGGGGCGCCAGGCTGGTGCTGGCCCCGGCGCGGTTGCTGGGGGAGCTGGCCCCCTGGTGGCAACAGGAGCAGGCAGCCGGCCGGGTGCCTGCGGGCTTGGAATGCCCCGAGCTCCTGGCCAGCGACAGACCGGAGCAGATCCATCGCCCCATTGAGCAGGCCTTGGCGACTGGCCGGCCGGCGGTGCTGCTGGCCAGCGGCGATCCCCTCTGGTTCGGCATCGGCCGGATCCTGCTGCAGCACTTCAGCCCGGAGCAGCTGCGCTTCCATCCCGCCCCCAGCTCCCTGCAGCTGGCCTTCGCCCGCCTCGGCCGCCCCTGGCAGGACGCCAGCTGGATCAGCCTGCATGGCCGCGATCCTGAGCCGCTGGCGGCGGCGCTGCAGAAGCGCCCTGCCGCCCTGGCGGTGCTCACCGATCCGGCCCGCGGTGGAGCGGCTGAGGTGCGCAGCCTGGTGCGGGCCTCGGGTCTGGAGGCGGCCTATGGCTTTTGGCTCTGCGAACGGCTTGGGCATCCAGCCGAGCGGGTGCAGCGGTTGGCGCCTGCCGCGGCCCTGCCGGCGGATCTCGATCCGCTCCATCTGGTGGTGTTGCTGGCGGAGGCGCCGCTGCCGACGGATCCGCTGGCCCTGACCCTGTTCGGGCTGGCCGATGGGCTCTGGCTGCAGCACGCCGACCGCCCCGGCCTGATGACCAAGCGGGAGGTGCGCATCCAGCTGCTGGCGGACCTTGAATTACCGCCCAGTGGTGTGCTCTGGGACCTGGGGGCGGGGGTGGGCACGATCGGCCTGGAGGCGCTGCGGCTGCGGCCGGCCCTGCAGCTCTGGGCTGTGGAGAGCCGAGGTGGATCCAGCGCCCTGATCGAAGCCAACGCGGCACGGCTGGGCGTCCGACCGGCCGCCATCCTCGAAGGCCGGGCACCAGCAGTGCTGGAGCAGCTGCCCGACCCCGATCGGGTGCTGATCGGCGGCGGCGGCAGGGATCGGGGCCCGATCCTCGAGGCTGTGATGCGGCGCCTGCGCCCCGGCGGCAGGGTGGTGATTCCCCTGGCGACTCTGGAAGCCCTGGCGGACCTGCGGCCCCGGCTGGAGCAGGCCGGTTTCTGCCTAAGCGTCAGCCAGCATCAGGCCTGGCGCGGCGCTCCGTTGGCCGAGGGCACCCGCCTGGCGCCGCTCAATCCAATACTGGTGCTGAGCGGAACCAAGCCAGCCCCTCAGAGCAATCCGCGGTAACGCACGAAGAGCTGCACCATCGCCCAGGAGCCCAGGGTCACCTTGAGGGCAACCAGGATGTTGAGCAGGGGAATCAATCCTCCACTTGCGAGGCTGCCGAAGGCCCCCTGCGGCGGCTCGAGACCATCCAGGGCCAGGAACGCCAGCAGCACGAAGGCGATCACGGCGCCCTTTTCCCACAGATCGGCCCGGTAGCGCTTGTAGAGACGATCAAAGGCAGCGGCGGATCCACTGATCAGCAGCAACCCGATCGCGGTGCCGCCGGCGACCCCGGCGGCGAAGCCTCCCCCGGGGGAGAGATGGCCCCGCAGGGCGAGTTCCACCCCGATCAAGGCTGAGATTGTCGCGCCCAGGCGGCAGAGCGTCACCGAGGGTGGATCGTCGAGGGAGCGGACCCGCGTTGCGGCGACCTCGCCGGCAAGCACAAAGCGAACGCCCAGTGAGGCCAGGGTGAACACCACCACTTCGGCGACCGTGTCGTAGAGGCGGGTGTGGAGAATCACGCCCGACACGAGGTTGGGAATGCCGGTCTGGGAGGCGATGCCGGCCAGCAGGGAACTCACCGACTCGGCCACGGGCAGGGGCGAGCTCAGGGGCGCCAGGCAGAGCGCGATCGCCGCCAGCAGGTAGAGCCAGGTCATGGCCGCGGCTCCAGCACCAGCTCACCGCCGTCGTCCTGCCAGCGATGGAAGCCCTCCAGAGCCCGCAACTTCTCCGCCAGCTGGGGGTTGACGAGCACCAGCCGTTGCCCCTGCTCGATGCGGCCGTGGCAGGGCAGGGGTCCGCTGGCGCTGGCCTCAGCCCTGGAGAGCAGGCGAAGACGAAGGTGCAGGGGCTCCAGCCAGGTGCGCAACAGCTGGATCCGCTCCTCCCCCAGGGGCTCGCCCTCGGGCACGGACAGCAGCAGCGCCATCGAGGAACGCAGGGCCACGGCGTAGAGCGTTGTCGAGAGCAAGGTGCCCACCAGAGCCTCGGTCAGGGCGACATCGGGAGCCCCGAGCAGGGCATAGAGCAGCGTGGCCACGGATCCCAGGATTCCGCGCAGCACAAGGGTCTGGTAGGGGTTGGACTGGCTCACCAGCAGGACGGCGGTGAGTGGCAGCAGGGCCGTGATCGGCAGCAGCAGGTCGAGATCGCTGGCCAGGGTGAAGACCTGGTTCATCGCGGTTCCTCCTGCGGGTTGCGGGAGAGGCCCGTAGGCCTTCTGCGCGGCTGCGAACAGGTTGCCAGCACGTAGCCGAAAATCGTGTTCCACAGCATCAGCGCCAGCAGCCCCAGGGTGAGCAGCGGCCACTGCCGCGGGATGCGCAGCAGCAGACCCAGCAGCATCAGGGCCGAGCCGAGGGTGTCGGCCACGGAAAGGGCATGGAGCTTGCGGGCATAGCTGGATGTCTCCAGCAGGGGCCAGGTCCCCCAGAACCAGAACACCAGGCCGATGCCAAGCAGCAGCAGGCTGGCGGTTTCACTGATGGCAGCCAGGCCCATCACCGCTCCTCCCGCAACAGATTGGCGAGCAGCAGCATGCCGGCATTGCCGGCGCTCAGCACAATCACCCCCACCAGGCCGAGCATCCAGTCGCTGCGCACCACCGAGACGACGAGGATGATCAGGGCAACCTTCGAGGCGATGCTCGAGAAGGCGGCCAGCCGGTGCCAGACATCCTGCTGGCGGCAGGCAACGGCAATCGGAATCACCAGGGCCAGCACCATCCCCCAGAGCAGCACGGTCATGGGGTCTCCTCGGCTGGTGGCCTGAGCGTCTGCCGCCGGGGAAGCAAGGCATGGACGCGGTAATGCTGGCCATCGGGCTCCAGCCCCAGGGCGATCGTGAACGGCGTGAGGGTGATGCGGAACACATCCAGGAACATCAGCAGCGGGATGGTTCGATCCGTCACCGGTTCCCGGACCATGCGCTCCTCCAGATCGGAGGCCACCATCAGCCTCAGGGCCTCGCCATAGGCCCGGGGGACGGCCACCAGGCTGAGCCAGAGGGCGCGCAGCAATTCGCGCAGGGGCAGCGGACGGGAGCGGGCCCTCGGTAGTGCCAGGGCCACGGCCACACCGATCAGCAGATTGAGACGACTGAGATCGGCGGTGAGCAGGCACCAGAGCAGCAGCCGGAAGCTGGTGCTTAACAGCAGGGGCAGGAGTCTCCTCATGGCTGCAGCGCCACCATCAGGGAGGCTCCGACGATCCCGACGCTGCCGACAAGATCCTGGAAACGTTCCAGGTCTGGCAGCCTCAGCTGGCCCAGTCGGCGCAGAGGCTCCAGGGTGCGGTGGACGACCAGGGCCGCGAGCAGAACCAGGGCGGTCTTGGCGGCAGCCTTGAGGATCGAGCTTGCCAGTTCAGCCATCGAGGCTGTCGCACCAACCCAGGAGGCCGTCCCTCCCCACCCAGCGATGGGCAGCAGCACGGTCAACAGCAGCAAGGCCGCCAGCAACAGAACCACTCCGGCAGACCAGGAGGCCTCCAGTGGGGCTTGCTCGGAAGCGGCGCCTGATCCGGCCGGATCCTTGGCAAGCGCGACCGAGATGGAGGTTCCCCAGAGGCGGGCGTACACCGCAGCTGTGCCCACCATCAGCACCGTGGTGACCAGGGCCGTTGGCCCGGCAATCGCCTCATCCAGTTGTTGCTTGGCGAGGTAGCCGAGCAAGGGCGGCGCCCCCACGATCGAGAGGGACGCGATCCACAGGGGCCAGGCGACGGCCGCCGGCAGGGGCCGGCTGGTCCAACCCAGCAGCTGGCGGCTGGGGAAACGTCGCGCCACCAGGAAGAGAGCGGCCTTGGCCAACCCATGGGCCAGGGCATAGAGACCAGCCGCTGCCGGCACCAGAACCACAAAGCCCACCTGGGAGAGGGTGCTCCAGGCCAGCAGGCGCTTGGCATCGGTCTCCACCAGCGCGAACAGGATGCCGAGGGCCGCACTGGCCAGGCCGATCGGGACCATCACGGCCGAAAGAGATGGCATGCCATCGATCAGGCGCACCAGGGGACAAAGGCCGCCAGCGACCACCACGCCGGAGAGCAGGGCAGACACCTCCGCCGGCGACTCGGCATGGGTGCGCGGCAGCCACAGGCCGGAGAGGAACAGACCGGATTTGGTGAACAGGCCCACCAGCAGCAGGGCGAGTGCACCACCACCGCTGGTGAGGGCCACCGCTTCGAAGCGGAAGCTGCCCTGCTGGAGATAGATCACCGCGGCACCGATCAGATACAGGGTCATCACCGTGTTGCCGATCAGCAGATAGCGAAGCCCCACCCAGAGGCAACGGTCCGATCGGCTGGAGAGCACGAGGAGGAAGGCACTGACCCCCACCACCTCCAGGCAGACATAGAGGCTGATCAGATCGACGCTGACGAACGCTGAATTGAGGCCGCCCTGCAGCACCATCAGCAGCAGCAGAAACGGCCCTGCGGTCGGCCGTTGCCAGCCATCCAGCAGCACGGCGCCACAGACCAGGGCGTTGAGCAGCAGGAAGGGAACGGCCAGGGCATCGGGCGCCAGCGCGACCCCATCAGGGCCGAGCAGCAGGAGCGTGGCCGGCATGGCCTGCAGCCCAATCGCCGCGGCGATGGCGGCAGTGGCCAGCACACAGCCCAGGGCCAGCCAGCGAGCCAGCGCCGGCAGCAGGGCGGCCAGGAAAGCCGCCAGGAACGGCAGCAGCAGCCATGCCGTCAGGATCGTCTCCGGGGAAAGGGCAGCGATCACCGTGTCTCCCTGACGTCGAAGCTGGCCAGATCGAGGCAGGGATCACGGAGGGAGAGACGCGAGATCACCACCAGCAGGAGGGCCTGGATCGACAGGCCGATCACGATGGCCGTGAGAATCACCGCCTGTGGGATCGGATCGGCCCAGGCCGACGCCCCCACCGCCTGGATGGCCCCATCCGGCGTTCGTCCGAGGATGGGACTGCGCAGGCCCGAGCGGGCTGCCAGCAGCACAAACAGCGCCACCACGGCACTGCCCATCACATCCATGGCGAGAACCTTGAGGAAGAGGTTGCACCGCAGCAGCAAGCCCACCAGTCCGGCCAGCACGGCCAGGAGAATCAGCAGTTCCAGAAGCCGGAAGGCTTCCATGCGATCAGATGGCCCGGGGGACAGCCGAGACCGAGGCGGAACGGTAGCGATTCAGGCCGAAAACGGGCCTGGAGGGGTTGGGGCCAGCTGATTGGTGCAACGGAGGGCGACTAGGGAGCCAAAGAAGGCCCAGAGGGCAGGCGCTCCAGCTGGACGCGGGTCCCGATCACGATCGCCTGCGCTGCCGCCTGGCCCGCCGCCAGCTCGATCACCCCGTCCACCGCCTGGTCGGGGCCATAGCTCCGGCAGGGAAGACGCGGGCAGGGTTGCGTCTTGGGTTCGATCGCGATCACCTGGCCATCACGCACGAACAGCATGTCCAGCGGTTCGGGGGTGTGGTGCATCCAGAAACGGGCCAGGGCCGGCGGGTCGTAGGGGAACCACATGCCACGCAGCGGCGGCAACGGCGGGCGCTGCTGCAGGCCCAGGGTCTGCTCCCGGGGAGCATCAGCCACCTCCAGGTCGATGCAGCGATCGGCCTCCAGGCACCAGCGAGCCTCGATCGGCAGAAACTGCGGCGGAGCCTTGGGGGAGGAATCCGTTGCAGGGGCATGGGTGGCTGGGGGATCAGGAGCTGGGAGATCAGTGGCGGCATGGGCCCACCCCGCGGCCAGCACAAGCACTGTCAGTCCGAGCAGGCGCAGTCCACGAAGGGCCTGTCCATCCATGGAGTGTTTACGAAGGCGGTGTTCACGAAGGCAGTGTTCACGAAGACAGTGTTCGCGAAGGTAGTGTTCACGAAGGCCGTGTCCAGGGAGGGTGCTCATCCACGGCCCTCCAGCGGCGGCAGGCGCTCGGCGAGACAGTAGCCACGGCCCCGCACGGTGTGGATCAGGCGCCGCTCGCCACCCTCTTCCAGTTTCTGGCGCAGGTAGCGCACGTACACCTCAATCACGTTGCTGGCCGTGGCCTGCTGGTCGTCCCAGACCTCCCGCAGGATCTGCTCGCGGCTCACCACCTCGCCGGCATGGCGCAGCAGCAGCAGCAGCAGCTGGTATTCCCGCGCCGTGAGGGCAACGGACCGGTTGCCGCGTTTCACCTGGCGGCCGCTGGGGTTGACCCGCAGGTCGGCCACCTGCAGCACCGGCAAGGGCGCCGTGCTCCGGGCGGCCAGCTGCAGATGAAGCCGCAGGCGGGTGAGCAGATCACTGGGTGGACTGCTGGAGAGCCAGTAGTCGTCGGCCCCGGCGGTGAGGCAGCGAGAGCGGCCCTCCACCGAATCCGTGGCGATATCCAGCAACACCGGGATCGGACCCCAGCGGCGCCGCAGCTCCTGGATCTGGACGGCCTGATCGGAGGAGAGCAGGGCCGCCTCCACGATGGAGTCGTGATCCAGGGCGGTGAGGGGCTGATAGCCCGAGGCCGCCAGCCGCTCCGCCAGGGCCACCGCTTCAGGACCCAGCAGCAGCACGGCGGCGCTCATCGTCCCTGCTCCGGTGCCGACCCCGGCTTGGCCACGTGGGGTAAACCCCAGCCCAGCTTGTTGCGCAACACCTGGAAGAACTCGTGGTCAGCCAGCCGCACGAAGCGCACCGGATGGTCGCTGCGACGGATCAGCACGCGATCTTCCGGCCACACGTAGCAGCCGGCGCTGCCATCCACCACCATCATCAGGCGCTCCGGTGTGGCTGGAAACACGGTCACCGGCTCCCGATCGTTGAACACCAGGGCACGGGAGGCCAGGGAGTGGGGCGCGATCGGCGTCAGCTGTAGCACCGGGCAGTCCGGCGTGATCACGGGGCCACCGGCGCTGAGCGCATAGGCCGTGGAGCCGGTGGGTGAGGAGAGGATCACGCCATCGGCGGCGATGTCCACCGGCGCATGGCGGCCGATCGCGATCTCGAAGTGGCACATGCTGGTGAGCGGTTCGCGGTGCAGGGCCATCTCGTTGAGGCAGAGCACCTCCCAGCGCCGCTGTTCGCCGCGCATCACACTCACCACCAGCAGGGTGCGCTCCTCCACCGTCCAGCGGTGTTCGATCACCTGCTCGAGCACGGCATCGAGGTCCTTGAGGTAGGCCTCGGCCAGGAAGCCGAGGTGGCCCGTGTTGATCGTCAGGATCGGCACGCCGATCGGTGCGGTCTGGCGCGCCGCTGAGAGCACGGTGCCATCGCCTCCAAGCACCACCGCCAGCTCCATGTCCGCGTTGAACAGGGGCGGAACGCAGGCCGCGTAGCCGAGGCTGCGCAGGTGCTGGTCCGGGTTGGCGAACCCCACCATGCCGCCGGAACTGCTCACCCGCACCACCTCGAAGCCTCCGTTCTGGAGGCGCTCTTCGATGGCGTTGGCCGTGGTGATGGCCAGGTCCTTGCCGTCGTTGACGATCAGTCCGACCCGGGGCACCGATCGCAGGCAAGTGGCAAACCGAGTTTATGGGCGCCGTCCGGTCGCTGACGGACCCCGTTCATAAGGTGCAGTCGCCCGCATAACCGCCCGAGCAGCTGCTGCAACAGGTCAGAGCAGCCGATCAGCAGTGCACCAGATCAGTGCAACAGCTCAGAACTGCTCGAGGAAGCGGAGGTCGCTGGTGAACAGTCGGCGGATGTCGTCGATGCCGTGGCGCACCATGCAGAAGCGTTCGACCCCCAGGCCGGCGGCGAAACCGCTCCAGCGCTCCGGGTCGAGACCCAGACCCTGCAGCACCGCAGGGTCGACCATGCCGCAGCCCATCACCTCCAGCCAGCGGCCCCGCCATTGCACATCCACCTCGGCGGAGGGCTCGGTGAAGGGGAAGTAGCTGGCCCGGAAGCGCACCGGCAGATCGCCGAAGAACTGCTGCAGGAAGGTGGTCACGGTGCCGCGCAGGTGGCTGAAATCCAGCCCTTCGTCGATCGCCAGCACCTCCACCTGGTGGAACACCGGCGAGTGGGTCGCATCCACGGCATCGCGGCGATAAACGCGGCCGGGGGCCACGATCCGCACCGGCGGCGGGTTGTTCTCGAGGTGACGGATCTGCACCGGCGAGGTGTGGGTGCGCAGCAGGCGGTCGCCGGGCAGATAGAAGGTGTCCTGCATGTCCCGAGCCGGGTGGTGCTCCGGGATGTTCAGGGCGGTGAAGTTGTAGTAGTCAGTCTCGATCTCGGGGCCTTCCGACACGCGATAGCCCAGCCCGGCGAACAGGTCGACGATCTCCTCCACCGTGGCGATCAGGGGATGGCGATGGCCCGGCGGCACAAAGCTGCACGGGGCGGTGACATCCAGCGTCTCCTGGGCGATCCGTTTGGCCATGGCGGCCCCCTTCACCGCCTGCAGCCGCTCGGCCATCAGGCCCTGCACCTGCTCCTTGAGCCGGTTGGCGCGCTGACCCACCAGCGGGCGCTCCGGGGCGGGCAGCTTGCCCATGGCCCCCAGCACTCCTGACAGGCGTCCTTTTTTGCCCAGCAGCCCCACCCGCAGCTCCTCCAGAGCCTCGGCGCTGGCGGCCGCGGCAATGGCGTCGGCCGCCTCCGCCTCGAGCCGATCGAGCTGGCCTACGAGCTCCTGCAGGTTGACGGGGGCGCTCACGGCGGTCACGGCACGGGTGATGGGGATGGCCGACTGTAAGGAGGCGCCCTGTTTAGGTTGCCAGCAGCCACAGCAGCCAGAGCACACCGATGGCACCGCTCCGGATCCTGATCAGCAACGACGACGGGGTCTTCGCCGGCGGCATCCGTACCCTGGCCGCGGCAGCGGCTCAACGGGGGCACCAGGTCACGGTGGTGTGTCCGGACCAGGAGCGCTCCGCCACCGGCCATGGCCTCACCCTTCAGACCCCCATCCGGGCGGAACGGGCCGATGAGCTCTTCGCCGAGGGGATCACCGCCTGGGCCTGCAGCGGCACCCCCAGCGACTGCGTCAAGCTCGCCCTGTTCAGCCTGCTGGATCAGTGGCCCGATCTGGTGCTGTCGGGCATCAACCACGGCCCCAACCTCGGCACCGATGTGCTGTATTCGGGCACGGTCAGTGCGGCCATGGAGGGCACGATCGAGGGTCTGCCCGCCCTGGCGGTGAGCAGCGCCGATTTCCAGTGGCGCCAGTTCGAACCGGCCGCCGATCTGGCTCTGGACGTGGCTGAGACGCTGCTGGCCGCCGGCTGGCCCCAGGGATCCCTGCTCAATCTCAATGTGCCGGCGCTGCCGCCGGAGCGGATCGGAGCGCTGTGCTGGTGCCGCACCGCCGTGCGTCGCTACACCGATCAGTTCGACAAACGCATTGATCCCCGCGGCCGCACCTATTACTGGCTGGCAGGTGAGGTGGCCAACGATCTGGAGGCCACGGTGGCGGGGCCAGGCGCGTGGCCAACCGATGTGGCCCATGTGGCCGAGGGGGGCGCGTCGCTGACGCCCCTGCAGCCCGAGCTGTTCTGGCGTGGTGATGCCACAGCCCTGCCTCCGACGGAGAGTCTGCGGCCCGGCCGCAAGCTCGACTGAAATCCTCCTGGGGAGACCTTGACTCAGTTCAGGCTCGCCGTTCAGGCGGTGCGGGAGATGCGCTGCAGCATCCAGAGCGTGAAGATCAGGCCGATCAGATGGGCGAACAGCACCTGGGTGTTGCTCAGCACCGAGAGCATTTCCAGGGAGGTGATCGGATAGTTCGTGATCCGGCCGCCAGGGGTGGTCATCACCCCGCCGAAGGCGAATCCAGCCTGCATCGAGGCCTGCACGAACAGGCTGCCCGCCAAGGCCTGGTAGCCCACCGCCGCCAGGGTGAGCCCGATCAGGTCGGCCAGCAGACCGCGTTTGATCAGGCGGGCGGTTTCGCCGCGGCTGGGCCGCACCGGACTGGCCAGGGCGCGGCCGCAGCGCACGATCAACCAGCCCTGCCAGAGGCTGAACAGCAGCGCAAAGAACGACAGCGTGGTGAGCGAGAGGCCGGGCCCCAGGCCCAGGGCCTTGTCGGCGCGGGCCGCGATCTGACCGCCGATGTTGTTGAACAGCAGCACCCCCACCACCACGACCCCCAGCACCAGCTGCGTCCAGAAGCGCACCCAGCCCACCCGTCGCAGGGCCGCGGAGATGCGCTGGAGATCAAGGGGGTCGGCCATGGAGCGGCACCGAAGCTCTCCAAACTTGCCATGGGAAGATCAGCCCCTGCCCTGGAATCGGCCCTGTCGCCCTGCCCCCACGTTCCGGACGCCTGACGCATTGATCCCTCTGCGATCCCCCCAGGACGCGCTTCGTCCTTCCAGCATCGCCCTGGGCAGCTTCGACGGCCTGCATCAGGGCCACCGACGGGTGATCGCGGCGATCACAGGCGACAACTGCCCCACGGGCTGCACCCCCAGCGTGGTGAGCTTCTGGCCCCATCCCCGGGAGGTGCTCCATGGCGACACCCGCCTGAGGCTGGATCTGCCGGCTGAGAAGCTCGCCCTGCTCCAACCCCTCGGGGTCAGGCAGCTGGTGTTGATTCCGTTTGATCGCGCTCTGGCCAGCCTCAGCCCTGAAGCTTTTGTCGAGCAGGTGCTGGTCGATCAGCTGCAGGCGCGCCGGATCGCGGTGGGAGACAACTTCCGCTTTGGGGCGGGCCGGCGCGGCGACGCCCAGGATCTGGCCCGGATCGCCGCCGCTCATGGGGTGGCGGTGGCGGTGTTGCCGATGCTCTGGGATGGCAGCGAGCGGGTGAGCAGCAGCCGCATCCGCCGGGCCCTTGCGGCCGGAGCGCTCGACGAAGCCCGGCGTTTGCTGGATCGTCCTTACCGCTTCTGCGGCCAGGTGGGCAGCGGCCGTGGCCTGGGGCGGACCCTGGGTTGGCCCACGGCCAACCTGCAGGTGGACGGGCGCAAGTTCCTGCCGGCTGAAGGGGTCTATGCCGCCTGGGCCTGGGCGCATCAGCCCCCCGGCGACGCGATGGCGGCGGTGATGAACCTCGGTCCCCAGCCCACGGTGGATCCTCAGGCCCCATCCGCCGTGGAGGTGCACCTGCTGGATCGCCAGCTCGACCTCAACGGCCTCGCACTGACGGTGGAGCCGTTGCGCCTGCTGCGCAGCCAATGCCGATTCAGTGGCCTGGAGGCACTGGTGGAGCAGATCGGCAGGGACGCCGACCAGGCGCGTCAGATCTGCGCGGCGTTCGTGCCCGATCCAGGCCCCTGGAATCCCCCCGGCTGAGACATTCAGCCGGGGGGATAGGCGTGGGTGAGGCCCCAGCCGATGAAGGCGGCGATGCCCCCCAGGAGCAGCACTCCAGACACCAGCACCAGCATCGGGTTGTCGCTGCCGCCCTGCTCCATCTCGACTGGTCCCTAGGCTCTCCCCACCCTACCCAGGCCGCACCCATGGCGGGTTCTCCTGCGCCGGACCAGGTGGCGATTCATCGCCTGATCGACGCCAACCTCGACCGGGCGCGCGAAGGCCTGCGGGTGCTGGAGGACTGGTGCCGTTTCGCGTTGGAACGGGGAGATCTGGTGGTCCGCACCAAGGATCTGCGCCATCGGCTGGGCCAGCGCCATGCCGATCACTACAAGCTGGCCCGCCGCACCGCCACCGATCCGTCCACTGGGCTGGGCCATCCCGCCCAGGAGCAGCGCCGCACCCCAGGCCAGGTGATCGGTGCCAATGCGGCGCGGGTGCAGGAGGCCCTGCGGGTGATCGAGGAATTCGCTCGCGCCGGCGATCCTGAGCTGGCCCAGGACGCTGCAGCGATCCGTTACCTCCTCTACGACCTCGAGGTGGAACTGCTGCAGGCCCCAGAGCGCGCTGCCTGCCCAGCTCCAGCCACAGCCCCAACTCCAGGCACCGCCCCAGCCGCTTCGCGGCGTCAGCGCCTGGCCGATTGCAGCCTCTATCTGGTCACCGCGCCGGTGCCCGATCTCGCCGGTGTGGTGGAGGCTGCCCTGCAGGGCGGTGTGCGCCTGGTCCAATACCGCGCCAAAGAGGGCACCCCGGGGCTGGACGACCTGCGGCGCCTCCAGGAGGCCCTGGTTCTGCGCGATCTTTGCCGCCGGCACGGTGCCCTGTTTCTGGTGAATGACCGGATCGATCTGGCCCTGGCGGTGGAGGCCGATGGCGTGCATCTCGGCCAGGGCGATCTGCCGGTCGCCCTGGCACGGCGGCTGCTCGGCCCGGATCGGTTGATCGGGCGCAGCACCCATGCTCTCGAGCAGCTGGAGCAGGCCGTTGATGACGGCTGCGACTACGTGGGGGTCGGTCCGGTGATGGCGACGCCCACCAAACCCGGCCGCGAGCCCGTGGGGCTGGCCTATGTGCGCCAGGCGGCAGCCCAGAGTGCGATTCCCTTCTTCGCGATCGGGGGGCTCACGGCAGAGCATCTGCCCGCCGTGCTGGCCGCCGGTGCGCGTCGGGTGGCGGTGGTGCGGGCCGTGATCGAAGCGGCGGATCCCGCCGCCGCTGCCCGGCACCTGCTCGATCAGCTGGAGGCGGGCGGGCCTGCCGGCAGCGAGGCTCACCTGGCCCTGAAGCAGCAGGAGATCCCCGCATGACCACGTCGCCGGAGCCGCCGGAGCCCATCCGCTTGCAGGTGAATGGCGAGGAGCGCCGCTGCCCGGCCGGCCTCAATCTCGAGCAGGCCCTCGTCGCCCTCGGCTACCGGCCCCAGCTCGTGGTGGTGGAGCTCAATGGTGAGATCCTGCCGCGCCGGCACTGGCCGGAGCACCGGGTCGTGGAAACCGATGGGCTGGAGGTGGTCACCATCGTGGGAGGCGGTTCCTAGATTCAGCTCACCCGCAAACGGCGTCCCTGGTGTTCTCCCCGCGACCCAACCAGCCCCTTCGGTCCGACAAACCCGGCCATCGCCCCCTGAGGCGGCTGCTCAGCTGGCTGGCGCTTCCCGTGCTGGTGGCGGGACTGATGCTGGTCCATGCTGATCCGGGCTGGGCCGCCAGCGGCGGCCGCATCGGCGGCGGCAGCTTCCGCTCCGCCCCCTCGATGCCCCGCGGCGGCGGCGGCAATTTCGGCGGCGGCGGTTACCGCGGCGGCGGCTTCGGCGGTGGCATCGGCTTCCCCTTTCTGATTCCGATCTTCGGCTTCGGCGGCGGTGGAGTGTTCGGCTTTCTGATCCTGATGGCTGTGGTGGGCGTGCTGCTCAACGCCGTCCGTGGCGGTGGCAATGGCCCGAGCCTGGGCAGTGGCAACGGCGTTGCCTATCCCGCCCGCCCGGATGGTCCCGTCACGATCGCCCAGGTGCAGGTGGGTCTGCTGGCCACGGCTCGGCAGCTGCAGCAGGATCTGCGCCGGCTGGCCGCCAGTGTGGATACGGGCAGCAACGCCGGCCTGCAGCGCGCCCTGCAGGAGACCACCCTGGCGCTGCTGCGCCATCCGGATCTCTGGGTCTATGCCCACAGTGATGTGGGTCAGGTCCCCTTCGCCAGTGCCGAATCCACGTTCAATCGCCTCTCGATGGCGGAGCGCAGCAAGTTGTCGCGCGAGGTGACCAGCAATGTCAGTGGCCAGCGTCTCAGCGACACCAGCCTGGTCTCTGGCGACAGCGACGCCGCCAGTGATTTCATTGCCATCACCCTGTTGGTGGCGACCCGCACCAAGCTGGCGCTGAAGGGTTCCGATACCGCCGAAGACCTGCGCCAGAGCTTTCAGAAGCTGGGGGCCGTGGGGATCGAGGATCTTCTCGCCCTGGAAGTGATCTGGCAGCCGGAAGGAGCTGGCGACGTGCTCAGCACCGAGGAGCTGCTCACCGCCTATCCAGACCTGCAGCACCTCTGATCCGCAGGATGCGCAGCGCCGCCATGGCGGCGCCGTAGCCGTTGTCGATGTTGACGACGCTCAGCCCCGGCGCGCAGCTGGCCAGCATGCCGTGCAGGGCCGCCATGCCGCCGGCGCTGACGCCGTAGCCCACCGAGACCGGCACTCCGATCACCGGCTGCGGCAGCAACCCGGCCAGCACCGTGGGCAGGGCTCCCTCCATGCCGGCGCAGGCGATCAGCACGTTCGCCTGTTGGAGCCGTTCCAGCTGGCTTTGCAGGCGGTGCAGACCGGCCACCCCCACATCCAGCACCAGCTCCACCGGCACGCCATGGCAGGCCAGGGCAAGGCGAGCCTCGGCCGCGACACCCAGGTCGCTGCTGCCACCGGTGAGCACGATCACGCGGCCGAGCTCAGGATCGGGCGGCGGCGGTGCCGGCAGGGTGAGACAGCGCGCCTCTGGGTGGTGCAGGGGCCTTTCAGCCTCATGACCTTGGCCAACGAAGCTCTCCAGAATCGCCGCGGCCTTGTCGGGGGCCACCCGTGTCACCAGGGCCAGCTCGCCCTGGTCGCGGAACCTGCGCAGCAGGGTCACGATCTGCTCAGCGCTTTTGTGCTCCCCCCAGATCGCCTCCACCATGCCGAGGCGTCCGCGCCGCTCGAAGTCGAGCCGGGCCCAGATCTCGCTGCCGAAGGCTTCGGCTTGGTCGCCGCCATCACGGCCAGGCCCGTTGGGAACGCTCATGGACGCAGAATCTGCAGTTCACCCTCCTGAACCAGTGGGAAGGGATTGCCCGCTGCCTGTCCGGTGGCCAAGCGGGCCAGCTGCTCGAACTGATCCTGAACCGCCTCCACCTCCGTGGGGGCGATTGCCTTCCATTGCTCGCGGCTGGCCCAGCGGATCAGCAGCAGGCCCTCTTCCCGCTCGTGATCCCAGAACAGATCACGGCCCAGGAAGCCATCCTGCTGCCGCAACCAGGGATCCCAGCTGCCACGCTCGGCTGCCAGCCAGGCTTCTTGGCCTTCGGCCGGCACCTTGACGCGCAGCTGCTCCACGATCGCCACGTCATAGCCGCCCTCGGGATCGGCGAAGGCGGCAACGCTGACCTGTGGATGGGCGCCGAGCAGCACGAGGAAGAGCCATGTGGTGCTCAGGACCCTAAGGAGCCAGCCACGGGGACGGCGAGAGCCCATCAGTCGGCGCTGGGGCACTGCAGCAGGGCCACAGCATGGCAGGCGATGCCCTCTTCACGGCCGGTGGGGCCGAGCTGTTCGTTGGTGGTGGCCTTGATGCCCACCTGGTCGGGATCCAGGCCCATGCAGGCGGCGATCGCGGCCCGCATCGCCGTGATGTGGGGCTTGAGCTTCGGGCGCTCGGCCACCACCACCGCATCGACGTTGCCCACACGCCAGCCGCGTTCCGCCACCAGGGCCACCACCTGCTGGAGCAGCTGCAGGCTGTCGGCCCCCTTCCACTGCGGGTCGTCCGGCGGGAAATAGAGGCCGATGTCCCCCAGGGACAGGGCACCGAGCAGGGCATCCATCACGGCATGGACCAGCACGTCAGCGTCGCTGTGGCCATCGAGGCCCAGGCCGGCTGGATGCTCCAGGGTCTGCCCCCCCAGGATCAGGGGGCGTCCGGGCACGAGGCGATGGATGTCGTAGCCGTTGCCGATCCGCAGCTGCATGGGTTGCCCATGGTGGTCGTCAGTCTGTCCTGCCGGGGCCTCCTGCTCGAGCCAGCGGGCATGGAGATCGGGCCGCCGCTCTGCGGTGCGCTGCAGCTGTTGCTCGGTCCGCCAGCGGGTGATGGCGCCATGGTCGCCGCTGCGCAGCACGGCCGGCACGGCCATGCCGCGGAAGTCGGCGGGCCGGGTGTAGTGCGGATGCTCCAGCAGGAGGGTGCTGTGGCTTTCCTCCTCCAGGCAGGCCTGGGTGCCCACGGTGCCGGGCAGCAACCGCACCACCCCGTTGATGATCGTGGCCGCCGGCAGTTCGCCGCCAGTGAGCACGAAGTCGCCGATCGACACCTCTTCATCGGCCAGGCTGCGGATGCGCTCGTCGAAGCCTTCGTAGTGGCCGCAGAGGAACAGGAGCTGCTCGTAGCCGCTGGCCCAGCGGCGCAGATCGGCCTGGGTCAGCGGCTTGCCCTGGGGGCTCATCAGCAGCACCCGGCGCCGCGGTACAACCGGAATCGCCTCGACGGCCGCGAACACCGGCTCCGGCTTGAGAACCATGCCAGCCCCGCCGCCGTAGGGGATGTCATCGACCTTGCGGTACTTATCGGTGGCGAAATCCCGTGGGTTGTGAACGTGCAGCTCGGCGATGCCGGCGGCGAAGGCTCGCCCGATCACCCCCAGCCCCAGCAGAGGTGCAAAGGACTCCGGGGCCAGGCTGACCACATCGAGGCGCATGGCCATCGGTTTCAGGCCGCGGAGGCGCCAGGCGCGGCCGCACGGCTCACCCGCCGGATCTCGGAGCTGAAGCTGGCGCGGCCGGGGCTGCCATCAGCGCGGTGTTCCACGGTGCTGCGCAGCCGCAGGTTGGGTTTGGTGAACCAGATGCGCTCGCGCACCTCCGTGCCGCCGCTCTCCAGCCGCAGCTCCAGGCTGCCGTCTGGCCACAGCTGCCAACTCCCCTCGGGGCTGGTGCCGGTGGCTGCCGGCGCCGCACGAAATCCGCCCTGCCGATCGAAGACCAGGCTGCGTTCGGGGTGCCCCTTTGGAGCGATGAGCAGCCCACCGGGTTCCGCGGGGTGCTCGGCCTTGAGGTAGGCCACCACCAGCTCGCCGCGCTCGGAGCTGTGCCACTCATCGCCATTGGCTCCCTCCTCCAGCTGCCCCAGGCCAAACAGACTGCGCAGGCTCATCCATTCGCCCGCACAGAGCTGCAGGAAAGCCGCCAGATCGGTGGGCGGAAAGGGAGCGTCCGTTGACGCCGCCGGGACCGGAGGCGTGGAGGCGGCAGCGCTGGCGCCGGGGCTGGCGTCGACCAAGGCGGATCGGTGCACGATCGGCCCATCCTCTCAGTCGCCCTCCCGCTCCCTCGGGTCGGCTCAGTCGCCGCGATAGCCCAGTTCCGCCAGTCGCGCCGCGCTGCGCCGCCAGTTGGGCACCACCTTGACGAACAGCTCGAGATAGACCGGGCCGTCGAACACCTTCTGCATCTGCAGCCGCGCCCCCTGGCCGATCTGGCGCAGCATGCTGCCCCCCTTGCCGATCAGGATGCCCTTCTGGCTGGCCCGTTCCACCAGCACCGTGGCCAGCACGGCCGTGCGGGGGCCGTCATCGACGATGCGATCGATCTGGACCGCCACCGAATGCGGCACCTCCTCGCGGGTGTGGCACAGCACCTGCTCCCGGATCAGCTCGGCCAGCAGCAGTTGCTCCGGTTGATCGCTGGTGGCATCGGGGGGATAAAGATGGGGGCCGATCGGCAGGTCGGCGGCCAGGGCCTCGACCAGCTCCTCCGTGCCGACTCCCGTGAGGGCACTGACCGGATGGAGGGGCCAGTCCAGCGGTGGCGCAGCGGTTGGCCCGACGTCGTCGCCAGGGCTGGTGCCAACAGGGTTGTCGCCGGCCAGCAGCTGCCGGTAGGTCTCCGCCAGCTCCCGGGCCTGCTCGGGAGGCACCAGATCGCTCTTGTTGAGGGCCACGTGCACCGGCACCCGGGCGTGCCGCAGCAATTCCACGATGAAGCCGTCGCCCCGCCCCGCGGGCTGGCTGCCATCCACCAGGAGCAGCACCAGATCCACCTCCCCGATCGCGCCCCGGGCGCTCTGCACCAGCCGCTCGCCGAGCAGATGGTGGGGCTTGTGGATACCGGGCGTGTCGAGCAACACCAGCTGGGCGCTGGGGGTTGTCAGGATGGCCCGCAGGCGGTTGCGGGTGGTCTGAGCCACCGGCGAGGTGATCGCCACCTTTTCCCCCACCAGCTGGTTGAGCAGGGTGGATTTGCCCACGTTGGGGCGGCCGATCAGGGCCACAAAGCCCGAGCGGAAGCCCTCGGGGGCCCCCACGGATCCCCCCGCCGCGGGAGGGGGGCCATCCTGCGGGGGCAGGCTCCGGCCCAGCAGCCGCGCCGACTCCGCCGGATCGGGAATCGGTAGCAGCTGGCCCTCGCCGGTGGCGTTGGGGGATGGGGATGGAGACTCCATGGCCCAACACTGCCAGTCCATCGGCCGATCGGCTTCATAGCCTCGGTCGGGACTGCCTTCCTGCCATGGACCTGCCCGCCGCACCGAGTTTCCCCCAGGCGATGGAGATCACCGCCCAGTGGCTGGGGCTGTGGGAGAACGGCGAACTCAGCGAGGAGGTGCTGGCCGATCGGATTGCCGAGCTGGTGGCCAGCCGCGACGGAGCCCGCGGCTTCTTCGTGGTGAGCCTGGCGGGCGACTGCCCCTTGATGGACCGCTTGCCGGAGTCGGTGGCGCTGCAGCTGCGGGTCGCCGGGGAGGGGGTGGTGGATCTCACCGTCCGCAATCTGGCCATGAGCACCGCCATGGCCGTGCAGCACGCCCGCTCTGCTGACGCGGACCAGCAGGCCTCCTCCGAGCGAGTCACGGCCCGCTGCCGCGACTTGCTGCGACTGCTGGAGCCCGACGCAGTGAAGCAGCGGCTGGAGACCCTGTTGCAAGCGGCCCGCGACGGCCAGGGCAACGACGTGGCCTTCCTGGAGCGCTGGGGTTACGACGAGGAGCAGAAGCAGGCGATCAGCCGATCGATCGAATCGGTGGCCGAGTGAGCCGTCGCCGCACAAGCCATCGGCGACATCGAGACCGTTGGTGTGGGGAAGTTCTGCAGAATTACGGATGCAGGACCTCGGCTGGCTCGACCGGTCTCCTCCGGGGCAACGCGCGAGCAAAGCCCCCTGGTGAGATGTGATACGGTCCCGCCGTTTCTATCTGTTCTGGCATGTCCTCTGGGTTCGCACGCCCTCTGATTCGTTCCCTCACCCTCATGCTGGTTGGGTTGGGAAGCCTCCCGCCACTGCTGGCCGGGACGACTGCCCCCGCAAGAGCTCAGACCTGCCCAACCTCCGGCACCGACATCGTCAACTGCAACCTGTCGGTGACCACCACCGTGAACCTTCCGGGCGTCGGCCCCGTCACCCAGACCACTCCGGTGACCATCGACACCACCAACCTTCAGCCCAACGGCGGCATCGTCACCGTGAGTACACCCAACGGCACGGTCACCAGAGATCTGGGCAACGGTGAAGTCCAGGTGGATCGCAAGCGGTCTAACGGTAAGCAGCAGAAGACAAAGATCGGTAAAGACAGCTCGAAGCAGAAGTCGAAGATCAAGGACAGCAGCAAGCAGAAGAGCGAGTCCAAGGGCGGAGGAAAGTCCGGCAAGAGCTGATGCAGGTAGACGGCGCCTGGCTTGCTTTCTGAGGAGGCAAGTCAAAAAGGGCGCCCTTCCGGGCGCCCTGAAAGTCATTGAATCGAACGGCCACTTCTGAGTGGCCCATTCCGATTGGCCGATCCCAAACAGAACCTGGATTCAGTCGCGACGGCCACCACCCTGGAGGGCAATGATCAGGCGCAGAATGAAGATGAAGAGGTTGATGTAGGTGAGGTACATCCCCAGGGCACCGGCCAGATACTGGTCGTCCGTGTAGGACCTGGGCATCGTGTAGAAGTCCAGGAATGCGGCACCGACAAACAGCACGGTGCCGAAACCGGCGATCATCAACTCAAAGCCACCGGTGCTGAACATGCCCGGGGCAAAGATGCTGCCCACCACCTGCACCACCATGGCGATGATCAGGCCGAGCAGGCCCAGACCCACCACGGCGCCAAGGGCCTGACCGATGCTGTCGCTCATGCGGCGTCCCAGCACCGACGCCACCACAAAGGTGATGCCAGTGGCCAGGGCGGCCGTGCCTACGGCACCGATGCCAGCGGAGGCAACGGCATAGCCGACGATGCCACTCAGGGTGAAGCCCGTGATCAGGCTGTAGGCGGCCAGCAGCGGCAGTGCGGTGCTGTTATTGCCCTTGGAGGCCACGTTCTGGGCCACGAAGAACAGGATGAAGTTCCCGATCAGGGCCACCCAGAAGAGGGGCATGTAGAGCGGGCTGGACATCATCGACAGCCCACCCAGCACCCCGCCGGCGGTGAGCACCATGCCACCACCCACATAGGGCAGTGCCTTGCTGACGACATTGGGTCCAACGAGGGCGCTGGAGTTGGCCTCGCGGATCGCTTGCTGGAAATTGCTGCTGGCCGGCATGATTCACCAGATCTCGCGTACTGACTCATCCTGCCAGCCAGTGACGGAGCCCGGTTGATGTGTTGGTGCGGATCTCCCTATCGGCGGCCGCTGGAGCCGGAGGGCGCCCCATCCCTGCGGGCATAGGCCTGCACCAACCGCTGCACCAGCGGGTGCCGCACCACATCGGCAGCGGTGAGGGTGCAGATCGCCACCCCCTCCACCCCCTGCAGCACCTGAGCAGCTTCCGCCAGGCCGCTGGTGACCCCCGGGGGCAGATCCACCTGGGTGGGATCGCCGGTCACCACCATGCGCGAATTCTCTCCAAGCCGGGTGAGCACCATCCGCATCTGCCCCGCCGTGGTGTTCTGCGCCTCATCGAGGATCACAAAGGCATCGGCCAGGGTCCGGCCTCGCATGTAGGCCAGCGGTGCCACTTCGATCACACCCCTTTCCAGCAGCGTGGCGGTGCGCTCGCTGCCCAGCAGGGTATGGAGGGCGTCGTACAGAGGCCGCAGATAGGGATCCACTTTCTGCTGCAGATCACCGGGCAGGAAGCCGAGCCGTTCACCGGCCTCCACGGCGGGCCGGGTCAGGATCAGCCGTTCCACCTTGCGCTCGTGCAGCATCCGCACCGCCAGAACGGTGGCCAGGAAGGTCTTGCCGGTGCCTGCAGGACCAAGGGCCAGGGTGAGGTCGTGGCGCTCCATGGCGTCCACATAGGCCTTCTGTTTGAGGGTGCGGGGGCGCAGCAGTTTGCCGCTTTGGCTGCGGGCCAGCACCTGCTCACTGAGGCGCGCATGCTCCTGCTCCCGGCCCGTATCGAGAGCCTTGAGCGCGGTCTGCACGTCCACCTGGGTGATCGCCTGACCCTCCTGCCACAGCGGACGCAGCAGCTCCACCAGGGCAGAGGTGCGCTCCAGCTGGGAGGCCCGCCCCTGCAACACAAGGTCGAGCCCACGCAGCACCAGAAGTGTCCCGGTGAGGGACTCAAGGTGGCGCAGGCTCGATTCCGCTTCCCCAGCCAAGGCAAGGGCTGCCTCGGGGGAGGGGAGCGGAATCGAGAAGGTCTGGAGCCCCGCCTCTTCGGCCATGGGGCTGCCGATCAGGCTTCTGCTGCGGAAGGTTCGGGTTCAGCGGTCGCTGCAGAGGCCTCAGCGGCCTTGGCAGCGGCCTCAGCGGCGGCCTGCTTCGCAGCGGCCTCACGGGCGGTGGCTTGCTTGGCCTTGCCCACCACCTCGGCGGAGCGGATCGTCTTCTCGATCAGACCACCCTTCTCCAGCAGGTAGCGCACGGTGTCCGTGGGCTGGGCGCCCTGGCTGAGGCGCTTGCGGATCGCCTCGGTGTCGAGACGCGTCTCCTTGGTGCGGGGGTTGTAAAAACCGAGTTCCTCGAGGGGATGGCCATCCCGGCGTGAGGTGCTGTTGGTGGCCACGAGGCGGAAGCTCGCTTCCCGCTTCTTACCGAACCGCTTCAGGCGGAGCTTGATCATCGAGGCTGTGCCGCTAGGTGTCCAAAGGTCGAATCTACCTCTCGGACCTTCACCCCCGGCAAGAGGCCCTCAGAGTTGCCCGAAGCCCTTGCGCTTCTTGGCCGGCCGGGCCGGTTTCGGTGCGCCGCCACGGCCCGCCGGCGCACCCATTCCCGGCATGCCAGGCATCCCGCCCATTCCCGGCATGCCGCCCATGCCGGGAAAGCCCCCCATGCCAGGGAATCCCCCAGGCATCCCTCCCATGCCCGGCATCCCCGGCATACCGCCCCGGCTCATCTGCTGCATGAGGCCGCGCATCTTCTGGAAATCGGTGAGCACCTTGTCTACCTCGGCGGGGCTGTGACCGCTGCCGGAAGCGATGCGCCGCCTGCGTGAGGGTTGGGAGGCCAGCAGATCGGGCTGCTCCCGTTCCTGCTGGGTCATCGAGCCGATCATCGCCTCGATCTTCTTGAGCTGTTGCTCGCCCTGCTTGAGCATGCCGTCGTCGATCTTGTTCATGCCCGGGATCATTTTCATCAGGCCACCCAGGGAGCCCATGCGCTTGATCAGGCGCATCTGCTGCACGAAATCGGAGAAGTCGAAGGTGGCCTCCTGCAGCTTCTGCTGCATCCGCGCCACATCGGCCAGCTCCACCTCCTTGGTCGCCTTCTCCACCAGGGTGAGCACATCGCCCATGCCGAGGATGCGGCTGGCCATCCGTTCGGGGTGGAAGGGCTGCAGCGCCTCCACCTTCTCGCCGGTGCCGATGAACTTGATCGGGGCGCCGCTCACCTTGCGGATCGAGAGGGCCGCACCGCCGCGGGAGTCGCCGTCGAGCTTGGTGAGCACGGCGCCGGTGATTCCCACCTGTTCGTGGAAGGCGCGGGTCAGTTCGGCGGCCTCCTGGCCGATCATCGAATCCACCACCAGCAGCACCTCATCGGGCTGCACGGCCTCGCGGATCCGCACCATCTCCTCCATCATCGCCGTGTCGATCTGGAGGCGGCCGGCCGTGTCGACCAGCACCGTGTCGAAGCCTTCTTCCCTGGCTTTGGCGATGCCGGCAGCGGCGATGGCTTCAGGCCTGGCTTCGGTGCCGAGGCTGAACACCTCCACGCCGATCTGGCCACCCAGGGTCCTGAGCTGTTCGATGGCCGCCGGGCGATAGACGTCCGCTCCCACCAGCAGCGCCTTGCGGCCCTGGTCCTTGAGGTGCAGGCCGAGCTTGGCGGTGGCGGTGGTCTTGCCGGCGCCCTGCAGGCCGGCCATCAGGATCACCGTGGGAGCCCCCGCCGTGCCGCCGGCCGCCAGGGGAGCGTTGGCACCGCCCATGGTTTCCACCAGCTGTTCATGCACCAGCTGGATGAACTTCTGGTCGGGGCTGATGCCACGCACCACCTCCGACCCCACGGCCCGGCTGCGCACCTCGTCCACGAAGGCACGCACCACCGGCAGGCTCACATCGGCGTCGAGCAGGGCCCGCCGCACCTGCTGGAGGGCCCCCTCGACGTTGGTTTCGGTGATTTTGTCCTGACCCCTCAGGCTCTTGACGGCGTCTTCAAAACGCTGGGAAAGCTCGTCGAACATGAGGGGCTGGCGGAAGGGGCTGACGGAAGCAGGCTGACGGAAGACGCGGCAGGAGGCGGGGCCTCCAGTGGCTGCGATCGTAAAAACTCGGCGTTGGTGGCGCTCTCCTTGGTTTCGGTCTCCCCGGTGGCGATCTGGCCTCAGCCGCCCTGACCTCAGCCGCCTCGGTGAAAGCTCACCAGCTGCCAGGGACCGCTGTCACGGGCGAACACATAGGTGTTGGTCAGCGTGAACGGAGCGGTGGTCTCGATCACGGCTCCATCGGCGGCCAGGGTCTGATCGGAATAGCGCAGCTCGGCCACCAGCACGACCCGACGGGGCGACTGCTCGGCGATCCGCAGATCCAGCACCTTGGTGTCGATCATCTGGCGCCGCTCACGGGCCTGGTCCCGGCGTCTCTCGCCCTCAACGGCAGCGGCCTGGTTGGAGCGAGCCACCTCCTCGAGGGCCACGGCCGGTTTGTCACCGGCAAGCACGGCGGCTTTGGCCTCCAGCCAGCCCTCGAGCAAAGTCCGCAACTGGGCCTCGTTGGGCTCGACTGCCTCCAGGGGAAGCGACTGGGGCCGCGGTGGCTTGGTGGCGGGGGGCTGCGTCTGGGGTTGTGGTGGCGCTGCGGTTGGTGCAGTGGTGGCACCTGGGGCCGGAGCGGTCTGAGGAGCGGCCACAGGAGGTGCCTGTCGACCCAGATCAGCCACGCGGGGCCGCCACAGCCACCAGCCGCTCGCCAGCAGCACCCCTCCCACCGCCAGGGCACCGCCCCAGAGCAGGGGCCGGGGCAAGGCCGCCAGTTCAGTCGAGACCCAGGAGGCTGCCGGATCCCAGAGGTTGGCCCGCAGCTGGGCGGGATGGAGATCGGACCAGGTCCAGAGCGGCACCTCCTGCTGATCGGGATCCTCCGCTTCCCTGTCGGGGCCGGCCTGGGGGCTCAGGGATGCACGGGACAATTCCTCTGGAAAAGGATGGTGTGGGTCGCGGGTGAGGTCCCAGCCCGGCGCCATCGACTCCGCCAGCGGCGGAAGGGGGGCCGCATCGGTGAACAGGCTTCCGGCAGCTGCGGCGGGCATGGCCGTTGGCCGGCCTGCGCCAGGGGGGGGCACGGCAGCTTTCGCTGGAATGGTGCCGGTTGGGCTGGCCGGCGGGAAGACTGCCGCAGGGGATGTGGCCGTGACAGGGTCGATCGCAGGCCTGGGTTGCTCGGCTTCGGCCCGGCGACGGCGGCGGTCCTGGCGCTCCACAAAGCTCTGGACGTCGCGATCGTTGAAATAGGCGTCCAGGTCGGGTTCGGTGTCCAGGTCGCGGTAGCCCGTGAGCACTTCCCGGGCCAGCCAGTCGCGGCAGACGGCGCAGAGCCGCACCAGAAGGGGATCCTCAGCCTCACCGGCGACTGGGTGGCGCGGGTTCTGGGACGCCATGCCGGAGAACAGCGTTTCGGCCTGATCGACGTCACCCAGCAGAAGCAGCAGGCAGGCCTGGTCGGGCTGGTGGGGTGGGTCGCTGCGGGCCGTCAGCCGCTCAAGGGCGGCGGCGATCCGTTCGGGCTTGCGCTGGGCGAACCCACTGGCGGTGAGGGCCTTGCAGGCCAGGACTTCAGCGCGAACTGAGCCGCCCCGTGACCAGCGCTCAAACAGATCGAGCTGTTCCTGCAGGGTCAGAAAGGAACGGATCTGGGCCAGAAAGGCCTGGAATTCCTGGGGACTGAGCGGCGAGCTGGCGTCGCTGTCGATGCCACCGCGCTGCTGAACCATTTGCTCCAGCAGGTCCAGCCCTTCGCTGCGTTGGGTCACGGCGGCCAGGTCGCGGCTGAGCAGATCGAGGATCCGGTACGGCAGGAGTTGATCGCGCTCCAGGGCGATCTGGTCCCGCAGGGCTGCACACTGCCCCATGCGCTGCAGCAGCTGCAGGCCACGCGCCAGGGTCTGGGACGCCGCTTCATAGCGACGTTGATGGGCATACTCCGCCGCCGCCGCCTGGCTGCTCAGGCCGGCCAGCAGGGTGAGATCCGCCTCTCGGCCGCTGCCCAGCGAGGGCGCCCGCGGAGGCTGCAGGCAGCGCTCAGCCTGCTCGAAGACCTCTAGAGGTTGACCGGCTTCGAACAGCAGCAGCAGCCCGCCCACCTCGTGCGAACTGGCCACCTCCAGGGCTGCCATGGCCTGGGCGTCGTCGCCCCCCAGGGAGGTGAGCTGGGATTCGTAGACGCGCCGCCTGGCTTCATCGGTGAGCAGATCGGCGCTGGCGCGCAGCAGATCGGCCCGCGCTTCCAATGTCTCGTGGGTGAAGCCCTGGTCCGGGGCCCGATCGAGCCTCTGCTGCAGGGTGCGCAGCACAGACTGGTCGTCTGTGGTGGGGCTGACACCGAGCAGACGGAAGTGATCGATCGGCAGTTCCAACCAGGCATCCGCTCCTGGAGCGCAACTGTACGCAGGAGAAGCAATCTGCACAGCCGTTCGATGTCGGACCCCGTACAGTCGGCCAGACGCTTCAGCATCCGGGCCCGTCATGACGCAGGAGATGGCCGCAGAGACCACCGCTACGGGCAGTGCCATCGCCGCCGGAGCCGGCAGCCACGCCGAGCGCCTGGCCTCCCTTTACCCCGCCGGCAGTCTCAGCATCAGCCGCGAGGAGGGCCTGATGCTCTACCGCGACATGACCCTGGGGCGCCGCTTCGAAGACAAGTGCGCCGAGATGTACTACCGCGGCAAGATGTTCGGGTTCGTGCATCTCTACAACGGCCAGGAGGCCGTGAGCACGGGCGTGATCAAAGCGATGAAAGCGCAGCACGACTGGTTCTGCAGTACCTATCGCGATCACGTCCATGCCCTCAGTGCCGGTGTTCCGGCCCGTGAGGTGATGAGTGAGCTGTTTGGCAAGGCCACGGGCTGCAGCAAGGGCCGGGGTGGTTCGATGCACCTTTTCTCCAAGGAGCATCATCTGCTCGGCGGCTATGCCTTCATCGGCGAGGGCATTCCTGTCGCGCTGGGCGCCGCTTTCACCAGCCGCTACAAGCGCGATGCCCTCGGCGATGCCGGCAGTGATTCGGTCACGGCGGCCTTTTTCGGCGACGGCACCTGCAACAACGGCCAGTTCTTTGAGTGCCTGAACATGGCGGCGCTCTGGAAGCTGCCGATCCTGTTCGTGGTGGAAAACAACCGCTGGGCGATCGGCATGGACCATGACCGTGCCACCAGTGATCCCCAGATCTGGCGCAAAGCGGCCTCCTTCGGCATGGCCGGCGAGGAAGTCGATGGCATGGATGTGCTGGCGGTGCGCGCCGCCGCCCAGCGCGCCGTGGAGCGTGCCCGGGCCGGTGAAGGCCCGACCCTGCTGGAATGCCTCACCTATCGCTTCCGCGGCCACTCCCTCGCCGATCCCGACGAGCTGCGGGCCGAAGCTGAAAAGCAGTTCTGGGCGCAGCGCGATCCGATCAAGCAGCTGGCTGCTCACCTCACCGGCCAAGGCCTGGCCAGCGCGGACGACCTCAAGGCGATCGAAAAAGAGATCGATGCCGAAGTCAGCGACTGCGTCTCGTTTGCCCTGGACGCACCGGAGCCGGATCCGAGCGAACTGACCCGCTACATCTGGGCGGAAGACTGAATCTTGCTCGAGGGCTACCTGGTCAGGGCTCAGCTGGTCAGGGGCCTGGAGGTAGAAGTCGGGTGAGGTTGCGCAGTTTGCGTAGAGCCTTGAGTTCCACCTGCCGCACCCGCTCGCGGGAGACATCGAGCCGGCGCCCGATCTCGGCGAGGGTGTGGCGCTCTTCTCCTTCGAGACCAAATCGCAGCTGCAACACCTCCTGTTCCTGCTCCGTGAGCTGACTGAGCCAACGCTGCAGCTGCTCTTGATGCATCCCCCGCTCGACCCGATCCAGCGGTTCCTCGTTGCTGTTGTCGGCAATCAGGTCGCCGAGGAAACTGCGGCCCTCATCACCGCTGACCGGCGCGTCCAGGCTTGAGGTGGTGAGCGCCTGACGCAGCAGAGAGTCGAGCTCTTCAATCGGCATATCGATCGCCTCGGCGATCTCGCGGCGGCTGGGCATGGCCCCGAGTTTGTGGGCCAGCTCCAGGCTGACCCGGCGCACGGTGGTGAGCCGTTCGCTGAGATGGACGGGCAGGCGGATGGTGCGCGACTGGCAGGCGATCGCCCGGGTCATGCTCTGGCGGATCCACCAGAAGGCATAGGTGGAGAACTTGTAACCACGGGTGGGATCGAACTTCTCCACAGCCCGCTCGAGGCCGAGGGACCCTTCCTGAATCAGATCGAGCAACTCCAGGCCCCGGCCCTGATATTTCTTGGCGACGCTCACCACGAGCCTCAGATTCGCTTTCATCATCCGCTGCTTGGAGCGCCGCCCCAGTCGCAGAATCCGCCGCTGCTTCTCGGTTTCGCTGGCAGGTTCACCGTCGCTGTCGGGTTCGCCCTGCTCGAGAAGCTGCATCATCGCCTGCACCTGGTTGCCGAGTTCAATTTCCTCGGCTGCGGTGAGCAGGGGTTCTCGTCCGATCGTGGCGAGATACCAGCTGATCGAATCACCGCCGCGCCGGCGACTGGAGTCCCCCGTCTTCAGGGATGAGGTCGCCATTGGGGAAGGGACGGAGGCTGGAAGTCGACTATCCACGAAAAGGAAGAAAAGGGGCTGTACTTTCAACAACCCTTCAGGTTGTGACAGCAAAACCACACAGTCGAATCATTAGTCCAGTCTCAAACCAATCTTGCTGAGGTTTGCGCTGTTGTGCGGCTCAGGATTGTGCGGATTTCTTGACTTTCATCACCGCTGGTAACGCTGCCGCCACCGCCTCGGGCGTGGCGGCCCCCTCCCCCTGCTGGCGTACCACCAGGCCACCGGCTTGCGCGTGGGCCAGGGCCGCTCCGGCCAGTAGGGCGGGCAGCGCCTCCAGGTCTGCCCCGGCCGCCAGGGCTCTGGCCCCCAGCCCAGCGGCGAAGCCGGCCAGCACATCGCCCAGTCCTGCCCTGGCCGCGCCCGACCAGGCCTTCAGGAGCTGCCAGCAGCGGCCATCCGCCGCAGCCACCACGCTCCGGGCACCCTTGAGCAGCACCGAGCAGCCCGCCAGCGCTGCCGCCTGGCGGGGCGCCGCCCGC
>NZ_JAHLYT010000007.1 GCF_025128095.1 Synechococcus sp. CS-1328 | reverse complement strand
TCTCGCCGGGTGCGCTTTTTGGCCGTGGACTGCTCGTAATCACCAAAACCAAACTGCTTGGGGGCCATGAAGCCTGTCCACGCCTGCGATCACACGGCTATTCTCGCGCAGGGTGGCGGGGTTTTCCAGAGTCTCCTTAGCGGAAAAATCAGCGCATTTTTGCTCTAACAAGCCCAACAGCACTCCGACGGCCCTTGGGCTCGACCACCCAGAAACCCTGTCCTGGCCTGGGCTTTGCAGATGCGCGATGCCGGGTTCGAACCAGCGACATCCTGCTTGTAAGGCAGGCGCTCTACCGCTGAGCTAATCGCGCGCCTCTCCATTGTGCCTGCTGCCGGTGTGCCTGCTGCCCGCCAGTGAGAGGATCGGGCTCTGGCCAACTGGGCAGAGGATGTGAGCGGAGAGGACGCGAAGCGCACGACCCGCATCCGTGCACTGGAAAGGAAAGTCCGGCTTGAGCAGGCCTGGTTCACCTTCCGCCGGGCCAGTGTGGTGATCACGATCGCCGGCGGATTGCTGCTCTTGCTGGTCAGCTCCTGGCCCACCGAGGAGCCGAACGGGGGGAAGGAGATCGATCAGGAGAACGTCAACAGCTGCGTGCAACAGCAGCAGCGAGGCACTGGCAACATTGATCTCTGCTACTGAGCGCTCTGCCCCTGAACGCTCTCGTCTGCGCTCAAGCTGGCCCCCGTGAGGACTCCGCCATGACGATCAACGTTCAGGCCACCCTGCCGGACGACCAGCGTCAGGCGATCGGCGAGGCCGGGCTGGCCGCCCTGATGACCATCGCCCGCCTGCGCGGCACACCATCGGCCAAGGCCATGGCCGCGATCCGGGGCGTTCGTGATCACCTCCTGCACCTCGATCTGGAACTGGAGACCCTGCCGGACATCGCTCCAGAAGCCCTGGCCACCCGGGTGAACGCGGTCAATCCCGATCCCCAGTGGCGCGAGCGCATCCTGCGCGGCATGACCCTGGTGGCCCTGTTCGACGGCACGCCCACGCCGCAGCAGGTGGATCTGCTGGAGCGGACTGCCCAGTGTCTCAACGTGGATCCGGGCCCGGTACGCACCTTCCACCAGGTGATGGAGCACCAGGCCTGGCTGGTGCGCCTCGATGTGGCGCGGCGTGGCTTCATCCCCCAGGCCGCCGGGGCGATGTGGCGTCAGGAGGGGCTGCCCGCCGTCCTGGCCAGCGCCCGGGTGCTGCTCGGCCAGGAGGATCGGGCCATGGCCGAGCGCTACCGGCAGCTGCGGAGCTACCCGGAAGGCAGTTTTGGGCTGGCCTACGCCAACTTCATCGACCGCAACGGCTTCCAGTTCCCCGGGGAGCTGGGCGGACCGCCACCACCGGTGATGCACCACGACTGCTGCCATGTGCTGGGTGGCTACGGCACCACCCCCGCCGAGGAGGGCGCGGTGCTGGGCTTCCAGGCGGGCTTCGAGCGGGTGGACCCCTTCTATCTGCTGATGTTCGCCCTGGCGGAATTCGAGCTCGGCATCGGCACCTCGCCCTTTGTGCCGGCCGGGCGTGGCCAGCTGGACGTGGATCGGATCTTTGCGGGCCTCGACCACGGCTCCCATGTGAACGTGGACCTGTTGGCCGGCATCGATCCCTGGGAACACTTCGGCCTCCCCCTCGAACAGGTGCGACTCCGGTTCAACGTGCTGCCGCGGGGCCGAGCCCCGGAAGAACTTCCCCAGACCTGAGCAGCCGGCACACTGAGCAGCCGGAACACTGACGGGAAAACGACCGGTTCATGGCCAGCGGCACCGACCACGACCGCACCACCTGCCTGCTGAGCCTGCCCTTCGGGTTGCTGTGGTGGCCCCTGCTGGGAATCGTGGGTGTGGCAACGGCCAGCCTGGCGTTCCTGGTGGGCGGGCTGTGGCTGTCGCCGGATCTCGACACCCGCTCCAATGCCACCCGCCGCTGGGGCCTGCTGCGCTGGCTTTGGTGGCCCTACCGGCGGGGCCTATCGCACCGTTCCCTGCTCTCCCACAGCCCCCTGATCGGCACCGGCGGGCGGCTGCTTTACCTGGCGGCCTGGATCCTGCTACTGAGCCTGCTGCTGCAGCCGCTCGGCAGTCCAGCGCCGGCCAGGCTGATCCAGGCCGCTGCGCGGCTCTGGCACGACCAACGCCCCCTGCTGCTCACCGCCCTGATCGGCCTGGAGGCGAGTAGCTGGCTGCATCTCCTGCAGGACGGCGACCCGATGCCGCGCCTGCCACGGATCCTGCGCCGCAGGAGATGAGAGGGTTTGGGCGGACCTCCCCTCCCCCTCGCGATGCACCCCGATCCCCAGTCGTGCCCGCCGGGCTCCAGCCCCGCCCCAGAGCCAAGCGACAGCCTGGCCGCCCTGGCGGAACTGATTGCGGTGGTGGATCGGCTGCGTGATCCGGAGCACGGCTGCCCCTGGGATCTGGAGCAGACCCACGCCTCCCTGGTGCCCTACGTGCTCGAGGAGGCCCATGAGGTGGCTGATGCCATCCGCCACGGCGATGACCGGCATCTGGAGGAGGAACTGGGGGATCTGCTGCTGCAGGTGGTGCTGCACGCCCGCATCGCCCGCGAACAGGAGCGCTTCGATCTGGCGGGGATCGCGCGGGGCATCAGCACCAAGCTGTTGCGCCGCCACCCGCACGTGTTCGCGCCACCGGCCGACCCTGCGGCCGGCAACCGGGGTTCAGGCGGCGACAGCGCCGCCGTGACACGCACCTGGGAGGAGATCAAGGCCCAGGAAGCCGCCGCTGCTGCAGCCGAAGCCGCAGCCACCGAGCCGAGCTCTTTGGCAAGCAGCCTCGCCACGGCCAGTCCCCTGAGTGATCGCCTGGCCGCCAAGGTGCGCGGACTCCCCGCCCTGGCCGGCGCCAAGACGATTTCGAAGCAGGCCGCAGTGGCCGGCTTCGAGTGGGACGACCTGCTCGGCGTCTGGACAAAAGTGCACGAAGAGCTCGACGAGCTCAAGGAGGCGGTGGAGGAGGCCCGCAGCAGCGGCGATCGGGCCCATGCGCAGGAAGAGCTGGGTGACGTGCTGTTCACCCTGGTGAATGTGGCCCGCTGGTGCGGCATCGACCCGGAGGAGGGGCTGGCCGGCACCAACCACCGCTTCCTCGATCGCTTCTCCCGGGTGGAGGCGGCCCTGGGCGGCGATCTGCGAGGGCGGAGTCTTCAGGAGCTGGAGGGGCTGTGGCGCCAGGCCAAGGCCGAGATCCGGGCCGAAGCCGCGGCAGACGCCGCTGCCAGCTCCGCTTCGGGCCCCACTTCGAACCCCGCAGCCAACCGCGAAGGCTGAGGCCATCGCGGCGATCTCAGAGCAGGCTCACCTGGCCACTGCCGATGTCGAAATAGGCCGCCTGCACCCGCACCCGGCCGGCCGCCTTCGCTCCGGCCAGCAGCTCGCTCTTGCGCAGCATCGCCTGGGTGGCGTAGCGGGCGTTGGTGCGGATCGCGGCGGGGAGGGGCTCGCCCGGAACCAGCGAAGCCCGGATCGGCTTGACCAGATCGGTGAGCAGGGGCGTCAGGCTGGCGTTGGGGTCCATGGCTGCCTCGACGGCCCCGCAACCGCTGTGACCCATCACCAGGATCAGAGGCACCCCCAGCACCTCCACCGCGTATTCCAGCGAAGCCACCCCATCGGAAAAGGCGGTGTTGCCGGCACAGCGGACGTTGAACAGCTCGCCAGGGCCTCGATGAAACAAGATTTCAGTGGGCACCCGCGAATCGGCGCAGGAGAGGATCGCCGCCCAGGGTTTCTGCCCCTTGGCCAGGGCGGTCGGATCCAGCTGGCAATTGTCCGCCAGCAGATCGACCATCAGCCGGCGCCGGACCTGGTTATCCATCGGGCCGGAGGCGGCCTTCCAGGCTGCCGCGAAGCGTCGGTTGCCGGCCACCAGGGCCTGCAGCGGATCCCCACCCGGCTCGCAGGCCGTGAGCTGCTGCCGCAAGCTCTCCGCCGGCGCCGGCGCCGCCTGGCTCTGCCTGGGCATCAGCGAACCGGCCGCCAAGCCGGCGGCAACCAGCCCGGTCTCCCGCAGCAGCAGGCGGCGACTGACGGAACGGCGGTCTGGGGACATGGCAAGCGGCGCAGCTTCCAACTGCTCTAGCCAGGGATCGTCGCCCTCGCTGCCAGCCGTGACGTTTTCAGCTCCGGGCTTCAGCTCCGGGTTTCAGCTCCGGGCTGCGGCTCACTCCTCCGGCAGGCGCTGCCGGCGCTGGCCCTTGATGGCACTGCGCTGTTTCTTGGCGGCCAGGCGCCGCTCCACCGAGCCGCGGCTGGGCCGGGTGGCACGCCGCGGCGGCGGCGGTGGCGCCATGGCCTGCTGCAGCAGCTCCACCAGACGCTGCCGTGCCGCCACCCGGTTCTGCCACTGGGAACGGTGCTCAGAGGCCGTGATCACCACGGCCCCGTCCAGCAGCCGCCCCTCCAGACGACGCAGGGCACGGGCCTTCTGCAGAGGCGGCACGGCCGCTGAAGCGGCCAGGCGGAACACCAGCTCGACGCGCGAATCGGTGGTGTTCACGTTCTGTCCACCGGGCCCGGAGGAACGGGAGAAGCGCCAGGTCAGTTCAGCCGCCGGGATCAGCACCGCGGCCGACACACGCAGATCACCACTGGGCTGCTGGCCTGGCATCGGTTCAGGATGACAGGACAGCTGCAGGCGCCGGCCATGGGTCAGGGTTCCAGCTACGACCAACTGCGCCGCGACATCGTGATCGCCGCAGACATCTACGGCGGCAGTGATCAGGCGCCGCGAATTCTGGCCGCGAGCTATGGCTTCGAAGGGATCCAGGGCATTCCAGGCCTGCTCAGCGAGAACGACATCAACCTGGCCTATGCGGCTGGCGCTGGCGTGGTGCAGGAGCTGGTGGGACGCGATCCGGCCGCCCCGCTGCGCAACATCACCTCCGGCGTCTCCCGCGTGGGGCTGGTGGCGGCGGGGTTCAGCGCCGCGCCGGTTCCGGACACCTTCATGGACGCGATGCCGATTGAGTTCAGCCACCCGGTGCTGCCCAGCACGGTGTTGCCGCAGAACTTCCGCATCACGCTCAACACCGGCGAGGTCGTGACCCCCCTCTATGTCGCCCAGAACCCCAACGACGACTTCAACGAACGCCAGACCCTGGTGGTCTTCGGTTATTTCGGCAACCGGCTGCCCAGCAACGATCTGGCCTCCGTCCACCCCGCGCGCTTCTCGGTGGTGCCGAGCGACACTCCGCTGCAGCTGATCACACCAGGGGGACTGGTGAACGGCAGTGGTCTCAGCCAGACCAGCAGCAATCCCTACGACCCGATCAACGGCCCCAGGCTGGCCGGAGCCAAACTGAGTCGCCTCTCCCTCGCCGGTGACTATCCACCAGTCGGGTTCGGCGCCTCCGTCGCCAACCATGGCGTGGAGTACTACGGCACCGGCGACAACCTCTACCGGCTCAGGTTGTTCACCTCCGGCGGATTCTCACCGGATGGGGTGAGCGGCCTGCTGCCGCAGGAGTTCAGCCGCTTCTTCCAGCTCACGGCCCGGGGCCGCAAGGGGGGCAGCGTAACCATCAGCAAGGCCGATCGGCCGGTGAAGGTGAAGGGCGGCAAGCTCACGGTGCTGGGCATCGCCGATCTCGGCACAGGACTGAGTGCCGATCCCGACTACACCTACTCCGAAGACCACGACAACCAATTCGATCTGATTCTGAAGGCCTCCAGCGCCAGGGCAGCCCGGGCCCTGCGCAAGGTGGTGCTCCGGCGCCCGGCGATGGCAGCCACAGCCCCCTGTACAACCCCGGTGGCCCGGGCACCCAACCCGTTCCCGGCACCCTCTACACCCAGCCGGGTCCGGGGCAGACCCTCAGCATCGAGAAGGCCCTGATCCACCCGGCCACAGTGAGCTACGCGGCCCAGACCCTGGACGCCTATGACCTGGCGGACGATCTGGCGGTGGCCTTCCGCCTGCAGGACCCCATCACTGGCGAATGGCAACTCACCGCCAGCTCCAGCGAGGCCAGCCAACGGGTGACGCTTGACTCCTGGAAGCTGGTGGATGTGCCCTTCGCCGCCAACCCGAACGACTCCTATGTGGCGGATGTGGTGGCCTTACGCAGCGAACGCCGCCACGACACGATCTACACCACCAACCCTGATCTCTACGACCGCGGAGCCACGGCGGACTACACCAACCTGGGCACGGTGTTCACCGCCTACCCCCAACCCCTGCCAGGCCTGGATCCAGTGTTCCAGCTTGCCTCGCAGAGCAGCGGCCAGCACCTCTACACCGGCTCGGCGCAGGAGCGCGACGCGCTGGTCAGCTCCGGTCAGTGGCGGCCGGAGGGCATCGCCTTCTACAGCGTCAGCTTTCCCAACGCCGCCGGCCTCTGAAGGCCTGGCGGCAGAGGTCTGCAAGATGAGCGCTTCACCTGGCGGGCAATAACACTATATGCATCATCATGAACCGATGATTCTAAACCTAAAAGGCTAAATCAAAAAGCCTAAACCTGCAAACCTGAACCTACAAACCCGAACCGATCGCCATGAGCCAGCGCAGCATTGAAGCCTTCATCGCCCGGGCCCGCATCGATCCCGGGCTGCAGCGCCAGCTGGCCGATTGCTGCCTGGAGCAATGGGGCGACAGCCATATCCCCCTGGACATCGACGCGCAGAAGGTGATCGCCGTGGCCGCAGCGCACGGTTTCCAGTTCTCCATGGCCGATGTCGTGGCAGCCCAGTGCCAGAAACTCAACGAATTCTGGCGATTCGAGATGGAAAACTCCTTCGTGGCCCGCCGCAGCCTCAGCCTGATCCAATACCAGATCAGCGGACCGGCTGGGGCCGGCCCCAATTATGGCTATCTCAGCTGATCGCCGTCTTCTAGGCGATGCTGACGTTGCCGCCAACCCACTGGATGCTGATCGCCGCCAGGTCGAGATCCGCCGGCAGACCGGTGAGGTATTGATAGACGGGGCCGTTGGTGCCGGCAATATTCGACACCAGCGTGGTGGTAGCACCCGCAGGATTGAGGTATTGAATGTTGTAGGTCTGATGCGCGCGCGTGTTGAAGGCCAGTTCCAGATCCTGGCTCTGGGCCGAGGCTGAGGGAATCAGTCGCCTCACCTTGTCGCCCACGGCATAGGGGCTGTTCGGATCAGACCCTCCCTGGTACACGAAGACACTCGGCTCCACCGCCGGCATACCTGTCAGGGGATCCAGCCGATCGGCAATCTGCTGATCCAGCAGCCGGGACATCTGTCGATAGGCCCGGCGCTGCTGCCGCGTCGCCAGGGGATCTTCACCGCTGCGCTCGCGGCGAGCCTCGGCTCTGGGGTCGAGATTGCGCAGCTCCAGCGGAGCCCCCTTGAAGACGTTGGGCTTGCCGGTGACGGGATCTCGATCGGGATAATAATCACCGCCTTGCTTGCGAAGGTCGTAGAACTCATTCTCCCAATTGCGGGCCTCGTAGCTCTGATCGCCGGAGTAGTAGCGAGCATACTTATAATCCTTTGTGCGCACAGCCTGGATGCGATTGGCCGCGGGGAACAGGCCATGGGTGTAGTTGTCGCCAGCCGAGAGGGCAGGGTCCTGGCCGGAGTAGATGTCGTCAAAGCTGAACAGAACCGAGTCTTGAACCCCTGGGGCCTGACTGGCATCAAGGTTCTGGTTGGCATACTTCAGCACAGACGAGTAGTCGACACCTCGCAGATCCTGACTGGCCACATCATTGCGATCAAATCCCAGATAGCCAGCCACAGTCGGCAGAAAGTCGACATGGGAAACCAAGGCATCACTGGTCTGCTCGCCATGGAAGTAGTAGGGATTCGACCAGACCATCGGCACCTTCATGGCCTCGTCGTAAGCGACCTCCATCTTCTGCACCAAGCCGCCATGGCTCATGCCCATTTCGCCGTGGTCAGAGGTACTCACAATCATCGTGTCCCTCAGAAGTTCGGGATTGGAATCCGCGCGCAGTACATCCAAAACATCTCCCATCTTTCCATCCACATCCTTGAGTAGATTCCCATAGAAATTGAGATAATTAATCTTCTCCTGATCGGAAAATAGTGGCTGCCCGGCATATTGCAGCGCCTTCCATTGGGATTGGACCGAGGGCTTGAAGTTGGCCCGCAGGTCTTCCGACACAGTCGGAGGCAGATCCTGGATATCTCCCTGAATCCAGTCCTCGCTATAGCCACCATCAATGTAGGTTTTGGGATAGGAGAGAACGTCGTGAGGATTGATCAGTGAAACCACCAGGCAGAAGGGCTTATCACTGCCAGATGCGGCACGATTTGTCAGCCAGTCGACGGCCTGCTGGGTGTAGTCACCGTCATGATCGGCGTCACCACCCCCGAAATTCTCCAGCTCCATGTCCTGGCCCGCATCCGGCCCCTGCCAGTCATCGAATCCATAGGCCTTGAGGTCCTGATACACCACTTCGTCATCTGCGGTGTCCGCAGTGCCCTTGTCCAAGGTGAAGGTCTTGCTGAGGTGGGCCTTGCCGATGAAGCCCACGTCATAGCCCTGCCCCTTGAGCACGGTGGCGAGGTTGGGCAGATCTGGGCTGAGCTGGGTCTGGGAGTCGAGGATCGGGTTCTGAATGTCAGAGAGAACCAGGCCCACTTCATGCTGAGCCGGGAATTTGCTGGTGAAGAACGTGGCGCGCGCCGCCGTGCACATCGCCGAATTGGTGAAGGCGTTGCTGAACGACAAGCCGTTGTCTTTGAGCCATTGCTGGTTCGGCAGATTCTCCCGGGCCCAGTCGCGCGGCAGCCACAGATCTTCGGGTTTGACCTGATCCCGGATGAAGATCAGCAGGTTCCTGGGTGGCTCCGCCCCCTGATCCGCCCCCGCCAGGAACGACGTCTGCGGGTCTGCGGCGTCCAGGGTCGTTGCAGTGGAGGCAGCGGCGGAGAAAGCGGCAGCGGCAGCGGCAGACTTCGGCATGACCACAGAACCGGCAGTCTGTCCAGCTAAGGAGATCGCGAGCGGCGCAAGGCCAGCGGAGCCTGGCGAGTTCACGGGTCGTAGCCATGGAACCGGACCCTGCTGTGTAACCGTACGGAGACTCACTCCGGGCGGCCCCCCGGCCCCTTCCCCCATGGCGACCCCCACAACCTGGATCGACGAGATCTTCGACGGTGTGCGTTATGGCCTGGCCGGCACGGTGATCGCCGAGCAGGACTCCGCCTTCCAGACGGTCACGATCATCGAGAGCCAGCGCTACGGCAAGGGGCTGCTGCTGGATGGCTGCTGGATGACCGCCGAGCGGCAGGAGCGGCATTACCACGAGGCGATCGTGCATCCGGCCCTGTGCAGCGCCGCGACGATCGAGCGGGTGCTGGTGATCGGCGGCGGCGATGGCGGCACCGCCCGCGAGTGCCTGCGCCACTCCGGCGTGCAGCACCTCGACATGGTGGAGATCGACGGGCTGGTGGTGGAGTGGAGCCAGCAGCACCTGCCCTCGATCGGAGGCGGCTGCTGGAGCGACCCCCGTTTCCACCTCACCGTGGGCGATGGCATCGCCTGGGCAGCCAACGCGCCGCCGGCCAGCTACGACGTGGTGATCGTGGATGGCTCCGATCCGGCCGGCCCGGCCGAGGGCCTGTTCAATCGGGCCTTCTTCGAGCACTGCCGCCGCATCCTCAAACCCGGCGGCGTGTTCGCCACCCAGAGCGAATCACCTGAAGCCTTCCGGCAGGTGCACCTCGACACCGTGGGCCTGCTTCGCGAGGTGTTCGGCCACGCCGATCCGATGTACGGCTGGGTGCCGATGTATCCGAGCGGCTGGTGGAGCTGGACCTTCGCCGCCCTCGATGGCCGCCGCTATCTGGAGCCGGATTCAGCACGCGCCGCGGCCATCGGCGAGGGCTGTGAGATCTGGTCGCCCCGCTGGCAACGTGGGGCCTTCGACGCCATCCCCGCAGGCATCGAGCGCGCCCTCAACGCCTAGAGCCGGCCAACCCTGAGCTGCCTCCTGCACCTTCTCCCCCGCCGCCTTGACCAGCCCCAACCTCTCCAGCCCCAACACCGGGCTCTTCGACAGCGACGGCGCCATCTACATGGCCAGCCGCCGCGATCCCGCCGGCTGCCGCGTGGGGTTGTTCGGCGTGCCCTATGACGGCACCACCTCCTTCCGCCCCGGCACCCGTTTCGGACCTGCAGCGATCCGCGAGGTGAGCAACGGCCTCGAGACCTACTGCCCCCAGCTGGACCTGGATCTGGATGATCTGGCCTTCGCCGACCTCGGGGCCCTGGAGATCCCCTTCGGGGCCCCGGAACCGGTGGTGGCAGCGGTGCGTCGGGGCACGGAACACCTGCTGAGCCTGGGCCTGCGGCCCCTGATGCTGGGCGGCGAGCACTCGATCAGTTCCGGTGCCGTGGGCGCCGTGGCCGCTCACCACCCGGATCTGGCGCTGGTGCAGCTCGATGCCCACGCCGATCTGCGCCACAGCTGGCTGGGCACCCAGCACAGCCATGCCTGTGCCATGCGGCGCTGCCTGGAGGTGTTGCCCAGCCAGCAGCTGCTGCAGATCGCCATCCGCAGCGGCACCCGCGATGAATTCAGCGAGCTCCACCAGAGCGGCCGGCTGGTGGCGATCGAGCAGATGGCCGCAACACTGCACCCACTGCGCGGCCGCCCCCTTTATCTCACCGTGGATCTGGACTGGTTCGATCCCGCCGTGCTGGCCGGCACCGGCACTCCCGAACCCGGCGGCTTCCTCTGGAACCACTTCGCCGACCTGGTGAACGAACTGCGCCACCACAACCTGGTGGCAGCGGATGTGGTGGAGCTGGCCCCCCAGCTCGATCCCAGTGGGGTGAGCAGCGTGCTGGCCGCCAAGGTGTGCCGCAGCCTGCTGTTGCTGTTGGGCCGGCCGGCCGGCCACTGATCGCACCCCGCTGGAGTCAGTAGCAACAGGTGCCGCTGGTGCGCTGCTCCCGCAGGCGGTCGTGCTGCTGACCCAGGAGCATCACCGCCAGGGTGGGGTGGTTATGCAGCAGGTTGAGGAAGCGCAGACGCTCCAGACGCAGCACTTCCACTGGGGTGCGCGCGATGGCATCGTTGAGAAAGGCCATCTGGCGCCAAATGATCTCCTGGTAGCTGAACAGCTCCCCGGACCTGTAGCAGAGCCGAGACCCCTGCTCATCGACCAGCTCGACGATGCCGCGGCGGACGGCATAGATGGCGTCAGCCGTACGGCCCCGCGAAAAGATGTGGGCGCCAGTGGGAAACGTGAAGGTCTCGCAATCGACCTGACCGGCCATCAGGGCGAGCGGAGACGGAGCGGCGGGTGTCGTGACCAATCGGGTCACCTCCTGGCTGAAAGGTTCTGATGATTACATTGTTACAACCGCCGCGGCCACAACGGCAGCAAGAAACACCAAGCCTCGACGTTCCGGCACAGATCCCTGGCCCTTGATCAACGGCTCAGGCCTGAAGGCGTGAGCCGCTTCAGGCTTCCCACAGCTGCGGTTCGTCAGGCTCCATGGCCAGGCAGAGCTGACGGCTGGGGAGATGGCTGGCGCGAGCGACCATGCCGGTCGAGCCGGCCCCCTCAGGACCCATGCCGGGCAGCCGGGCTGGTCTGGCCGTCCAGTGGTGGCACCAGAGGTCGACGGCCAGGTCGGGATGGATGGCCAGGCGGCGCAGCTGGCACCAGCCCATCTCCTCGCCGCGGGGCGGCGTGCAGTGACGACAGCTGCGGCAGCTGGAACGCTGACCCATCAAAACCCCATCAAGGCGCCCAACGTAAGGAGTTCGCGGGCCGATCGCCAGGGAAACGGCCCGAATCCTCCACTTTCCTTCGGTAAGTGACCCTTGAAGTGACACTTCTGGACATCGATCGGTTCCGCATCGCCGCTGACATCCCCACGAGCAACCAATGCGGCTGCTTTCCAGCAGCGGCGCTCCAGTGGCTGTGCTCTCCATAGGATCCGGCCAGCGCTGCACACCACCTGCCATGGCCGCCACCGCCACCGATCCGTTGCAACGCACGCCCCTGTTCGAGGCCGCCCGCGACGCCGGGGGGCGGATGGTGCCCTTCGCCGGCTGGGAAATGGCCGTGCAGTTCGGCGGGCTGGTGCAGGAGCACACGGCCGTACGCCAGCGCTGCGGCCTGTTCGACATCTCCCACATGGGGGTGCTCACCCTGAGGGGCGACGGGGTGAAAGACGCGCTCCAGGCCCTGGTGCCGACCGATCTGTTCCGCATCGGCCCCGGCGAAGCCTGTTACACGGTGCTGCTCAACGAGGCGGGCGGCATCCTCGATGACCTGATCGTCTACGACTGCGGCCAGGTGGCCGGCCAGGAGGCCGGTAAAGACGGCAGCAGGGGCGAGCTGGTGCTGGTGATCAATGCCGCCTGCATCGAAGCCGACACCACCTGGCTGCGCCGCCACCTCGAGCCCCAGGGGGTGACCCTGACCGACCGCAAGGGCGACGGGGTGCTGCTGGCCCTGCAGGGCCCGGAGGCACCGGCGCGGCTCGAGGCCCTCAGCGGCGCCGATCTCTCCGGCCTGCCCCGCTTCGGCCATCGGCAGATCCTGCTATCCGGCACCGCCGCCGGTGCGGCCGCCGGCGCCCCCGTGTTCGTGGCCCGCACCGGCTACACCGGCGAAGACGGCTTCGAACTGCTGCTGGATCGCCAGGCCGGCCTTGCCCTCTGGCAGCAGCTGCTGGCCGAGGGGGTGGAGCCCTGCGGCCTCGGGGCCCGCGACACCCTGCGCCTGGAGGCGGCCATGCACCTCTATGGCAACGACATGGATGCGACCACCACACCCCTGGAGGCCAGCCTCGGCTGGTTGGTGCACCTGGAGATGCCCAAGCCCTTCATCGGGCGGCAGGCCCTGGAGCGGCAGACGGCAGACGGCGTCGAGCGGCGGCTGGTGGGTCTGGAGCTGCAGGGGCGGGCGATCGCCCGCCACGGCTACCCGGTGCTCCGTAACGGCGAGCCGGTAGGGGAGATCACCAGCGGCAGCTGGTCGCCCACCCTGGGCAAGGCGATCGCCCTGGCATCCGTGCCGGCCGCCTCCGCCCGCCTCGGCACGGAGCTGACGGTGGAGATCCGCGGCCGCGAGGAGCCGGCGCTGGTGGTGCGGCGGCCGTTTCTGCGGCGGGGTTGAGGGTGGTCTGGACGGAGCGGGCCGGTACGCCACAGCAGGCCGCCATCGCCCTGGGCAGCAACCTGGGCGACTGCCGCGCCACCCTGGAGGGCGCCCTGGCGGACCTCGATGCCAGTCCCGGCATCCGCCTGCTGCGCCGCTCTGGCTGGTACCGCAGCGCTCCGGTGGGGCCACCGCAGCCCGACTACCTCAACGGCTGCGCCGTTCTGGAGGTGAGCCTGTCGCCCGAAGCGCTGCTCGATCGCCTGCTGGAGACGGAGACCCGGTTCGGACGCGTGCGGGCTGAGCGTTGGGGGCCGCGCACCCTCGACCTCGACCTGATCCTGCTCGGCGACCTGCTCCTTGATGACGAGCGTCTGCAGCTCCCGCATCCGCGGATGCGGGATCGCGCCTTTGTACTGGTGCCGCTGGCGGAGATCGCCCCCGACTGGATAGATCCACTGACGGGCCACAGCGTGGCGGACCTGGTCCGGCAGCTGCCGGACGACGGCGGCCTGGAGCGGCTGGCGCTGCAGAGCTGATGAGCGACTTCTTCCAGAACGGCATCATCACCACCCTCCACGACCTGGGGGGGCGCAGCGATGCCTGCCTGGCAGCTGCGGTGGCGGAGCAGACGCAGCGCCTGCCGCTCACCCTGGTGCTGCCCTGTCTGCATACCGAGCTGCGGGGTCCGGCCCTGGAGCCGTTCGTGCGTCAGCTGGCCACCATCCCCTGGCTGAACGAGATCGTGATCGGCCTCGATCGGGCCGATGCCGCTGGATTCCGCGAGGCCCTCGCCCTGTTCAGCCAGCTGCCCCAGCCGCACCACGTGATTTGGATCGATGGCCCCCGGATCACCGCACTGAACAAAGAACTGGGGCGGCAGCGGCTGGCTCCGGCGGAACGGGGCAAGGGCCACAACATCTGGCTCTGCCTGGGCCTGGTCCAGGCCCTCGGGCGGGCCGAGGTGGTGGCCCTGCACGACTGCGATGTGGTGAGCTTCACGCCGCGGATGCTGGCCCGGCTCGTCTATCCGCTGCTCCATCCCGACAGCGGCTTCGTGTTCGCCAAGGCCTACTACCCGCGGATCAGCGCTGGGGTGATGTACGGGCGGGTCAGCCGCCTGTTCGTCACCCCCCTGCTGCGGGCCCTGCGGCGCTGCCTGCCCCCCAGCCGCTACCTGGAGTTTCTCGACAGCTTCCGCTACCCGCTCGCCGGCGAGTGCGCCATGCGCTGGAGTGCGGCACGGCGGCTGCATCTACCCAGCGACTGGGGGATGGAAATCGGCGTGCTCACCGAGATGTTCCGCGATCACTCCACCCGCCAGCTCTGTCAGGTGGACATCGCTGAGGCCTACGACCACAAGCACCAGCCATTCCCGCCCGAGACGGATCACGAGATGGATCACGAGCTCGATCAGGAGCCCGATCACGGTGGCGGTGGTGGTGGTGGTGGTGGTGGTGGTGGCAGTGGCAGTGGCCTCGGGCGGATGAGCCGCGACATCGCCCTGGGGCTGTTCCGCGGGCTGGCGGCCCAGGGCCAGGTGCTCGATCTGGCGCTGGTGCGCAGCCTTGTGACCGCGTATCAGCGGATCGTGCTGGATCTGCTCGATTCCCACGCCGCCGACGCCGCCCTCAACGGCCTGCGGCTCGATCGCGGCGAGGAGACCCGCGCTGTGTCCTTTTTTGCTACCTGCCTGCTGGAGGCCGGGCGGAGCTTCGTGCAGCAGGATCAGCTCTCGCCGCTCACCCCCACCTGGGATGAGGTGAGCCAGCGCAGGTCCGACGTCCTGTCGAGGCTGGCAGCGGCGGTGGCGGCCGACCGCACCGACCACGCTGACACCTGAGCCCCCCGCTTCGCCTTGATGAGCACGCCCCATCCCCGCACCCTGCTCGGCGTGATCAACCTCTCGCCGGAATCGATGGTGAGCGACTCGGTGGTGGCGAGCATGGAGCAGCTCCTGCAGCGGGCCGCCTGGTTGCACAGCCAGGGCTGCGCCGTGATCGATCTGGGTGCCCGCTCGATCACGCCGACGGCGGCGATGATCGACGACGCCGAGGAACTGCGGCGGCTGCTGCCCGCCCTGGGCCGGCTGCTTCAGGAGGGCTATCGGGTGTCGGTGGACACCTGGAGTTCGCAGACCGTGCGCGTCGCCCTGGAGGCCGGCGCCACAACCATCAATTTCACCGGCGCAGACATCGAGCCCTCGGCCCTGGCGGCGGTGGCGGCAGCCGGCGCCTCGCTGATGCTCACCTACATGCCCTATGGCGACGCCTACCGCATGCGCACTGCCGCTCCGGTGCCCTACCGGCTGCAGGGGCTGCTCGATCACCTCGGCCCGCGGGTGGAGCAGGCCCGGGCCGCCGGCGTGGGTGAGGTGATCATCGATCCCAACCTCGGCATCATCCACCCCTCCACCGACGATGTCGGCAAGATCCAGCTGCAGAACAGCGTGCTCTGGAACCTGGATGTGCTGCGCCAGCTGGGCTGCCCGATCCTGCTCTACGCCGCCCGCAAGCCCGAGCGGCTGGCGCGCATCCTGTTCGCCTCGAATGTGCTCTTTGCCGGCGCCGACTGGATTCGCACCCACCATCCCGACATGATCCAGGCGCTGCTGACGGCAGCGACGGTTGAGGCGACGGCCGAGGCGGAGGTGGAAGCGCCATGAGCGGCCTGCCACTGCAGGGCCGGGTGGCCCTGGTGACCGGCGGCGGGCGCCGCACCGGCCGGGCGATCGCCCTGGCCCTGGCAGACGCCGGCGCCGATGTGGTGGTCCATTACCGGCACAGCGAAGCCGAGGCCCGCGAGGCGGTGGAGGAGGTGGAGCGGCTGGGGCGGCGCGGCCTGGCCCTGCCGGCCGATCTGGCGGATGCCGAAGCCACCGCAGCCGCCTTCGCCGCAGCGGTGGAGCAGCTGGGGCGGCTCGACATCCTGGTGAACAACGCCGCCGGCATCGTCTGGAAGGCGCTGGGGGAGATGGATGTGGCCGACTGGCATCGCAGCATCGACGACACCCTGCACATCACTTACCACGCCTGCCGCGCCGCCCTGCCATGGATGCGCCACCAGGGTTTCGGCCGCATCGTCAATCTCATCGATGTCGACGCCGATGCGCTGATGGCGGTGCCGATGGTCACCCCCTACAAGATCGGCAAGACCGGCGTGCTGCAGCTCACCCGCACACTGGCCGTCACGGAGGCTCCGCACGGCATCACGGTCAATGGCGTTTCACCCGGCACCCTGGAGAACTCGGAGCGCAAGCCGCCGCTCGAACGGATCCCCGCCGGCCGCTACGGCAGAACCGAGGAGGTGGCGCGGGCTGTGCTGTTCCTGGCTGATCCGGCCAGCGGCTACATCAGCGGAAGCAACATCAAGGTCTCAGGCGGTTATCTGATCTGACGCGAGCTGATCTGTCGTGGCCTGCTCTGTCTCGATCTGATCTGTCTCGATCTGATCTGTCTCGATGTGATCGATCTCGATCCAATCTGACGCGAGCTGATCTGACGTGACCCGTTCAGCAATCGCCGCATAGTGCTCGGACATGTCCGCGGCCAGATAGCTTTGGATCAATCGGCGCGTGAAGCTGTTGAGCGGGTAATCGAGCGCCTGCTGTGGTGACACCCAGGCCCATTCGGCGATCTCATGATTAGGGCTGACTGCGGTTGTCGCACTGAAGGCGTAGTAGTTGATCAGCATGAAATGCACAGGGCGGTGGAATTGCGCATCTTCCACGGCTTCCTGCAGCAGGGCGAACTGCACCGCCGCCAGCTCCAGGCCAACCTCCTCCTGCAATTCACGCCGCAGTGCGCTGTCAAGGGTTTCACCCCATTCCACCTTTCCGCCCGGCACGCCCCAGCTTCCGCGCCACTTGAGCGTGCGCACGATCAGCACACGCAGGCATGGCCCTGTGACCAAAGCGCCGACGGTGGGAATGGGGTAAACCATGGTCCCTGCTGACACCGTAGCCACGCTACCGCCACTGCATCGCGGACAGGATCCCGTGGCAGGAACGCGTCAGCCTATGGGCGCAGCATCGGCACGGTGACCCGGCGTGATAAAGCGATCAGAACCGTGACCAGAACCAGCATCATCAGGATCAGCCAGCCCATCTCATGCAGCACGCTCATGATCGCCTGAATCGTGGGAGTGGCATTCCAGCCGATGAATGTCATCAGCAGCTGCCTGGAGACGCCGTACTGGTTCTCCAGCACCTGGAGACCATTGCCGCTGGCCACAAGTCGGGCGATGGTTTGGATCACCGCGTCAGACAAGGGCAGGGGCTTGAGCTGCTGCTCAAGCGAGCTGCGGAAGGTGCCAAGCAGCACATTCACCGCCAGGGCTGAACCCAACGACCAGGCGGAGGTGGCCAGGACGTGCCGCACCGCTTCCAGATTGGCCAGCAATGGCTTATCGGTCATGGCTGTGATCGTGGAGGTGAGCCCCACCCTCACGAAGGTGAGAAAGAACGAGAAGGATGCCGCCGCCGATGCAATCACCAGGATCGGCACCTGGGATGGGGCCATCACGAAGGTGATCGGCAGGATCAGACAGCCCAGCAGGCCCAGCCCAACGCTCCTGGCCAGGCCGATCCGGGAACTGACAGCAGCGAAGACAAAGGTGCTGGCAATTCCCGCCAGGCTGGCCAGCGTCATCCAAGCCGAAATACTGGCGAGATCGAGCTGATAGCGAATCGCCAGAAAGCGCTCGGCGCAGTATCGGTAGTCAATCGAGAATAATGCCGCCAGAGCCAGAAGCAGCAGACCAATCCTTGGGTTGATCAGAAATCTGAACCCCCTGACGATCGAGCGCGATCGCCGCAGGGACATGGCCGTGACCATCAACAGGGCGATGCTCAGAGCCATGCCGGCAGGCACCCAGGTTGGCTGGAAGGCGTGGATAATCGGCAGCGTGCTGATCAGGGAAGCGCAGCCTCCTGCGGCCAGCAGAACGGTCCAGTCACTGGCCTGGACCTGGACGTGTTGCGCGGCCGCTTCGCGTCTGTCGGGGCGGACGAAAAGCTGCAGCAGCAGCAGCGTCAGCAGGAACAGACATCCCCACAGCCCGCCGATCACAGCCGCACTGTTCTCGGTCCGCACCAGGATCCAGCTGTTGAGGATCGGCGAGGCCACAAAGGCCAGGCTGTTGGCCAGCGTGTTGGCCGCGACGAGCACAGAAATCTGCTGCGCATCAGCGGCGCCACCACAGAGCATGGCGAAAGACGACACCCGCACGCAGCCGTCGGCACAGCCCATCAGGACCAGCCCGATGGCGAGCGAGGCCAGGCCCGCATGACCGGCCAGCAGCAAGCAGCCTGCAATCCAGAGGGCAAGGCCGGCAGCCAGGCAGCGTTTCGTGCCAAGCAGGCGGCACAGCGTGCTGGCGCAGAACACGATCAGCAGGCCACTGGCGATCGCTGTGCAGCGCAGCAGGTTGACCTGCGCTGTGGTGATGCCGAGCTGCTGCTGCAGATCCAGCAGCACAAACGAGAGGCCGATCACGGAAAAGGTGCTGACCAGCGTGGCCAGCAGGCTGACGCCGATCGGCGCCAGATCTCCCGGGGGCAGCCATGGGTGGAGAGGTCCCGGCCGCTCGGCCATCGACAGGCTCGTGTCTGCGCCGATCATCCCAGCCGTTTTCTGGGATCGTCTGGAACCAGCACCACCGTCACCGATGCTGCGCACGAGGTGAGCCACGAACTGATCTCCCGAGCTGATGACCCGGCCTGATGCCCCGGTCAGCCGAGGCCAGGCCCCATGGGAAAATCCGCAATTCCCCAGCGACTTCTCCATGCGCAGCCACGGGTGCGGCGACCTGCGTGCCGACCACGCCGGCCAGGATGTGCAGCTCTGCGGCTGGGTGGACCGGCGCCGCGATCACGGCGGTGTGATTTTCATCGACCTGCGCGACCGCAGCGGCACCGTTCAGATCACGGTGGACCCCGACCTGGGAGCTGAGGCCTTCGCGGTGGCCGAGCACCTGCGCAACGAAACCGTGATCCAGGTGGCAGGCACGGTGCGCCCCCGCCCCGCCGAAGCACTCAACGAGAAGCTGGCCACGGGCGCGGTGGAGGTGCTGGCCGCCAGCATCTCGGTGCTCAATTCCGTCAAGGGGAACCTGCCCTTCCCGGTCTCGGTGCACGACGAGGAGAACACCCGCGAAGAGCTACGGCTGCGCCACCGCTACCTCGATCTGCGCCGCGAGCGCATGAACGGCAACCTGCGCCTGCGCGCCCAGACGATCCAGGCCGCCCGTCGTTTCCTTGAAGACGCGGGCTTCATCGAGGTGGAAACGCCGGTGCTGACCCGCTCCACCCCCGAGGGCGCCCGCGACTATCTGGTGCCCAGCCGGGTCTGCGGCGGTGAGTGGTTCGCCCTGCCCCAGTCACCCCAGCTGTTCAAGCAGCTGCTGATGGTGGGCGGCATCGAGCGCTACTACCAGGTGGCCCGCTGCTTCCGCGACGAAGACCTGCGCGCCGACCGCCAGCCGGAATTCACCCAGCTGGACATCGAGGTGAGCTTCATGGGTCAGGAGGAGATCCTTGAGCTCAACGAAGCCCTGATCGCCACCATCTGGAAAGCCGTGAAGGGAGTGGCACTGCCCCGGCCCTTCCCCCGGCTCACCTGGCACGAGGCCATGGAGCGCTACGGCACCGACCGACCCGACACCCGCTACGGCATGGAGCTCACCAACGTGAGCGACCTGGTGGCCGGCATGGGCTTCAAGGTGTTCAGTGGCGCCGTGGCGGCCGGCGGCTCGGTGAAGTGCATCGCCGTGCCCGGCGGCAATGAGGCCCTCAGCAATGTGCGCATCAAGCCCGGTGGCGACGTGTTCAGCGAAGCCCAGAAGGCGGGGGCTGGCGGCCTGGCCTTCATCCGCGTGCGCGAGGGCGGTGAGATCGACACGATCGGCGCCATCAAGGACAACCTCAGCGCCGCCACCAAGGCCGAGCTGCTGGAGCGCACCGGCGCGGTGCCCGGCACCCTGTTGCTGTTCGGCGCCGGCGACACCGCCACCGTGAACAAGGCCCTCGATCGGGTGCGCCAGTACCTGGCCCGCGAACTGGCCATGGTGCAACCCGACCGGGAGAACGACGCCTGGAACTTCCTCTGGGTGGTGGATTTCCCGATGTTCGAATTCAACGCCGGCGACAACCGACTTGAGGCGTTGCACCACCCCTTCTGCGCCCCCAACACCGACGACCTGGGCAGCGATCCCGGCCAGTGGGCCGAGACCCTGCCCACGGCCCGCGCCCAGGCCTACGACCTGGTGCTGAACGGCCTGGAGCTGGGTGGGGGCTCATTGCGCATCCACGACTCGGCCCTGCAGCGCCAGGTGCTGCAGACCATCGGCCTGCCCCTGGAGGAGGCCAACCGTCAGTTCGGCTTCCTGATGGAGGCCCTCGACATGGGCGCCCCGCCCCACGGCGGCCTGGCCTTCGGTGTCGACCGGATCGTGATGCTGCTGGCGGGCGAGGAATCGATCCGCGACACGATCGCCTTCCCCAAGACCCAGCAGGCCCGCTGCCTGATGACCCAGGCGCCCGCCGACGTGGCTCCCCAGCAGCTGGAGGAGCTGCATGTGGCCAGCACCTGGAGCGAGGAGGAGAGCTGAAGGCAGCGCCCAGCAAGCGCTGGAGGGTTTCAGCAGGGCGCCCCAGGGGATCAGAATGCAGAGGCCCTGGCCAGGGCCACCGTTGGAGGTTGGGCCATGTCCCTGGATCAGCTGAAGGATTTTCTCGGCAAGGTGCAGGACGATCCAGGCCTGCGGGCGGCGGTGCAGGCGGCCGCCACCGCCGATGACGTGGCCCAGATCGGCGCCGGCCTGGGATACACCTTCTCCGGCGATGAGCTGCTGCGCCTCTCCGGCAAGACAGTGGGGCGGGTCACCGTGACCAAGCAGGACATCCCGGGCGAATACAACTGAGCTGCCGAGTGAGCTTTCGAGCGGTTCGACGACCGAGCTGCCGGCGGGCGGCGATCAGGCACCGTGCGGCGTCCGTTCCTACAACGAGAGGGGGCCCGCCCCCGGCTCCCCCCGGCCGCCTGCCAGACCTTCGCCTCCCTCTGCCATGACCACCGCTTCCAGCCACCCAGCGATCGACATCGGCATCCCCGAAGCCAAGCGGCGGCAGATCGCCGAGGAGCTCGGCCGGCTGCTGGCCGACAGCTACGTGCTCTACGGCAAGACCCACGGCTTCCACTGGAACGTGACCGGGCCGATGTTCAACACGCTCCACCTGATGTTCATGGACCAGTACACGGAGCTCTGGACCGCCCTGGACGTGATCGCCGAACGGATCCGCGCCCTTGGCTTCCCCGCCCCGTTCGGTGGCGCCACCTTCGCCTGCCTGGCCTCGATCGCCGAAACCGAGGGTGTGCCGCCGGCCCTGGCGATGGTGCGGGAGCTGGTGAACGGCCATGAGGCGGTGGCCCGCACTGCCCGCAAGGTGTTTGGGGTGGCCGACGAGGCCAACGACCAGCCCACCGCAGACCTGCTCACCCAACGGCTGCAGATCCACGAGAAGACCGCCTGGATGCTGCGCAGCCTGCTGGAGGGCTGAGCTCGTTTCTGGGCGAGGGTGGCCCTTGCGGCGGAAGGGGCGTGTCGTGAACCGATACATTGAAAAATCAGCCGTTCCACCATGTCCCAGCTCGCCAGCGCCAAGCCCCCCGCTCCGAGCCGGGCCACGCAGGCGAAATTCGTCTTCGTGACGGGGGGCGTGGTGTCGAGCATCGGCAAGGGGATCGTGGCCGCCAGCCTCGGGCGCCTGCTCAAGAGCCGCGGCTACAGCGTCTCGATCCTCAAGCTCGATCCCTACCTGAACGTGGACCCGGGCACGATGAGTCCGTTCCAGCACGGTGAAGTGTTCGTCACCCAGGACGGCGCCGAGACCGACCTCGACCTGGGCCACTACGAGCGCTTCACCGACACCGCCATGTCGCGCCTCAACAGCGTGACCACCGGCTCGATCTACCAGGCGGTGATCAACAAGGAGCGCCGCGGCGACTACAAGGGCGGCACCGTGCAGGTGATCCCCCACATCACCGGCGAGATCCGGGAGCGCATCCACCGGGTGGCGGCCAACAGCGGCGCCGATGTGGTGATCACCGAAATCGGTGGCACCGTGGGCGACATCGAGTCGCTGCCGTTCCTGGAAGCCATCCGCGAATTCCGCGGCGACGTGGGCCGCCAGGATCTGGCCTACGTGCACGTGACCCTGCTGCCCTACATCGGCACCTCGGGCGAACTCAAGACCAAGCCCACCCAGCACTCGGTCAAGGAGCTGCGCTCGATCGGCATCCAGCCCGATGTGCTCGTGTGCCGCAGCGACCGACCGTTCAGCGACGACCTCAAGGCCAAGATCGGCGGCTTCTGCGGTGTGCCCACCCGGGCCGTGATCCCCGCCCTCGATGCCGACAGCATTTACGCGGTGCCGCTGGCCATGGAGCACGAAGGCCTCTGCCGCGAGGTGCTCGATGTGCTCGGCCTCGCCGACCACCCCAGCGACATGGAGCGCTGGCAGGAGTTGGTCACGAAACTGCGCAACCCGGGCCCGGCCGTGAAGGTGGCCCTGGTGGGCAAGTACGTGCAGCTCAACGACGCCTACCTCTCGGTGGTGGAGGCCCTGCGCCACGCCTGCATCGATCGCGACGCCTCCCTCGATCTGCACTGGATCTGCGCCGAGCAGATCGAGGAACGCGGCGCGGAAGCCCTGCTGCGGGGCATGGATGCGGTGGTGGTACCGGGCGGCTTTGGCCATCGCGGCGTCGATGGCAAGGTGGCGGCGATCCGCTGGGCCCGGGAGCAGCAGGTGCCGTTCCTGGGGCTCTGCCTGGGCATGCAGTGCGCCGTGATCGAGTGGGCCCGCAACCAGGCCGGCCTGGTGGGGGCGACCAGCGCCGAACTCGATGGCGACACGGCCCATCCGGTGATCCATCTGCTGCCCGAGCAGCAGGACGTGGTCGACCTGGGCGGCACCATGCGCCTGGGGGTCTACCCCTGCCGGCTGACGCCGGGCAGCCTCGCCGCCGAGCTCTACGGCGACGCGGTGGTCTACGAGCGCCACCGCCACCGCTACGAGTTCAACAACGCCTACCGCAACCTCTTCGTCGAATCGGGCTACACGATCAGCGGCACCTCCCCCGATGGCCGCCTGGTGGAACTGATCGAGCTGCCCGATCACCCCTTCTTCACGGCCTGCCAGTACCACCCCGAGTTTCTGTCGCGACCTGGCAAGCCCCATCCCCTGTTCCGCGGCCTGATCGCCGCAGCCCAGCAGCGGCTGCCCCAGGCCGAGGCTGCACCGGCCACGGCAACGGCTGAGGCCACGCTCGTCGCCCCATGACCACGCCGCTGCCCGGTGTAGCGGCAGACCAGCCCACCGTCGTTGCAGCGGCGGCACTACCAGGAGCCGCCGCTGGTCTGCAGATCGCTGTCACAGCGGCGGCGCTGCCGGTGGTGGAAACCTTTCATTCCCTCCAGGGGGAAGGAGTTCACAGCGGCCGCAGCGCCTTCTTCATCCGCCTGGCCGGCTGCACGGTGGGCTGTCCCTGGTGCGACACCAAGCACTCCTGGCCCGCCACCGCCCATCCACGCCACAGCCTCGAGGCCCTGGCGGCGGACGCGCAGCAGGCGGCGGCGGCCGGTGCCGGCTTCGTGGTGATCACCGGCGGAGAACCCCTGCATCACGATCTCGACGCGCTCACCACGGCGCTGCGCCAGCGCACAGCCTTGCCGCTGCACCTGGAAACCAGCGGCGTGGACCGCCTCAGCGGCCGCTTCGACTGGATCACCCTCTCGCCGAAGCGCCATCGCCCTCCAGTGGACGACCTGCTGCGCCACTGCCACGAACTCAAGGTCGTGGTGCACGAGTCGGCCGACCTCGACTTCGCGGAAGCCATGGCCCGCGCCGCCAGCCGGATCCGGGCGGGGAGCGACTCGGAAGCGCCGATGCTGCTGCTGCAACCCGGCTGGCAGAGCACCGACGGCCAGAGCCTGGCGCTCAACTATGTGCAGTCCCATCCAGCCTGGCGGCTCAGCCTGCAGCTTCACAAGACGCTGGGGGTGCGCTGATGGCACGCAGGCATCGCTTCCTGATCGTGAATGTGATCACCACCTTGGGGTTTCTGGCGCTGGCGCTCGTGACACAAGCTGTGGTCAGCAATCGCGTCCAGAAGAGTCTGCGCGCCAATCTCCGCTCGCAAGCCACAGAGATTTCATTGCATCTCACTCAGGCGGTCAACGAGTCTGTTCGCTCCATGCGGGGACTGACGGCACGGCTCAGCGTCGACCCCTCCCTCTCTTACCCGACCTTCTTACAACTGGCCGAGCAGAGCATCAGCTCCCAGGATGGCCTGATCATCGTGGAATGGCAGCCAATCGTGGCGGAAACGGATCGGGCGAGCTTCGAGCGTTCGATCCGCAACCAGGGCGGCCGTCTCAGAGACTTCCGGCTCTGGGAGCCTGGCCAGAACAACGACAGCTCCAGACCGGCGCGGGCACGCGGCCTGCATGTTCCCGTGCTGTATGTCTACGAACGCTCGTCCAAGAGCAGCTCAACGATGGGACTGGACCTGGCCTTTTCACCGGAAAGAATGGAGTCGAAATGGCGCGCCCGCAACGAAGGAGATCCCGTGGCCTCCGGCCTGTTCCCTGTCATCCGCTTTCCGGGTGATTCTGTCCATCCCGTTGGTTTTGCCGTGACCGTGCCTGTCTACGATGGCGGAATCATTCCAGGAAGTTTGAATACACGCCAACAAAAGATCGAGGGATTTGTGGCACTGGTCTACGACCTCGACGCCCTGATTCAAGCCAAACTGACGAATCTTCAAAAACTAGGGCTGAATCTGACCATCTCTCAGCAAGGGAAACCGGAACCGAATCTCTCGATTCCAGCCGGAACATCCACTGGGACCGGAACCTCCACTGACATCAGTGCCGAGGCCCGCGCCCTGATCTTCGGCACACCCTGGACAATCCGGCTGGACGCCACCCAGCCGTTCATCAATGCGCAAAAGACGCCCCAGGACGAGATCCTGCCCTGGATCATCGCCCTGATGGGCATCACAGTGTCTGGCTTGCTTGTCGCCCTGGAACGAAACGTTGACAAGCTTGAATCCACCCGCGATTCCCTGGCCCAAAGCAACGCCTTACTGCAGCAATCTGAGCAGAGTCTCAAGGAACTGGCCGTCCGCGATCCCCTCACCAGCCTCTTCAACCGGCGCGGCTTCCTGGAACGCGCCATACCGGAGCTGACACGGAGCCAGCGGTATCAAATTCCGCTGGCGCTTCTGATGCTCGATCTGGATCACTTCAAGCAGGTCAATGATCGCTGGGGTCATGAAACCGGTGATGGCGTGCTCCAACGCCTGGCCCAGCTCTTCGAAGCCAGCATGCGGGGCGGTGATCTGGTGGCGCGTCAGGGCGGGGAGGAATTCGTGATTCTGCTCAGCCATACCGGATCAGCGGAGGCCCTGCAGATCGCCGAGCGGATCCGCCAGGACGCTGCGGCGATCGTCCACCACGCCGAAGCCAAGGACGCCATGGCAGGCAGCCCATCCAGCGCCAGCGCGCCCGACTTTCAGGTCACCCTGAGCATTGGTTGTGCGATTGCAGAGCCAGGCCTGGACATCGATGCGCTGCTTGCCCATGCAGACGCGGCTCTCTATGCCGCCAAGGCGGGGGGGCGCAACCGGGTCGTCGCCGCAGGCGATCCTGTCGCCCCCCTGGCCCAGCTTTAAATCCAGCCCATCACAGCACCTGCGCAGGCCGCTGACGCTTCTCCGCCTTCCACAGGCGCCAGCGCACCTCCAGATCAGCGGGGGCATAGAGCACGATCGGCAGGCTGGCGTTGTAAGGCACCACAAAGGGCTTACCGCCGCCCAGGGTCACGAAGGCCTGCCTGGGCTTCTCGTTGGGCGGGCAGGCCATCAGGGTCGAGGCCACCGGCCCGGGAGCCGTGACCCGATACACGGTGTAGCCCCAGCCCTTCAGCGACTCGGCCTTGATCGAGCCGCCGAGGCGGCGATGGTTGCAATCCACCTCCATCGTGCGTCCCACCATCAGCTCCACCCGCCAGTCGGCCGGGTTGGGGGAGAGGGCCGGATCGGGCGAGGGCTGCAGCAGGCCCGGAAGCTGGATCACCCAGCGGCGCTCACCGGCCGCCGCCGCTGGGAAGGGCTTGAGATCGAGGCGGGGGATAGCCTGTGCGGCCCCCTGGGCGGCGATCAGTGTCCCCAGGGCAAGGCAGGCGAGTGTGCTGCGGGGCGTCGACCCCGCGGCGGCCTTGAAACCGGTCATCCCAACCATGCGGCGGCTTCCCCATCCTGAAGGGCGCCGGCCCTTTGGGGCAGCTTCCGCCTTCGGACTGCCACCAACAGGCAGACAGATCCAGGCGTGCGGGCAAGCACCGGCGCGGCCGGATCCGCCAGGATTCCTGCACGCTCCTGCCTCCGCCGCCTTGCGCGCCGCCGCTTCCCCTGATGCCCCGCCCCAGACGGATTCCCGGCCGCTGACCGTGGCCCTGCTGTCCGGCGGCCTCGATTCGGCCACCGCCACCGCCCTGGCCCTGGAAGCCGGCCACCGGGTGATCGGGCTCTCCTTCGACTACGGACAGCGCCATCGCCGTGAGCTGGAGGCCGCCAACGCCGTGGCGCGCAGCCTCGGGCTGGAGGAGCACCACACGATCAGCGTCAACCTGGCGGCCTGGGGCGGCTCGTCGCTCACCGATCTGGCCATGGCCGTGCCCAGCGGCGGCGTGGAGGAGGGCGTGATCCCGTCCACCTACGTGCCAGGGCGCAACACCGTGTTCATTGCCCTGGGGCTGAGCCTGGCCGAAGCGCGGGGTGCCCAGCGGCTGGCCCTGGGCGTGAACGCGGTCGACTACTCCGGCTATCCCGACTGCCGGCCCGACTACCTGGAGGCCTTCCAGCACCTGGCCGACCTGGCCAGCAAGGCCGGGCGCCAGGGCCGCGGCATCCAGCTCTGGGCACCGCTGGTGCAATGGAGCAAAACCCGGATCGTGCACGAAGCCCTGCGGCTGGGCGTGCCGATCGCGACCACCTGGAGCTGCTACAGCGGCGGCAGTACCCCCTGCGGGGTGTGCGACAGCTGCCGCATCCGCGATGCCGCCCTGATCGAGGCCGGCCGCCCCGACCTCGCCAGCCCCGACCTCGCCAGCCACCAGGCCCCGTGATCGAGCCTTCAACGAGCTTGCGAGCCGGCGGCGGACTGCAGCAACGCACCCTGGCCTGGCGGGATCCGGCGGTGGTGGTTCAGGCGCTGGCGGATCAGCTGGGCCAGGACGGCCTGGTCTGGCTCGATGGCGACGGCACTGCCCTGGGGCGCCGCAGCCTGCTGGGCCTGGCGCCGCTGGAGGTGGTGAGCTGCCGAGGCCTGCCGGGGGAGCCAGGCGCCCGGGATCCGTTCGCGGCGCTGGCGGCGATGGTGGCCGGCGGCGGCCACTGGATGGGCTGGTTGTCGTACGAAGCCGGTGGCTGGGTGGAGACCGGCGAACCCTGGCGATCACCGGCCATGGCCCAGCTCTGGGCCGCCCGCCACGATCCGGTGCTGGAGTTCGACGCGGCCGCAGGCTGCCTGCGGCTCGAGGGCCACGATGGCGCGCGGCTGGCGGCGATGGCCGCAGCGATCGAGGCCCTGGCCCCAACGGACCCCGATTCCAGCGCAGCTCAAGCACCAAGCGCAGCACCTACAAAACGCGCAGCCGCGGCAGAACCAGAGCCACTCGAGCCCGGACTGCCACTGGAGAACTGGCACTGGCACACCGATGGGCCGGCCTTTGCCGCCGGTGTGGAGCGCATCCACGACTGGATCGCGGCCGGGGATCTGTTCCAGGCCAATCTCACCGCCTGCTGCGAGCAGGAGCTGACGGGCCACGTCGATCCGCTGGCGCTCTACCAACGGCTGCGGCGGCGCTGCCCGGCACCCTTCGGCGGACTGGCGATCGCGGCCGCAGCCAAGGGGAGCAACCCGGCCCAGACCCCGCTGGAGGCCATCCTCTCGGCCTCACCGGAGCGCTTCCTGCAGGTGAGCGCCAGCGGCCTGGTGGAGAGCCGGCCGATCAAGGGCACCCGGCCGCGGCACCACGACCCGGCGATCGACGCGGATGCCGCCGCCGATCTGGTCAGCAGCGCCAAGGACCGGGCCGAGAACGTAATGATCGTCGACCTGCTGCGCAACGACCTAGGCCGGGTGTGCGTGCCGGGCTCGATCCAGGTGCCCCAGCTGGTGGGCCTGGAAAGCTATGCGCAGGTGCACCACCTCACCTCGGTGGTGCAGGGACAGCTGCGCGCCGGGCTGGGGGTGGTGGATCTGCTCCGGGCCTGCTGGCCGGGCGGCTCGATCACAGGGGCGCCGAAAGTGCGGGCCTGCCGGCGGCTGCATGGGCTCGAACCGGTGCCGCGCGGGCCCTACTGCGGCTCCCTGTTCCGCCTTGCCCACGACGGCAGCTTCGACAGCAGCATCCTGATCCGTTCGTTGTTTCTGCAGGGCCGCACCCTGCGGGCCCATGCCGGCTGCGGCATCGTGGCCGATTCCGACCCCCACGATGAGGCGGAGGAGCTGGGCTGGAAGCTGGGGCCCCTGCTGGAGGCCCTGGCGTGACCAGCGCAACCAGCCCACCGGCCGTGATCGCCTGGATCGATACCCCCAGCCCCCAGGGCTGCTGGGGCCATCCCGACGACCTGGCGCTTCCCCTCAGCGACCGGGGGCTGCTGCTCGCCGATGGCCTGTTTGAAACGCTGCTGATCGAAGCCGGCCAGCCCCATCTGCTGGCGGCCCATCTGGAGCGCTGGCACCGCTCCGCTGCCCTGCTGGGCCTGGCACCGCCGCCGGATGAGGCGCGCCTGGTGCCCCTGATCGCCGAGGCCGTGGCGCGCAGCGGCATCAACAGCGGAGCCCTGCGGCTCAATTGGACTCGGGGCAGCAGCGGCCGTGGCCTCGCCGTGCCTTCGCACAGCAACCACCGCTTCTGGCTCAACCTCAGCGCCGCAACGGCCTGCTTCGAGCCGGTGCGGGTGATCGTGAGCCCCAGCGAAACCCGCAGCGCCACCAGCCTGCTGAGCCGCTGCAAAACCTTCGCCTACGGCCCCGCCATCCAGGCCCGCCGCCAGGCCGCGGCCTCAGGCGCCGACGACGCCCTGTTGCCCAGCAGCGCCGGCGGGTTGTGTTGCGGCACCAGCGCCAATCTGCTGCTGCTGCGCGGCGGTCGCTGGCTCACACCACCGCTGAGCAGCGGCTGCCTGCCCGGGGTGATGCGCCAGCAGACTCTCCGCCATGGCCTTGCCAAAGAAAGCCCGATCAGCGAGCAGGATCTGGCCAGCAGCGACGGCGCCCTGCTGCTGAGCAGCCTCGGCTGTCGCCCGATCAGCCACCTAGGGCACACTGCCCTGCCCAGCGTGGAGAACGTGGAGCGGTTCTGGCGCCAACTCCTGTCTCCGGCGCATTAACGGATCGCGTCAGTGACACCGAGTCTGCTGTGATCAGTGACACCAAGTCTGCTCTGATTCGAATCGGAATCCGGCCCAGAGAGTCAGCCCACGGTGCCGCGGCGATCAGACACTCAGGAAGCGGTCAATCACTTCTTTACTGAGTTCATCGGTGGGTCCACTGGCCACCACCCCGCCCTTCTGCATGGCGTAATACCAATCGGCCTGGCGGACGAAGTGGAGGTGCTGCTCCACCAGCAAGACGCTGATGCCGGTGGTTTCAATGATGCGCCGCACCGCCCGTTCGATATCCAGCACCACCGAGGGTTGGATGCCTTCGGTGGGCTCATCCAGCAGCAGCAGCTTGGGCTTGCCCAGCAGAGCGCGGGCGATCGCCAGCTGCTGCTGCTGGCCGCCGGAGAGGTCACCGCCGCGGCGGGCCAGGAACTTCTCCAGCACCGGGAACAGCTCAAACACCAACGGATCGATGTGGCGATGCTTGGCCAGCCCACCGGGGCGGGCCTCCAGACCGAGCAGCAGGTTCTCCCGCACCGTGAGCTGGGGGATGATCTCGCGACCCTGGGGCACGTAGCCGATGCCGGCACGGGCCCGTTGATGGGGCGGCAGACGCGAGACCTCCCGATCCTCCAGCTCCACCGAGCCCGAGCGCTGCCGCAGCAGACCCACCACCGTCTTGAGCAAGGTGGTCTTGCCGACGCCATTGCGGCCGATCAGGCAGACCATCTGACCCGATTTGACGTTGAGATCAACATTGCGCAGGATGTGACTCTCGCCGTAGTACACGTTCAGGCCCTGCACTTCCAGCAGGGGGCCGGAGGCGGTGGCCGAGGCGGCCGGCTGGGTGAGGGAGCTGGTGGTCATCAGGGGTAGGCGGAACGGCGTGACTGAACGGCGTGATCAAACAGCCGAAGAGGAGCGAAGGAAGGGGAACGGGGGTTCAGGCGGCTTCGGTTTCGCTGCCGAGATACACCTCGATCACACGGGGATCGCTCTGGACCTCATCCATCGATCCCTCACAGAGCACATGGCCTTCATGCAGCACCGTGACCGGGGCCTGCAGATCACGGATGAACTCCATGTCGTGCTCGATCACCAGCACGGTGTGGGCACCGGCCAGCTGGCGCAGAAGTGCGGCGGTGAGCTCGGTTTCCTCATCGGTGAGGCCGGCCACCGGTTCATCCACCAGCAACACCTGGGGATCCTGGGCCACAAGCATGGCGATCTCGAGCCACTGCTTCTGACCGTGGGACAACCCACCGGCCTTCTGATGGGCATAGGGATGCAGACCCACCACCTCAAGCAGCTCCTGCACCCGATCGCGGGCGGTGGCATCGAGCCGTCCGAACAAGAGGTCAAACGGCGAGGCACGGCGGCTCACCGCCAGCTCCAGATTGCGACGGGGCGTGAGGTTCTGATACACCCGTGGGGTCTGGAACTTGCGGCCGATGCCGAGCCGGGCGATGCGGTGTTCAGGCAGCCCAACCAGTGAACGACCACGGAAGAACACATCCCCTTTGGTGGGACGCACCTTGCCGGTGATCACATCGAGAAAGGTGGTCTTGCCGGCGCCGTTGGGTCCGATCACGGCCCGCAGATCACCAGGAGCCAGCGACAGATTGAGATCATTGAGGGCCCAGAACCCATCAAAACTGACGCTCACCTGGCGTAGTTCCAGTAGAGGCGTGGAGGAATCCAACACAGGAGCTGAAGCGGCGGAACTCATACGGAACCTCCGGGGGATGCATCGGATTGGACAGTCTCGGCTTCCGCTTGAACAGCAGGATCGAAATCGATCTCGGGATAGGTGGGGGCCAGGGGGGCAATCCCCACCATGGCCAGGATCCTGGCTGGGCCTCCCTGGGTCCACCAGCCGACGAGACCATCGGGCAACGCCGTGACCACGAGCAGAAACAGGCCGCCCTGGATGAACAGCCAGGTTTCAGGCAACTGCTCGCTGATCAGGCTCTTGGCGTAATTGATCACCACCGCACCAAGAATTGCCCCGATCAGGGTGCCGCGGCCACCCACAGCCACCCAGATCACCATCTCGATCGAGAACGGCACCGCCATGTACTGGGGGCTGATGATTCCAGACTGCACCGTGTACAGAGCCCCGCTCACGCCAGCCATTGCACCGGCAATGGCAAACACCAGGGTTTTGTAGGCGGTGGGGTTGTAGCCGGTGAAGCGCAAGCGCGGTTCATCATCGCGGATGGCGATCAGGGCGTCACCGAAACGGCCGCGGGTGAGCCAGCGGCAGAGCAACCAGCTGAGCACCACCAGCAGCAACGTGACCCAGAACAGATTGCGCTGCATCGCATCACTGCCCACCAGGGCCCCGAAGATGCGCGCGGTATCGGTTTTGAGGCCATTGGTGCCGTTGATCAGCTTCTGCTGGCCGTTGAAGAAGTTGAAGAAAACCAGCAGGGCAGCCTGGGTGAGGATCGAGAAATAGACCCCCTTGATCCGGTTGCGAAACACCAGAAAACCGAGCACACCCGCCACCAGAGCCGGCAGGATCCAAAGGCAGAAAAAGGTGAAGACGGCTGAATTGAAGGGCTGCCAGAAGGCCGGCAACTCCTTGACGCCGTAGAGGCCGAAGAATTCGGGCAGCTGACCGGGCTGCAGGGAGGTGAGCTGCAGATGCATGCCCAGGGCATAACCGCCCAGGGCGAAGAAGATGCCCTGCCCGAGGCTGAGCATGCCGGTGAAGCCCCAGATCAGATCGATGCCGAGGGCCACGATACCCAGCGACAGAAAGCGCCCCAGCAGGTTGAGCCGGAAGGGGGGGAGCACGGAAGGCAGAATCAGCGCCGCCGCAATCAGCAGGATCCAGGGAAGCCAGCGACGCAGGAAACCGGTGGGGCTGCCGCCGCCGGCAGACGACAACGCGGAGGTGGAAGGACTCGCCATGACTCAGGCCTCCACCAGGCGGCCCTTCGGTGGGAAAAGACCCGCCGGACGGAACTGGAGGAACACCACCACCAGGGCAAACACCATCACCTTGGCCATCGAGGTGGTGGCGAAGAAGGTGACCACCTCATTGAGACCTGCCGGCATCGCAGGCCAGACCAGCAGGAGGGAGCCAGAACCGATCACATAACTGAGCACGCCGATCCCCAGGGCTGCCACAACGGTGCCGAGCAACTTGCCCACGCCACCGAGCACCACCACCATGAAGCAATCGACGATGTAATTACCACCCAGGTTGGGGCCCACCGAACCCAGCAGGGTGACAGCCACCCCGGCAACGCCAGCCAGGCCCGATCCCACCAGGAAAGTGAGGGCATCCACCTTTTCGGTGGGAATGCCGAGGCAATCACTCATCGGCCGGTTCTGGGTCACGGCACGGATCCGCAGACCCCAGACACTCTTCTGAAGAAACCAGCTGACACCGATCAGGGCCAGGGCCGTGAGCGCGAGAATGAACAAACGGGCGGTGGGCATGGTCACACCACCGAGATCGAGGGAATCGCGCAGCCACAACGGTGCAGTCACATCGAGGTTGCGGGCGCTGAACCAGGGTTGATCCAGCTTGCGCACTTCGCCCAGGACTGAGGCCAGGGCGATGCCAACGCCGCCGGCAATCACCCAGCTGCCGGTTCCGAGCAAGGGCGTCCAGCGCTGCTTCCACCACGTGGCAGGAGTGATCCGGGGAGCCAGTAGACCCAGGGCGACGGTCAACAGCAGGCCCAGGAAGAAGGCGCTGGAGACCGAACGCACCAACTGCTGCAGGATCAGGCTCACCCCCCAGGTGGCCAACAGGGTCTCGAGGGGCCGGCCGTAGAGGCGCCGGATCACCGTCTTCTCTAGCAACAGGCCCGCCAGCCCACTCACCAGAAACGCCACGGGAATGGCGATCAGGATGTAGATCGGGAACAGCGCTTCGAGGGGACCATTCTTGCAAAGGTTCTGCACCACGAAGGTGCTGTAAGCGCCAAGCATCATCAACTCGCCATGGGCCATGTTGATGACGCCCATCAGACCGAAGACCACCGCCAGCCCGAGGGCGGCGAGCACCAGCACCGAGCCGATTGCCAGGCCGTTGAAGAGGGTGTCGTAGAGAAGTGTCATCGCCGGGTACAAAAAGAGGGGGAGCGCACTCCCCCTCGTGAAAGCAGCAACCGCGACGGAGTCCGGTGGCCTAATCCCGAACGAGGGATCCGGGCAAGCCCGGATCCAGCTCGATCACATCTTGAACTTGCCGGGATCGGGCACATCGGTGCGGGTCCAGTCGCAGGTATAGCCCTTGGTTTCGGGCACGAACTGGTTCCAGGCCACGGGCTTGACGAAGCCCTTGTCCTCGAGGATCTTGAACATGCCGTCTTTCTGGACTTCACCGATCAGCACACGCTTCTCGGTGTGGTGGTTGGGCTGCACCGTGACCGTGCCCTGAGGAGCGTCAAAGCTGACGCCAATCAGAGACTTACGGACTTCCTTGTTGTCGACGGTGCCGGCCTTCTCGGCAGCCTTGGCCCAGAGGTAGACCATCATGTAGGCGGATTCAGCCGGGTCATTGGTGACCCGGTTGTCGCCGTACTTGGCCTTGAAGGCCTCGGTGAACTTCTTGGAACCAGGGGTATCGAGGCTCTGGAAGAAGTTCCAGGCGGCGTAGGTACCTTCCAGATACTCAGGACCGATCGCCGCGACTTCCTCCTCGGCGATCGAGAAGCTCATGATCGAGTAGCCATTGGCAGGGGTGATGCCCGCAGCCTTCATCTGCTTGAAGAAGGCCACGTTGCTATCGCCGTTCAGGGTGTTGACGATCACACCGCCCTTGGGCAGAGCCTGCTTGATCTTGGCGATGATCGGAGCCACCTCGGTGTTGCCCAGGGGCAGATAATCTTCACCGACCACCGTGCCGCCCAGCGTCTTGAGCTGCTCCTTCATGATGGTGTTGGCCGTGCGCGGATAGACGTAGTCCGAGCCCACCAGGAAGAAATCCTTGCCCTTGTTCTTCAGCAGCCACTCCACGGCGGGCTCAGCCTGCTGGTTGGGAGCCGCACCGCTGTAGAAGATGTTCTTGGAGCACTCCTGACCCTCGTACTGAATCGGGTAGAAGAGGAAGTGGTCCTTGGCCTCGAAGACCGGCAGCATCGCCTTGCGGCTGGCGGAGGTCCAGCCGCCAAACACCACGGCCACCTGATCCTGATCGATCAATTTCTTCGCCTTCTCGGCGAAGGTGGGCCAGTCAGAGGCGCCATCTTCTTCGATCGGCACGATCTTGAGCTTCTTATCGCCAATCTTGACGCCACCTTCCTTATTGATCTCGTCGATCGCCATCAACTCGGCTTCGGCCACCGTGTTCTCGGAGATGGCCATGGTGCCGGAGCGGGAATGGAGGATTCCGACCTTCACTTCCCCGTCAAAATCGCCGGAGGCGGTCTCACCGCCGCCGCCACCGCCGCAAGCTGCCAGGCTGAAGGCAGTGGCCAGTGCGGTGGCGCCACCAATCAGACGCAGGGACGATTTCTGCATCGCGAATGGCTTCATAGAGGGCTCTCCGGAAAAAATGCGCTTGTTGTTGTCCGCCTCGCAGCGGTTCGCGGACGGTAGGTAGCCAGGCATTCCAAGCTTTGTAGCCGCCGCTACAGTTTGTTCAACCGCCCATCAACCAGCTGTCAACTGTCTGGCTCGTCTCAAGCCAGGCCGGGCAGCTGCTGCAGCAGAAATCCTTCGACCCGATCGACGCCCTCACCGCTGTGGAGGTTGGTGAAACACCAGGGCCGCTCCCCGCGCATGCGCAGCGTGTCGCGCTCCATCACCGCCAGACTGGCCCCCACGTGGGGAGCCAGATCAATCTTGTTGATCACCAGCAGATCGGAGCGGGTAATGCCGGGTCCGCCTTTGCGTGGAATCTTGTCGCCAGCGGCCACATCAATCACGTAGATGCACAGATCCACCAGCTCCGGACTGAAACTGGCAGCCAGATTGTCGCCGCCGCTCTCCACCAGCACCAGATCGAGGTCGGGGAAGCGCTGCTCCAGCTCCTGCACCGCCGCCCGGTTGATCGAACAGTCTTCCCGGATGGCGGTGTGGGGACAACCTCCCGTTTCGACCCCCCGGATCCGTTCCGGCGGCAAGGCCCCCGCCTGGGTGAGGAACTGGGCGTCCTCCTGGGTATAGATGTCGTTGGTCACCACCGCCAGTTCCAGCCGTTGGCGCAGGCGGCGGCAGAGCACCTCGACCAGCGCCGTCTTGCCCGATCCCACCGGGCCAGCCACCCCAACCCGCAGCTTGCTCATCAGCTCCGGAACAGCCTCGAGTAGAGCTCAGCATGGCGCAACTGGGCCAGGGCAGCGCCCACCCCGCCACTCCAGAGGGTCTGGGGATCCGCTTCGGCGAGCCTGGCGGCCTCTGAGGCGATCAGGGGTGCCAGGGCCAGCTGCAGCCGCTGGGCGTCGGTGGAGCCCAGGGGCACCAGCCGCACCGCGGCACTGAGCTGGTTGGCGACCCAGCCGTACAGATAGGCCTCCGTGAGCTCCGCAGCTCCGATCTCCAGCACCCGGCCGGCCTGGGCGAAGGCGGCGGGCCAGGCGAGATCCTCAGCGGGCACCAGGAATCCGAGCGCCCGCAGCAGCTGCAGCAGCGACTGACCCATCTGGCGCTGCTGGGCCCGCAGCTCCCGGGCCTCCCGCATCGCCAGCAGCCAGCCATCGAGCCGGAGCAGGGCGGCGGCATCCTCCATCTGCATCAGCCTGGACAGAGCTGCCGCCTCCAGGCGCACCGTGCCGAAGCGCAGCTCGGCCTCCAGCCAGGTCCGCACGGCGGCAGCCTCAGCCAGGGCGCCCTGCTGGACCAGAACCTCAAGGCCTTCCGAGTAGCTGAAGGCACCCACCGGCAAGGCCGGACTGACCAACTGGTGCAGCCGCAGCCGGGCCAGGGCGGCGGCGGCTGGATCAGCCGTCATGGCTGTGGCCAGGAGCGTGGCGATGCCCATCGGCGTGGCTGTGCCCAGCAAAATGGCTGTGCCCAGCAACATGACTTTGGCCAACAACGTGGCCGTGTCCATCGGCGTGGCCGTAGGCCCCGCTCTCCGGCAGGAAGGGGGCCACGATCGTCTGCAGCATCAGGCCTCGGTGCTCCAGCAGATGGGCCAGCACCGGATCCTGCAACAGCCGCAGTTCGCCGGGCTGGATCTCCAGCGCCACATGGCGGTTACCGAGGTGATAGGCCGCCTGCAGCAGCGCCAGGGGGTCAGCAGCCCTCACCTGCAACAGCGGTTCCGGCGCCGCCTCCACCCGCACCCGGGCGGCTCCGGGGCCGCCCAGCCACTCGCCCGGCTCCAGGGCCGCCCCCCGGGGCAGCTGCAACAGCAGCGCCCGGCCGCAGGCACTGCAGCGGCGCCCCCGCAGGCTGGTGCGCTCCTGGGCCGTGAGCGGCAACAGCAGCGGGGCGGCGGCGGCGGCGGCCTGGGGATCGCGGCCCAGGCGCTGCTCCAGCAGCAGCGGCTCCTGGGCTTCGGGGGCCTGGTGAGCCGATTCCGGGCTGCCGGCGGGGAATGACGCGGAGGGCAGGGCGGACGACACGGGGGCGGGGCGGGCGGACGGGGCGGCGGGCACCAGGGACGGCCAGCCGGACTGGGGGGGGGTAGCCACGGCACCCTGGCGGCCTGGGGCATCACACCCCTGTGCCCGTTGTTACTGGAGCGGGGCTGCCACGACCCCAGCATGACCCCATGAACGGACAGGTCCCAGCTCCCACAAGCCCCCAGGCCGATCCCGCCTCCATGCCGCCCCCCGCCCCCTGGCGCGGCGAGGCCCGGCTGCGCTTCGCCCCGGGCGACGGCGGCCGCACCGTGCACCAGGGCGGGGCCACGGCGCCGCTGAAGCTGCAGCGGGCCATGCACCACGGCGATGGCCGCTGCGAACTGCCGCTGCTGCACACCGCCGGCGGCCTGGTGGGCGGCGACCAGCTGTGGCTCGAGGCCGAGCTGGCGCCCGGCAGCCGGGCCCTGCTCACCAGCGTGGCGGCCCAGAAGGTCTACGGCTCCGTGGGGCGTTCGCGCCGCGCACCTGGGGGCAGCTGGGCCCAGCAGGAGCTGGAGCTGCGACTGGCCGCCGGGGCCGACCTGGAGTGGCTGCCCCAGGAGCTGGTGCTCTACGGCGGTGGCCTGTTCGAGCAGCGCACCCGGGTGGAACTGGCGCCCGGGGCCGGCTTCCTCGGCGCCGAGGTGGTGCGGTTGGGGCTGAGCGCCGCCGGCGAGGACCTGGGCCCGGGCCGCTGGCGCTCTCAGCTGGAGATCCAGCGCCAGGGAAGCGATGGCAGCCGCTGGGAGCTGGTGGACCGGCTGGAGCTGGGGGGCGAGGGGGTGGATCAGGAGCACGGCATGGCGGGCCAGCCGGTGTTCGGCAGCCTGGTATGGGCGGCACCCGAACCACTTGAGGCCGGCCACCTGGCCGAGCTGTTGGCCGCCTGCCGCAGCGACCGCGCGGGGCTGGAGGGGGAGATGGCCTGCGGACCGCTTCCCCAGGGTCTGGTGGCCCGCTATCGGGGCACCTCCACCCAGGCGGCACGCTTCTGGTTCACGCGCCTCTGGGCCCGCACCCGCGCCGTGCGCGGCCTGGAACCGCCGGCCCTGCCGCGGGTCTGGCCGTTCCAGGAGGATCCCCTGGCGGGGATGGCGGCCTGAGGGGCGAGGCTCAGAACCCCGCCAGAAGCAGCGTGGGCAGCGGTAGAGCCCATGCACCAGGCCCACCCAGGAGGTGGCCGTGTCGGCCCAGGAATCGAGCCGGGCGCCGAAGGGGGGTCTGGAGGTGAAACAGGCGGGCGTTCAGGCCATCGAGGATGTCGCTGATCAGGCTCACCAGGAACAGCGACGCGAACAGGCACTGTCGATCAAGATCCACCAGCACCAGCACCATCGGCGCCGCCACCAGCCGGTAGAAGGAGAGGAGGTTGGGGATGGTCCAAAGCGTCGTCCCGCCCGAGCCGCCTCTCTCCAAGGTGGTTCCGCCTGCGGAGACGCAACTGGACCAGGCCTGGGTTCTACAGGATGAATCCAGGCTAGGAAGATTAGAACGTACCAACCACTGCGGTGCTTGGCGCCTACGCGGCCACTTCCTCGCCAGAAGGGCAGCGGTATTTTTCTGTGATCCTCAGGCTCTGATGCAAGCCCTTCTGCTGCTGGCCATGGCCGCCTGCCCTCCCCAGGCCAGCGCCGTGGTGAGCGAGGTCTACAGCTGGTATCTCACCAACCAGAACACCTGGACCCGATCGCTGCAGGGCCAGAAGGAGCGGTTCGACCCAGGGCTCTACGCCAAGCTCAGCGAAGCGATCAGGCCCTTCCAGTCGCCCCGCAACGACGGCAGTGGCGTTCTGGATTCCAATCCCTTCCAGGGCACCCAGGTGGGCATCCTCGGGTTCCGCCTCGCCGGTTGTCAGCTGACGGCACCGGATCGGGCCTTCGTGACGGTCCCGGTGCTCGTGGGGCGATCCAAGGCATTCTCCAGCACGCAGACCATCCAGGTGCTGGTGCAGGCCACGGGCGGCCGCTGGCGCATCGCCGACATCACCTATCCGCCCCACGAAGGTGCTCCAGCCCGGAGCCCCCGCAGCAAGCTGAGCGATCAGCTGCGCGAGATCCTGGCCATGCGCAGCCCCTCATGGGTTCCCCCCGGGACGCCAGGACCATCCCCTACTCCGTAGCGACAGGAGCCAGGGGGGCGAAGCGGCGGGGTGGGGTGCACCGCGAAGCGAAGCATGGTCATCAAGCCACAGGTTCGCTCCCGATCGAGCCGCTCAGGGCGGCCGCCGGCAGTGGCAACCAGAGCCTCATCCAGCAGGGCTTCCATCTGCACCGCCTTGGCCACCAGCACGCCGTCAAAGGCAGGACAGGCACCCAGCCGCGGGAGCGGCAACCCGAACAGAGGAGCGAGCAGCATCGCCCCGAAGCGGCGTCATTGCACCACCAAACCCCGGACCCCGACCGTGCCGAGGCGGCTGGTCCCCTAGCGCCACCCTTGGGGACAATCGCGCCTCAGTAACGCTCCACCGACTGCGCCATCCAGCCAGCACTGTCGGTCGGCACCGGAGAGAGCCGTGCTGCAACATCTGGTTGAGGACTGGGGACCTACCTACAAGTCTTGACTCAGTTCAGCCGTCCAGGCCGGCAGTGGCCCAAGCGAGCGATGACCTCCTGATCACATCGAAGGAGGGCACACCATCACAAGCCGACCCCGGAGTTGCGCCCATCAGCACCCCGCCACTCCACCCCTGAATGACTGTCAAATTGCCTGACTCCCTGGGCTGCCTGATGTTGGCGAACCAATCAGGTGACCAGCTCTTACGGGTGCTTTAGGCTCACCAATAATATTGCTCCAATCCAATCACGATGTCGCGCATACTTGCCCAAGCCTCCGCCAAGCCGCGGCCTGCCGCCCAGATTCTCCTAGTCATCATAGCGGTGCCCGCTGGAGCACTACTCCTATCGCAGGCACCCGCTCAAGCACAGAGCAAAGATCAAATCATCCTCAACAAGAGCAACTGTAGTCTAAGCAATTCGAAAAACGAAGACCCATACATAATCCGTGGCGCCACCAAGGTCAATTCGGGCGACTACCAAGGAGCAATTGCAGATTCAACCCAGGCCATTTCCAGCAATCCACATAATGTATTAGCCTACAACAACCGTGCTGTTGCCCGGAATTTTTTAGGCGATCACCAAGGGGCGATTGCCGATTTAACCCAAGCAATTGCCATCAATCCGCAATGCGCCGACACTTTCTTCAACCGCGGTAGTTTCAAGTCGGATTTAAACGACACGCAAGGGGCGATTGCCGATTTCAACCAAGCGATTGCCATCAATCCTAATTATGCATACGCCTACCACGCCCGCGGAACCGCAAAGTCACAATTGGGCGATATCAAGGGAGCGATTGCTGACTTCAACCAAGCGGTTGCCATCAATCCTAAGTATGCATACGCCTACACCGGCCGCGGAGTCGCAAAGTCACAATTAGGCGATGCCAAGGGAGCGATTACTGACTTCACGCTAGCCATTACTACCAATCCTAGACTCGCAATCGCCTGGGGTTATCGTGGACTCGCCAAGTCACAACTTGGCGACATGCTTGGAGCCTGTGAGGATACGAAGAAATCTGCTTCGCTAGGCTCTTCCGTTGCCCAAAGACTCTTGCCGAAGTTCTGTCAATAACTAAACTACCTTCCTCAAGTGACCCTCATTGCCACTCCAATTCAAGACATCCGTGGCCTTTTTCAAATTCAATCTGATCGGCCACTGATGCAATGACCACCCCACTCCTGCGACCCATCTGCAGCCTCAGCACAGGCCTGCTGCTTTTCACTGGCATCGGGGTTCTCGCCCAGGCATCAGCGAAGGTGACCTCGGTGGCCCCTGATCGGCCTGCAGTAGTGACCCAGGCCAATGGAGAGAGCAGCAACACCTTGCTATCAGAAGTTGTTGAGTTGAATCGCCAGGTGACGGCCCTTTATCAGCAAGGCAAGTATCACGAGGCGACGCAGATACAGGTAAAGGTTCTAGCCTTGATGGAACAACTCCTGGGGCCAGATCACCCCGGCACAGCCAGAGGCCTCAACAACCTCGCGCAGTTACACAATGAACAGGGAGCTTACGCCAAGGCTGAGCCCCTCCACCTTCGCGCCTTGGCCATCAGAGAGAAGACGCTGGGGCCCGATCACCCCGAGACCGCCAACAGCCTCAATAACCTCGCGGAGTTGTATGACAACCAGGGCAACTACGCCAAGGCCGAGCCCCTCTACATCCGCGCCCTGGCAATCAACGAGAAGGCGCTAGGGCCTGATCACCCCGGGACAGCTCAAAGCCTCAGCAACCTCGCACTGCTCTTCCTCAACCAGGGCGCCTATGCCAAGGCTGAGCCCCTCTACATCCGCGCCCTGGCGATCAGTGAGAAGGCGCTGGGGCCCGATCACCCCGATACCGCAATCAGACTCAACAACCTCGCAACGCTTTACGACAGTCTGGGTGCTTACGCCAAGGCCGAGCCTCTCTACCGCCGCTCCTTGGCGATCAGGGAAAAGGCTCTGGGCCCCGATCACCCTGGTACCGCCATCGGCTTAAACAACCTCGCAAATCTTTACCAACTCCAGGGCGCTTACGCCAAGGCCGAGCCGCTCTACCTTCGGGCGCTGGCGATCCAGGAGAAGGCTCTGGGGCCCGATCACCCCGATACCTCCACCAGCCTCAATGACCTCGCCCTGCTCTACTGGGAGCAAGGCGCCTATTCCAAGGCCGAGCCCCTCTACATCCGCACCCTGGCAATCAACGAGAAGGTGCTGGGGCCTGATCACCCCGAGACCGCCACCAGCCTCAACAACCTGGCAGCGCTGTACGACAGCCAGGGCGCCTACACCAAGGCCGAGCTCCTCCACCTTCGCGCTTTGGCGATTAAGGAGAAGGTCCTTGGGTCCGATCACCGCGATACTGCCAAAAGCCTCAACAACCTCGCAGCGCTTTACAGCCGTCAGGGCGCCTACGCCCAGGCCGAACCCTTCTCCATCCGCGCCCTGTCGATCTACGAGAAGGCGCTGGGGGCCGATCATCCCGATACAGCCACCAGCCTCAACAACCTCGCATTCCTTTACGTGAACCAGGGCGCCTATGCGAAAGCAGAGCCCTTCCTGCGTCGTGGCATCCGTATCCAAACACTGTTTCTGCAACGAGAAGTGCCTTTACTGCCGGAGGCCCAGCGGCGAGCCCAGATTGACGTGCTTGACCAAGCCTGGGAATTCGCGTACACCTTCGCCGGCCTCTCCCCCGACGGCACCTCCCTGGCCCTGTTCACCCGGCTGAACCGCCAGGGGCTGCTCCAGGAGATCGAACAGCGTCTGGCACTGCTCGCCCGCTCGCCGGGCCCCCAGCAGGAGCTCAGCCAGCAGATTGCCGGCCTCACCAGTCGCCTGGCGGATGTGAACCTCAGCCCCCCCCAGCGGCAGACGCTCCAGCAGCAAGTGGGTGATCTGGAGAAGCAGCTCTATCGCCTGCTGCCCGCTCTGCAGCCCCATCTGGTGGAACCCGGGGAGGTCGCCCGCGTTCTCCCTGCCGACGGGGTGCTGGTGGAGTTCCAGAGGTATCGGCCCTATGACGGCCGCCAGCCCATTGACAAGCGCTGGGGGGAGCCGCGCTATCTAGCCTTGCGGCTGTTCCCCGATGGCCGCATCACCAGCCACGATCTCGGCCTGGCCTCCGGGATTGAGCCGCTCATCCGCAACGCCCTGAAGATCTCCGAGAGGGGGGAGCAATCCCCCAACGACGCCTGGGTGCAGGTGAGGGACAAGGTGTTCCCCCCTGCGCTCCTGAGCCAGCTCAAGGACCGCAACCAGTGGTTCCTCTCCCCCGATGGCGAACTCAGCCGCATTCCCTTTGCGGCCCTGCCCGCACCGGAGTCCCTGGGCCCTGGGCAAGGCCCCCGCTGGCTGGCCGAGGTGGTGCGGCTGCGGCTGATCACAAGCGGCCGCGATCTGCTCCCAAAGCCTCGAACGACCCAGGTGCAAGCTGGTCAGGCCCTGGTGATCGCCGATCCAGAGTTCGGGGCCCCTGGCACCCCCTGGGCTTCCCTGCGGGCGACCAAGAACGAAGGGCAGGAGATCGCGGCTCAGCTCAAGGCCACCCTGCTCACGGGATCGCAGGCCACCGCGCCCGCCCTGCAACGCATCAAAGGGCCCAGGGTGCTCCATGTCGCCAGCCATGGCTTTTTCTCGGATCCCCAGCCCTCCCCCGTCAACCAGGGCCCGAGGAGCCGGAGTGCCGCCTTCTCGGGCCCTCCAGCCAGCACCGGTGACCCCCTGTTGAACAGCGGCATTGTGCTGAGCGGCGCCAACCGCCATCGGCGGCCGGTCCAGGGCGCCTCCGCGCAAGCCCTGGCCGCCTCCCCCCGCGATGGAGACGACGACGGCTACCTCACCGCCAAGGAAGCCTCCCGCTTGCAGCTGGAAGGCACCGAACTGGTGGTGCTCTCCGCCTGCGACACCGCCACGGGCGTCAGCCAGAGCGGGGAGGGGGTGTACGGCCTGCAACGAGCGCTCACCGTGGCCGGCGCCCGCACCACCCTGCTCTCGCTCTGGAAGGTGGATGACGAGGCCACCGCCGTGTTCATGCAGCGCTACTACACCTTGCTCAAGGCCGGCCAAGGCAGGCAGGGCGCTCTCGTCCAGGTCCAGGAGGAGTTCCGCACCAACCCCAGGCACAAGGAGTGGAAGGACCACAAATACTGGGCCGCCTGGCAGCTCACCGGCGACACCGCTCCCTTGCCGGGCCTATGAGGGTTGAACACACTGAACCAACCCCACCCACCTGCCGTCGTGTCCCAGACCTCGACCCCCGGGTTGCTGATGGCGAGCCTGCTGCTGGCTGCCAGCACCGGCGCCGCCCTGGCCCCAGCAGCCGCTGCCGCCCCGAATCCAGCGGCTGACCTGGAGACCGCGGTGCAGGCCGCCAGCCGCTCCCTGCAGCAAGCCTGGAAGGGGGATCCAGCCACCGCCCCCCTGTCCTGGCCCAGGCTGCGGCTGGTGAGCGCCGGCGGCACCGTTGCGGCCGGCTGCCCCGGAGCCCGAGGCGCCAGTGCCGACACCAGCGCCCTCTACTGCCCCGACAGCGGCGAACTGCTGCTCGATGCCAAGTCCCTCAGGGGCGAACGGGAGCGCTACGGCACCTGGGGGATCGCCTACTGGATCGCCACCGGCCTCGGCCAGGCGTTCCTCGCCCGTCAGAGCAGCGGTACCGCCAGCCCGGGGGCGGCCGCCAACCTGCAGGCCGTCTGCCTGGCGGGTGTCCTGCTGGATTCCAGCCCGGGGCTCAAGCCCAGCCTCCCGGCCCACAAGCTCTCGCCGGCGCGCACGGCCTACGCCAGCCCTGACGCGGCCCTCCAGGGCACCCGCAGCCAGCGGGCCTATGCCCTGCTCAGCGGGTTCGGCGCCACCGCCTCCCCCTGCACCGCCGCGGCCATGAACGGCCTGGCGGCGGACCGCGTCAGCGATCCGAAGCTTCTGAGCGAGGTGGGCGTCGATCCGGGCAACCGGGCCCTCACCAGTGTCAGCGACGCCCTGACGGCCACCTGCCGCAAACCCCTGCGCTGCCCCCGCCGGGTCGGTGAGGTGTTCGCGGCCTCCCGTCCCTGAGCGATGGCCGAGCCCGACCCGACGACGCCCGCCACCGCGCCTGCACCGACTGGGGCGACGACTGACGGGGCGGCAGTGACCAAGGACCCGGTGCCCTCCTGGGCACGCTCCAATCACCTGCACAACTGGATCCAGTCGATCGGCATCGTGGTGGCGGCCACCTGGGGCGCCTACACCTTCATCTGGAAGGAGATCCTGGTGCCGGAGATGGCCCCGGCGAGCCTCAGCCTGCAGATCAACGTGAGCCCCAGCCGCAGGCTGCGGCCCACCCAGGTGGCGGGCCGGCCCAACCTGGAGCTGGAGCTGGAGATCACCGCCTCCAACTCCAGCAGCCGCAACCTCTACCTGCTCCCCAGCGTGTGGCAGCTCAAGGGGATCCGTCTCCAGCAGCATGGCGAGGATCCTGGATTCGCCGATCGGGCCACCGAGGTGCTCTATCTGCTGGGGCCCCAGGACCGGGCCGAGCGCTTCGCACCCGCCGAGCCCGGCCGCACCCTCTCCACCGGCTGGCTGTTCCTGGACGACGTGATCCACCCCGGCGAGAAGCTGAGCCGCAACCTGCTGCTGCGCCTGCCTGCTGGGCGCTACCAGGCCGCCAGCTTCGATCTGCTCATTCCCGCCCTCACCCGGGCACCACAACAGAGGCTGTTCGGGGGGCGCAGCCTGCGCTGGTCCTACAACTCGCAAGCCGCAGCCGGTGCGGAACTGGTGCCCAACCTCTGCCCCCGCAACCCCTCCCAGGACTGCCTCCCCATCAGCCTGGACGCCCTGACCAGGCAGGTGAAAGCCTTCGACCCCAAATCGATGTTCTTCAAGACCACCCGAGAGGTGGCCTTGTAGAAGCCGGGGCCACCGACCACCTCCGCCCGCCCGTTCTCCCTGAACGGTCCAGAGCGACCTACCGCTGTCAGAGTGCATGGATCCAGACCCGCTCGCCGCACCCTCCCAGGCGCCATGCACCTGACCCCCCAGGAGAAGGACAAGCTCCTGATCGTGACCGCCGCTCTGCTGGCGGAGCGGCGCCTGGGCCGCGGCCTCAGGCTCAACCACCCGGAAGCCGTGGCCTGGCTCAGCTTCCAGGTGCTCGAAGGTGCCCGCGATGGCAGAACCGTGGCCGAGCTGATGGCCGAAGGAAGCACCTGGCTGAACCGCGACCAGGTGATGGAAGGGATACCTGAACTGATCGACGAGGTGCAGATCGAGGCCGTGTTTCCCGATGGCACCAAGCTGGTCACCCTGCACGATCCGATCCGCTGATCCCGATCCACTGATCCCCAGCCGTTTCCTGTCCCCCCGCAGCCGCTGCCCACCATGGCCCCCCTGATTCCTGGCGAACTGCTGAGCGAACCCGGCACGCTTGAACTCAACGCCGGGCGTCCGGTCACCACCCTGCTGGTGGCCAACAGCGGCGACCGGCCGATTCAGGTGGGGTCGCACTTCCATTTCCACGAGGCCAACAGTGCCCTCAAGTTCGACCGCGACGCCGCCCGGGGCCTGCGGCTCGACATCCCGGCCGGCACCGCCATCCGCTTCGAGCCGGGCGACAGCCGCGAGGTGCAGCTGGTGCCGTTCGCCGGAGAGCGCCAGGTGTTCGGCTTCAACGGCCTGGTGAACGGACCGCTGGACTGACTCCCCCCGCTGGGCTGACAGCCCTGGCACCCAATCCGCCACCACACCCGTTCCACTTCCTCCGCCTCCCGGCCCTGGCCGGTCCCCCCCAAAGCTCCGGCCATGCCCTACCGCATCGATCGCCGCTCCTACGCCCAGACCTACGGCCCCACCACCGGCGACCGCCTGCGGCTGGCGGATACCGAGCTGATCCTGGAGGTGGAGCGCGACTGCACCACCTATGGCGATGAGGTGAAGTTCGGCGGCGGCAAGGTGATCCGCGACGGCATGGGCCAGGCCCAGACCACCCGTGCCGCCGGGGCGGTGGACACGGTGATCACCAACGCCCTGATCCTCGACTGGTGGGGGATCGTCAAGGCCGACATCGGCCTGCGCGATGGCCGGATCGTGGCGATCGGCAAGGCGGGCAACCCCGACATCAGCGATGGCGTCGACATCGTGATCGGCCCGGGCACCGAAGCGATCGCCGGCGAGGGGCACATCCTGACCGCCGGCGCGATCGACACCCACATCCACTTCATCTGCCCGCAGCAGATCGAAACCGCCCTCGCCAGCGGGGTGACGACCCTGCTGGGCGGCGGCACCGGCCCGGCCACCGGCACCAATGCCACCACCTGCACGCCCGGCGCCTTTCACCTGGCCCGCATGCTGCAAGCCGCCGAAGGCCTGCCGGTCAACCTGGGCTTCTTCGGCAAGGGCAACGCCAGCACGCCGGAGGCTCTGGAGGAGCAGGTCCGGGCCGGTGCCTGCGCCCTGAAGCTGCATGAAGACTGGGGCACCACCCCGGCCGCGATCGACTGCTGCCTCTCGGTGGCGGATCGGATGGATGTGCAGGTCTGCATCCACACCGACACCCTCAACGAAGCCGGCTTCGTGGAAGACACGATCCGCGCCATCGGCGGCCGCACCATCCACACCTTCCACACCGAGGGGGCCGGCGGCGGTCACGCGCCGGACATCATCAAGATCTGCGGCGAAGCCAACGTCCTGCCCAGCTCCACCAATCCAACGCGCCCATATACGCGCAACACCCTGGAGGAGCACCTCGACATGCTGATGGTGTGCCACCACCTCGATCCGCGCATCCCGGAAGACGTGGCCTTCGCCGAGTCGCGCATCCGCCGCGAGACGATCGCCGCCGAAGACATCCTCCACGATCTCGGCGCCTTCAGCATCATCGCCAGCGATTCCCAGGCGATGGGCCGGGTCGGGGAGGTGATCATCCGCACCTTCCAGACCGCCCACAAGATGAAGCTGCAGCGCGGCCCCCTGCCGGACGATGCGGCGGGCCCCGGCGGCGGCCGCAACGACAACTGCCGCCTGAAGCGCTATATCGCCAAGGTGACGATCAACCCGGCCATCGCCCACGGCCTCGACAGCCAGATCGGTTCGGTGGAGGTGGGCAAGCTGGCCGATCTGGTGCTGTGGAAACCTGGCTTCTTCGGCGTCAAGCCGGAGCTGGTGATCAAGGGAGGCTCGATCGTCTGGGCCCAGATGGGTGATGCCAACGCCTCGATCCCCACCCCGGGCCCGGTGCACGGCCGGCCGATGTTCGCCGCCTACGGCAAGGCCCTGGCCCCCAGCTGCCTCACCTTCGTGAGCCAGGCCGCCTTGGACGACGACCTGCCGCGGCGCCTGGGGCTGAGCCGGCCCTGCGTTCCGGTGGTGAACACCCGCGGCGGCATCGACAAGGAGACGATGCGCAACAACACGGCCCTACCAAAAATGGAGGTCGACCCCCAGACCTATGAGGTCTACGCCGATGGCGAGCTGCTCACCTGCGAGCCCGCCGAGGTGCTGCCGATGGCGCAGCGCTATTTCCTGCTCTGAGGCTTGCAGCCTCTGACGCTTGCAACTTGTCCGGCGCTGAGACCTGCGCTTTGGCCTGATCGAGTCTCCAGTGTGCAGTGGGGTTGCACTGAAACCTGAAACCTTGTGCTGAAACCTGTTCATGCAGCGATTTCGCGCTTGGTGGAGCGGCGGCAGGGCAGCAGGGGCGGCAGGGTCTCCAGGGGCTTCTCGAATCCCACTCCAAGGGTGACGATGAAGCCAGCGCGCACGAACCAGCGCAGCTCAGCCGGCATCACATCCACGCCGAAGGAGGGGTGGGGCCGCAGATCCAGCCGCACCCGCAGGAGCTGGGCCAGAGGCATGGGCTGATCCTCCGTGATCAGCAGACAGAAGCCGCCCACGCTCACATCGAGGATGTCGGCGAGATACCAGGCGGAGGCCGGTTGGCCGTCCTCATCCAGCACCTGCACGGCGATCGGGCGGCAGGCCTCCACCGGATTGCGGAGATGGCGGCGGGTCTCCTGATCGTCGCTGGGGCCGATCGACGGCTGCAGAGAGGTGCCGGCGAAGAAGCTGCCCGAGTACTCCAGGGCTAGTCCGCCATCAGCATCGCTGAACGGGAGGTAGTGGCCCAGGGAGGTCATGACAGGGGGGGTGCAGAACGAGAGTTGACCAGATGGCGCGGCGCTGGTGCGTGTCGGGAGTTGTTGCGGGTCGGGGGTGTGTTGAATCCGCAGGGTTTCCGATCAACAGTGCTTCTGCAGGAAAAGGCGTTTCCAGGAGAAGCGGTGGCGGCGAAATTACGATGAAAGTGCCGGATCGGCACACTGCCTCTGATGCGATGGGTCGCGATGGGTCGCGTCAACGACCCTGACGCTTGCCCAGGCTTGAGCCCTGAACAAACTCAATCAACATTCATCCATACGATCTCACCATTGTAGGCGCAGCGCTTTGAAAAACCTGTCACCTTCACAACGGATCAGGAAGCCATTCAGGCAACCAGCAGCCCCCGGCTCCACGCGACCTGCCTCCCACGAAACCTCAGGAGCAGAGCGGGGCCAAGGCGACAGCCACGGAGCTGGGCCAGGGCCGTAGCCTCAGTACAAAGCCGGCTTCCGACGCCCCCTAACCGGTTTCAGCCATCCACACTGTTCGAAACGGACCACCTGGCAGAAAAACAGCGAAAGATGGCATGAAGCTCCAGACGCCAAGCAGCCATTCCGTAGCCGTTCATACTCAGAGGTGCCCCCGGCGCTCAGCATGATCCGGCAAGGTCAGCCGGAGCCGGGACATGTTTACCGAGTACAAACCCAACCGCGGCTACGACGAGTACTTCAGCTCCACCGATGAACCCCGGGCGGCACTGCGGCCCCTGCTCTCCTCGCTCGGCAACCTGGGGCTTGAGGAACTCAACCGCAACCATGCCGCCGCCGGCATGCTGCTCAAGCGCCTCGGGGCGACCTTCCGCCTCAATGATTCCGGCAACCGCGGCGTCGAACGGATCCTGCCCTTTGATCCTCTGCCGCGGCTGATCGCCGTCGGGGAATGGCAGAGGCTGGAACTGGGCCTGATCCAGCGCCTCGAAGCGATCGACCACTTCCTGGCCGATGTCTACGGCGATCAGAAGATCCTCAACGACGGGGTCATCCCCCGCGCCGACGTCGAGAGCTCCCAGGGCTGGCGGCCCCAGATGCAGGGCTTCGAGCTGCCGCTGGGCCGCTGGTGCCACGTTTCCGGCCTGGATCTGGTCCGCGACGGCCAAGGCACCTGGCGCGTGCTGGAGGACAACCTCCGCTGCCCGTCCGGGGTGGCCTACTTCCTGGAGAACCGGCGCGTGATGAAGCGCATGTTCCCCAGCCTCTTCCAGGGCCGCACCGTCCAGCCGATCGACGACTACCCCTCCCACCTGCTGCAGACCCTGCGGGAACTCGCCCCCTGGACCGAAACGCCGAAGGTGGTGCTGCTGACGCCCGGTGTGTTCAACAGTGCCTATTTCGAGCACAGCTATCTCGCCCAGCAGATGGGCATTCAGCTGGTCGAGGGGCGCGATCTGATCTGCCAGGACGACCGGGTCTGGATGCGCAGCACCAGCGGGCTCGAGGCGGTGGATGTGATCTATCGCCGCATTGACGACGACTTCCTCGATCCGGCGGTGTTCCGCAGCGACTCGATGCTGGGCGTGCGCGGCCTGATGGCCGCCTACCGCGCCGGCCGCGTCGCGATCGCCAACGCCCCCGGCACCGGCGTGGCAGACGACAAGTTGATCTATGCCTATGTGCCGGAGATGATCCGCTACTACCTCAGCGAGGAACCGATCATCGAGAACGTGCCCACCTACCTCTGCTCACGAGACGAGGATCAGGCCTACGTGCTGGCCCATCTCGGCGAACTGGTGGTCAAGGCCGTGGCCGAGGCCGGTGGTTACGGCATGCTGATCGGCCCCCATGCCAGCGCCGCTGAGATCAGCGAATTCGCCGACAAGATCAAGGCCAATCCCCGCAATTACATTGCCCAGCCCACCCTGGATCTCTCCACCGTTCCCTCCCTCAGCGAAGGCGAACTCTTCCCCTGCCATGTCGATCTGCGGCCCTACGTGCTGCGCGGCAAGGGGGCCTGGGTCAGCCCGGGAGGACTGACCCGCGTGGCCCTGCGGCGGGGTTCCCTGGTGGTGAACTCCTCCCAGGGGGGCGGCTGCAAGGACACCTGGATCGTGGACGAACGCCAGAGCGAGGAGGCGGGCGCATGCTGAGCCGCGTCGCTGAATCGCTCTACTGGATCAACCGCTATGTGGAGCGGGCCGAGAACATCTCCCGCTTCGTGGAGGTCAGTGAAGCCATGGCGCTCGACTGCCCGCCCGGCAGCGCTGAACCCTGGCTGCCCCTGATCGACGCCAGTGGGGATCGCGAGCTGTTCGACAAGCTCTGCCCAGCGGGCTCGCCCACCGACGTGGTGCAGTTTCTGGTGCACGAAGCCGAGAACCCCAACAGCATCGTCAATTGCATCGCCGTCGCCCGCGAGAACGCTCGCCAGATCCGCGAAGTGATCACCACAGAGATGTGGGAGCACATGAACGATCTCTACTGGACCCTGCAGGAAAATGAGGCGTTCTGGCGAAAGCCTCCCCAGGAGCAACTGCATGAGATCCGGCGGGGCTGCCAATTGTTCTATGGCATCACCGATGCCACCCTCAGCCGCGATCTCTCCTGGCAGTTCAGCCGGCTGGGTCGCCTGATCGAGCGGGCCGACAAGACCACCCGTATCCTCGATGTGAAGTACTTCCTGCTGTTGCCGAGCCCGGAGGAGGTGGGTGGTGTGCTCGACGAACTGCAGTGGATTTCCCTGCTGCGTTCGGCCGGGGCCTATCAGATGTTCCGCCAGTCGAGCCAGCGGGCGATCGAACCCAAGGCCGTGGCCGCCTTCCTGCTGCTGGATCCGGTGTTTCCCCGTTCGGTGCGTTACTGCCTGGAGCGCATTCACGACACCCTCAGGATCGTGCAGGGCCGCTCCGTACCCGGTGCTCCCGATGCACTCGAATGCCTGAGTGGCCTCACCCTGGCCCGCTGGAGTTACACCCGCATCGACGATCTGATCGCCACCGGTCTGCACGAGGCGATCGACGCCTTTCAGAGCGATCTCAACGCCATCCACGATCTGATCGAGGCCCGTTACTTCGAGGTGGCCATCCCCGCCAGCTCGGACAGCAGCGACAGCTCCGACGCCTGATCTCCCCATCCAGCGGCTCCACTCCACCGGCATGCGCGCCCGCGTCACCCACACCCTCACGTATCGCTACAGCGCACCGGTGCTGCTCGGTCCGCACCGCTTCTGCCTGAGGCCCCGCGGCCACGGTTTTCAACACCTGCGCTCCTTTGGGCTGAGCATCACCCCCGAACCCAGCCGCCTCTATCCGTTGATCGCCGCCAGCGGTGATGAGATCCTGCGGGCCCGCTTCCTCGACGCCACCGAGGTGTTTGAGGTGAAGGCCATCAGTGTGGTGGACACCCTAGTGCCGGCACCCCTGACCATTTGCCTGGAGGAGAACGAACCGCTGCTGCCCTATCCGATGGGCCATCTCAACAGCGATCTGCTGGGAAGTCTCCAAGGCTGGTTACCGAATGGCCAGCACGATCCGGCAGCGGTGGACCTGGCCCAGGAGGCGCTGATGGGCTCCGACCAGCGGGCGCTGATGTTCCTGAATCAGCTGGTGGAGATCATCCAGGACCGGGTGAAATACACCCAGCGCCACATCGGCCCGGCCTGGCCGGCCGGCCGCACGCTCAAGGAGCGGGTGGGGTCGTGCCGTGACCTGGCGATGCTGATGATCGAGACCTGCCGCTGTGTGGGCCTGCCGGCCCGCTTCGTGAGCGGCTATCACCTAGTGGAGCCGAGGCCGAAACGCTACGACCTGCATGCCTGGGCAGAGGTGTATCTGCCGGGGGCCGGCTGGCGGGCCTTTGATCCCAGTGGCATGGGCGCCATCGACGACCGCTACATCCCGGTGGCCACCTCCTCGAAGCCGGAACTCACCGCCGCCGTGACCGGCAGCTTCTCCGGTCCCCCCAAGGTGACCAGTGAGCTGGAGTGGAGCATCGAGGCCGAAGAACTGGCCATGACCGAGGCGTTGGCGGCCGTCTGACGAAGCCGAAAAGATGCCGAAACCCCCATCATCGGTAGCGATTGGTGCAGCATCGCCACCCCAGCGGGGAGCATGAAGGGACCACCCTTTGATCCAGATGCGGCACAGTGCCGCGCCCCCGCCATGGTTCTTTCCCCCCATCCCTCGGGCACCGAGTCCAGCCATGGCCTTGCCGAGGCGATGCGCCGGCACCTGTTCTTCAGCCAGGCAAAGGCTCCGTCGCTGGCCACCAGCCACGACCACTACCGCAGCCTGGCCCTGGCGGTGCGCGACCGGCTGCTGCAGAGCTGGGTGGACACGGCCGAGTCCTACACCGAGCAGGGGGTGCGCACGGCCATCTACCTCTCGGCCGAGTATCTGCTGGGCCCCCACCTGGAAAACAACCTGGTCAACCTGGACCTGCGGGATGAGGCCGAGGCCGCCTGTGAGGAACTGGGCCTGGATCTTGAGGAACTGATCGCCGAGGAGCCGGAACCGGGCCTGGGCAACGGCGGCCTCGGACGACTGGCGGCCTGCTTCCAGGAGTCGATGGCCAGCCTGGAGCTGCCGGCGATCGGCTACGGCATCCGCTACGAGTTCGGCATCTTCCGCCAGGGGATCGGCCCCACGGGCCAGGTGGAGAGCACCGACCCCTGGCTGAGCCGCGGCAACCCCTGGGAGGTGATCCGGCCGGAGTGGAGCTACCCGGTCGAGATCGGCGGCCAGATCGTGATGGGCGTGGCCTACGACACGCCCATCCTCGGCTACGGCGTGCACACCGCCAACACCCTGCGGCTGTGGTCGGCCCAGGCACCCGACGACTTCGACTTCGCCTCCTTCAACGCCGGCGACTACCCCAAGGCGGTGCTGCGCAAGACCCAGTCGGAGACCCTCTCGAAGGTGCTCTATCCCAACGATGAGATGGAGCAGGGCAAACGCCTGCGGCTCAGCCAGCAAATCTTCTTCGTGAGCTGCTCCCTGCAGGACATGTTCCGCATCCTGCAGGGGCAGGGCCTGGCGGTGACCGATTTCCACAAGAAGTTCGCCGTTCAGCTCAACGACACCCATCCGGCGATCGCGGTGGCGGAGCTGATGCGCCTGCTGATCGATGAGCACGGCGTTGACTGGGACACCGCCTGGACGATCACCACCGCCTCGATCAGCTACACCAACCACACCCTGTTGCCGGAGGCGCTGGAGACCTGGGGGGTGGAGCTGTTCGAGCAGTTGCTGCCGCGGCAGCTGGCGATCATCTACGAAATCAACTCCCGCTTCCTGCGCATGGTGCGGCTGCGCCATCCCGGCCAGCCCCATCTGCTGGAGCGGCTCTCCCTGATCGAGGAGGGCGAGCAACGCCGGGTGCGCATGGCCCACCTCGCCGTGGTGGGCAGCCACCACATCAATGGGGTGGCGGAACTGCACAGCCAGCTGGTGAAGGAGCAGTTGTTCCACGACTTCGCCGCCCTCTGGCCGGAGCGGTTCTGCAACATCACCAATGGCGTCACACCACGGCGCTGGCTGGCGGTGTCGAACCGGCCGCTGGCGGCCCTGCTGGATGAGGCGATCGGCTCGGGCTGGCGACGGGATCTCGATCAGCTCGAACGGCTCGAGCCCCTCGCCAGCGACGCCGCCTTCCTGGAGCGCTGGCAGGGTGTGCGCGAGCAGGCCAAGCAGCGCCTGGCCCAGGCGATCCGTCAGGAGGCGGGGGTGCTGGTGGACACCACCTCCCTGTTCGACGTGCAGGTGAAGCGGATCCACGAATACAAGCGCCAGCACCTGGCCGCCCTGCAGATCGTGGAGCGCTATCTACGCATCCGCAATGGCGAGCAGCTGCCGCCCCGCACCTTCATCTTCGGGGGCAAGGCGGCGCCGGGCTATGCCATGGCCAAGCTGATCATCCGCCTGATCGTGGGCATCGCCGAGATCGTCAACATCGATCCGGCCATGGACGGGCGCCTGCGGGTGGTGTTCCTGCCCAACTTCAACGTCAAGCTGGCCCAGCGCATCTACCCGGCGGTCGATCTCTCCGAGCAGATCTCCACCGCCGGCAAGGAGGCCTCCGGCACCGGCAACATGAAGATGGCCCTGAACGGCGCTCTCACGATCGGCACCCTCGATGGCGCCAACATCGAGATCCGCGAGCGGGTGGGCGAAGACAACTTCTTCCTGTTCGGCCACACGGCCGAGGAACTGGCGGTGATCAACCACAACGGCTACCACCCGATGCCCTGGCTGGAGAACGACCCCGTGACCCGCGAAGCGATCGACCTGATCGGTTCCGGTCACTTCAGCGAGGGGGACCGCGACCTGTTCCATCCGCTGCTGGCTAATCTCTGCAGCAGCGACCCCTTCCGGGTGATGGCGGACATCGGCGATTACCGCCGTGCCCACAATGCCGTCGACGCGGCCTGGAGTGATCCGAGCCGCTGGGGCACCATGTCGGTCCTGAACACGGCCCGCTGCGGATTCTTCAGCAGTGACCGCTCCATCCGCGAGTATGCCGAGCGGATCTGGCAGGTGGAGCCGGCGCCGGTGCGAGCCTGCAATGTGGTGGGGGGCACCGGCGACGGACGCCACTCCTGAGGCAGGCCGGCAACGGTCGGTCGCTGTCCGTCCCACCCCCCCGGGTTCCGTCCTTCTTCAGCGCCACCATTGTCCCAGCCTCCGGTCCACCACCTCTCCTCCGTTCACGCCGCCGACGCCGCTGGAACGCAGCCCCGGCCACCGGCGGCAGCTGCCGTGGCCGAGGCCCGGCTGAGGGCCGCCGGCATCCACCTCACCCTCGGCGGCGAGCCCACCTACGTGCCGCTCGAGCCGGAGGGGGCCGAATGGAGCGTCTGCGCCGATGGCCCCACCAAGCTGCCGATCGCCCAGCGCCTGGCGCGGGAGCTGCAGCAGCAGGTGTGGCCGGGCAGCACCCTGCTGTATTGCCCCGGCAAGCGCTACGAGGGGGAGGTGAATCCCCGCTGGGCCCTGAGGCTGATCACCGGCCTCGATGGCAGTCCACCGCCAGTGCGCTGGCCCGAACCCTGCCAGCCGGGTGAACTGGGCAACCCCCTCACCGCCGCCCAGGCAACCGCCTGGCTGGCGGATCTGGGAACGCGGCTGGGGGTGGAGCTGCATCCGGTCGAACTCAGCGATCCGCTGGATCCACTCCGGCGGGTGTGGGCCGTGCCGCTCACCATCGATGACGCGAGCCCACCGGAGGACCGTGATCCCGCACAACCCGCCTGGCTGGCGGTGCCCTGGCCCCTGGCCGAGGAGCACCGCCAGCTCAGCGGTGCCCCCGGGCCCGCCGGTCTGCGCCTGCCGCTAGAACACTTTCCCGACCACGCCCCCCGCCAGGTGCTCACCCTGGAGGTGGTGGAGCCGGATGGGGTGGAGGAGACCGGCAGCTGGGATCTGTTTCTTCCCCCCTTGCTGAGCGATCCCCTGGAGCTGCTGCTGCAGGCGGTGGCCGATGGCCTGGCGGATTCGGTGCAGGGCGCCCCCCTGGCGGCCCCGGCCCTGAGCGGTGTGCTGCCGAGTGATGGACCAGGGCGCTGGCAGGTGCTCGGTCTCACCGCCGATCCGGGCGTGCTGGAGATCAACCTGCCCGTCTGCCACAGCTGGGCTGAGTACGACGGCTGGTTGCGGCGGCTGGAGAAGGCGTGCGCCACGGTGGGCCTGCGCAGCTGGAAAAGCGCCGCCGGCGGGCGCCAGGAGAGCACCGGCGGTGGCAACCATCTGCTCTGGGGTGGCGCCAGCCTGGAGCAGAACCCGTTCTTCGGCCGGCCGGCCTGGTTGAGCGGCATCCTGCGCTACTGGCAACACCATCCCAGCCTGGGCTACCTGTTCAGCGGCACCTGCGTGGGGCCGGCCTCCCAGGCGCCACGGCCGGATGAAGCGATCGGCTCCCTGTTCGACCTGGAACTGGCCTATAGCTGCATCGAGCAGTCGGATGCGGGCAACACCGATGGCCAGCCCGACGCCAGCGCCGATCGCCGCAGCCTGATCGGCGAAACCCTGCGCCACCTCCATGCCGATCGCAGCGGCAACAACCACCGCAGCGAGATCAGCTTCGACAAGTTCTGGAATCCTGGCGCGCCAGCGGGCTGCCTGGGACTGATCGAATTCCGGGCGCTGGAATCCCTGCCTCGGGTGGAGTGGAGCAGCGCCATCGCCCTGCTCTGGAGCTCCCTGGCAGCCCACCTGCTCGAGCCACGCCACCGGCCGGAGCAGCTGCGCCCCTGGGGCCCGGAACTGCACGACCGCCTGCTGCTGCCCAGCCAGCTGTGGGCTGATCTGGACGCGGTGCTGGCGGCCCTGGCGGATGACGGCCTTGGGCTCAATCCCACCCCCTTCCAGGAGTTATGGGAGTGGCGTTTCCCCTCCCTGCTCGACTGGCAGGACGGCGCCGCCTGGCTGGAGATCCGTCCAGCCCTGGAACCCTGGCCGCTGATCTGCGACACCCCGGTGGAAGGGGGCTTCACCAGCCGCTTCGTGGATGCTTCCCTGCGCCGCCTGGAAATCCGAGCCAGCGGCAGCTTCCGCGATCACCACCACCTCCGCCTCAATGGCCGCCTCCTGCCGCTGGCACCGCTGGCGGCGGGGGGTGAGGAACCACCGCTGGCGGTGCGCTATCGCCACCACAGGCTCTACCCCTGCATGCATCCGGCGATCGAGCCCCACATGCCGCTGGAGCTGAGCATCGAGCAGCACAGCCCGAACGCCGAAGGCAACCTGAACACGGTGGCCCGCTTCTGCCTCAACGACGACGCCACCAGCTTCAAGCCGATCATCCGCAGCGGCTGGGTCGGCGAAGGCGACGCGCCCCCCTGGACCCTGCCCGCAGATGACCTCTGCACGGTGGATCTGCGGCTGCCCTGAACCGACCCGCCCGCGTCCGCTCAGGGCTCAGGCGAGTTGGTCAGTACTCGGGCGGGCTGGGCGGCCGTGGTCCCACCAGCGGATCGGGCGGCCCCCAGTCCCAGGAGCCGCACCAGAAGTTCTCGGGCACGATCCGCCAGTTGTTGTCCCGGCTCGGCTGGGGCGGCAGATTGCGACAGGAGAGCAGGCCATCGGCATCGAACGCCGCCGAACGCCGCGCGAAACGGCAGTTGGCACAGGTCTGCTGGGAGAGCTGCAGGGACATGGCGGGGAAGCGAGGCGCTGCTGCAAACGCCGGAAGACCGCTGGCGGTAGTCCGCAGGCGGTAGAGGAACGCCCAACCGTAGAGGCAGTTCGCCGATCAGGGATCCCGATAGGCGGCGGCGATGGCATGGCGCTGCTCCCTGGCCCCGAGCAGGGCGTCGACACAGGCACGATCGAGCTTGCCGGCGACAGCCATCTGCAGCAGGGTCGCCTCGGCCAGCTCAGCGGGGAGAGCGTCGTAGATGTCCGCCACTGCCACGATGCGGGCCTCCAGGGCAATGGACCCTGCCTCGAGGCCGAAGGGATAGCCGCTGCCATCCAGCATCTCGTGGCGGCCCGCCAGCATGCGATGCAGCATCTGCGCCTTGGGGCTGGCCACCAGGCGCAGCCCCGCGATCAGGGCGTCGACCAGCTCCACGCCACGCAGCACCTGGGCCTCCAGACTGCGGCGCTCCTCCACGCTGAGACGACCGGGCTTGCTGACCAGGGCGACGGAGGTGAGCTGGCTGCCCACATCGCCAAGGGAGGCGAAGCCATAGAGATCGGCGGCAAAGTCTGGGGCGAGCGGTCGTCGGTGCCCCAGTTCCATGGCGATCAGACGGCTGTAGAGCGCCACCCGCTCCACATGATCGGCACTGCCACCGTCGGGCAGATCAGACAGCTGCAGGGCGAGCTGCACCGACTGCCGCAGGCTGTGGACCAGGCCCATCTCCTGCACGATCAAGCTGGCGCTGAGTTCCACCCAGGGCTGCAGACGCTCCAACAGATCGGCCGTGAACAGACCCGGCTCAATCGCATTGAGGAAGAGAAAACCGAGCAGCTCATCGCCGCAATGAAGCGGCACGGTGTAGGAGCTGCGCCAGCCCTGCTGGAGCAGCCAGCGGGTGTGGGGGGAGATCGGTGGCAGCTCCGCCATCATGTCGTCGATCACCCTGCACTGGCGCGACTCGGCCAGCCGACCCAGGCTGGGGATGGTGGCGAGCCGATGGTCGTAGAAGGTGAGGTTGGGGGCGACGCAGCTGTGGCTCGCATAGGTGCTGAGCAGATCATTGCGGGGCTCATAGAGCGCGAAGGCCAGCCGCTCCACAGCCGGCACCTGCCTGCGAATCTGCCCGTGCAACGCAGCCAGACGCTTCTCCAGGGGCTGGCAGACGTCCAGGCTGGTGTAGGGCTGGGGGAACAGGGTGGCCATGCAGCTGACGAAGCTCGCCGGGTTGGAAACAACGGGGCCTGCGGAAACGTGGTTGTGCCGGCAAGGGGAGACCCGGTTTCAGTGTGCTCACCCCAGCCAGGGGCGGGCCGGAACGCTCAATAAAGCGTTCCACTGCAGCCACTACATTGAATCCACCCAGACCAGGCCGTACGGCGCAGATCCAGGGCCCTGCAAGACGTGTCGATGCCGTTGTCAACGCCGAAATCCAATGGCGGTGATGCAGAGGGGGGTGATGCCGAGAAAGCAGGCGCCCTGGCCAGCCTCAAGGACCTGGCTGTCGCCAGCCTGGAGCTGGTCCACGACGCCATCCTGCTGATCGAGGCGGCCAGCGGCGCCTTGATCGAGGCCAATCCCGCCGCCCAGCGGTTGCTGGAAGGGGGATCGGGCAGGCCAGGCAGCGGTCCCGATCCGGCCAGCCAGGCGGATCCTGCGGTGCTGTCCGCTCTGCTGGCTCAGCTGCCGCCCCTGAGCCAGCTGCGGCAGCAACCCATGGGCCGCGCCACGGCCCTGTGGACGGCCATGGATCCAGGCCGCCCTGTGGAACTCACCTATCGGCTGCTGGCCCTGGAGAGCGACAGCGGCTCCCTGGAGGCTTTGTTGCTGGTGCTGCATCCGCCCCTGGAGCCGCAGGATTCTCCTGGGGCAGGGCAGCTGCAACACCTGAACGATCTGTTGAACGAGGCCGAACGGCAATCCAAGATCGGCAGCTGGGAGCACGTGCACGCCACCGATGCGCTGGTCTGCTCCAGGGAGGCCCGCCGGATCTGGGGACTGCCCGACAGCGGCGATCAGCCCCTGCGCTTCTCCAGCCTGCTGGCCCGGCTCGACCCCGACGATCAGACCAGGCTGCTACAGACCTATGAGCGAGCCAGCCAGACCGGCGATCCGTTCCAGGTGGAGTACCACCTGCAGCTGCCCCATGGACCCCGCAGGACCCTGCGGCAGCAGGGCGAGATCGACTATGCCGCCAACGGCGAGCCGCTGAACACGGTCGGCACCCTGCAGGACATCACCGAGATCAACGCCCTGCAGGAGCAGCTCGAACAGGCCGCCTACACCGATCCGCTCACCGGACTGCCGAACAAGGCCGCCAGCCTGCGCCATCTCGAGCAGCTGCTGCAGGGGCGGCCCTACAACCAGTGCATCGGCCTGATCAACCTCGATCTCGACAGCTTCCAGTCGATCAACGACAGTTTTGGACCGGAGGCCGGCAACCGCCTGCTCTCCGCCATGGCGATGTGGCTGCGCAACCGGCTGGAGCCCGACGACTGGATCGCCCGACTGGGCAGCGATGAATTCCTGGTGATCCGCGGCCACGGCACCCACTCCCCGGGCGATGCGGTGGCCCTGGCCAAGGAGCTGCAGCAGTCGTTGATCCAGACGGCGCAGCTGGCCCCGCAGCTGCCGATGCAACCCAGCGCCTGCTTCGGGGTGAGCACCTGCCCGGAGCACGGCATCGACCCCCACCTGCTGCTGCAGGCCGCCAACACCGCCCTGATGGAGGCCAAGCGCCGGGGCAGAAACCAGCTGCATGCCTATTCGACCAGCCTCAGCACCCGCATCCGCGAACAGCTGGATCTGGAGATGCAGCTCAGCCATGCCGTGGAGCGCCAGCAGCTGCGGCTGGTGTATCAGCCCCAGGTGGATGGCGAGGGGCGGCTGATCGGCGCCGAGGCCCTGCTGCGCTGGTTCAAGACACCGGCGACCTGCGTGCCCCCCGATCTGTTCATCCCCCTGGCGGAGCGCTCGGGCCAGATCCACACGATCGGCGCCTGGGTGATGGAGGAAGCCTGCCGGCAGCTGCGGCAGTGGGACCTCCAAGGCCTGAGCCTGCCGCTGCTGGCCGTGAATGTGTCCGCTGTGCAGCTGGAGCCGCAGGACCCACCCCTGGAGGCGTCCCTGGCGGCGGCCCTGGCACGCCATGCCATTCCGCCGCAACGGATCGAGCTGGAGATCACCGAAACCGCCCTGATCAGCAATCCCCAGCAAGCGCGCCAGCAGCTGCAGCAGCTGGCTCATCGGGGTTTCCGCCTGGCCATCGACGACTTCGGCACCGGCTTCTCCTCCCTGGAGACCCTGCACGCTCTTGCGCTCAACAAGCTCAAGATCGATCGCTGTTTCATCAACACCCTCGAGACCGACCTCACCGACCAGGTGATCGTGCGCGCCACGTTGTCGATGGCGCGGGAGCTGGGGCTGGAGACCCTGGCCGAAGGCGTGGAAACGGCTCAGCAATGGCAGCTGCTCAAGCAGCTGGGCTGCGCCAGCTTCCAGGGCTATTTCTTTGATCGCCCCCTCACGGCCGAGGCCTTCGCGCAACGCCTGGGCGAGCCCCGCACCAGCTCAGCCTGAGAAGCCCACCAGCTCGACCTGAAAGGCGGGCAGCCTTAAAAGAAATGCTCCGGGACATACCAAGCTGTGTCACGTGTCGAGGTGGCACTGGGTTCAAGGCTGCGCCTGACTAGCATGGGTTGTATTGGAGCAAGTGAGGCTGGCACTGGGTGACCACGCTGGGGTCTCAAGCGTCGTCGAATCTGAACGACCCTCTACGCGCCAGAATCCCCTTGGTCAGGAGCAGCAGGCGCCACGCGTCAGCGGAGCAGGCGTTGGACAGCCAGGCGTCTGAAGACGCGTCTTCCCAGGACCAGATTGCACAGACCCAGAGTTCACAGGGCCAGAGTTCACAAGGCCAGTCTGACGAACCGGCGGACAACGCCATCCCCTGCGCCGTCAGCCTGGCTGAGGTGTTCCGCTACGCCCCGGAGGTCAGCGGCGACGATTACGTGCTGTTCGATCCGGTGGGGCTCCGCTTCCTCGACTGCAATCGCTCCGCCCACGCGCGGCTCGAATACGGCCGGGAAGACTTTCTCGCGCTCGATCCCGCCAAAATTCAGGCCGATGCCAGCGAGTCCTGCGTCTGGCTCGCCAAACTGGCTGCTCGGATGCTGCAGGAGGGACATGGCAGCTTTCCGACATACCACCGCAGCCGCAACGGCCTGATCCACAAGGTGACCGTGCGCTTCCTGCGGGTGCAGGTGGGCGAGCAACCGGTCATCCTGCAGGCCTTTCTGGATCAGACCGAAGAGGGGGAGGCCCTCTGGAAGCTCTCCCGGATGTACCGGCAGCTCAATGAAGCCGAAGAACTCAGCCACATCGGCAGCTGGGAGCTGGTGCATGCCACCGGTCACCTGAGCTGGTCAGACGAGACCTACCGGATCTTCGAAGTGGATCCCGAGGAACCGCCCACCAGCTACAACAACTTCCTGGATCTGGTCCACCCCGGCGACCGCAGCGCCGTGGACGCCGCGTATCAGAAGGCGCTGCTGAGCGGCAATGGCTATCGGATCCAGCATCGCCTGCTCTTCGCCGATGGACGCGAGAAGCACGTGCTGGAGCGGGGCAAGACCAGCTACGACAACCAGGGATTTCCGCTGATCACGATCGGCACCGTGCAGGACGTGACCACCATGCACGAACTCGAGACCCAGCTGGAGCATGCCGCCTACCGCGACCCGCTCACCGATCTGCCCAACAAGGCGGCCACGCAGCGCCATCTGGAGCAGATCCTGCAGAGCAGGACTTACAACGACTGCATCGCGCTGATCAATCTGGATCTCGATCAGTTCGATTCGGTCAACGAGACCTTCGGGCCCGAGACCGGCAACCGGGTGCTCTGCTCCACCGCCCTGACGCTGCGCAACCTGCTCCAGCCAGACGATTGGGTGGCCAGGCTGGGCAGCGACGAATTCCTGGTGATCCGCCATCGCGGCATCGGCTCGCAGGGCGCGGCGATTGAGCTGGGCCGCTGGCTGCAGAGCAAGCTTGGTTCAGGCAGGCTCGTGGGACAGACCCTGCCGGTGCAACCCACCGCCTGCGTGGGCGTGAGCTGTTGCCCCGAGCATGGCAGTGATGCCCGCACGCTGCTGCAGTGCGCCAATTCAGCCCTGATGGAAGCCAAGCGCCGCGGCCGCAACCAGCTACAGAGCTATTCCACCAGTGTGAGCCAGCGGCTACGGGACCGGCTCGAGATGGAAACTCAGCTCGACTACGCCGTGGAACGGGAGCAGCTGCGCCTGGTCTACCAACCCCAGGTGGATGGGAACGGCATGATCGTGGGCGCCGAAGCCCTGGTGCGCTGGACCAACCACCTAGGGGTGACCATTCCTCCCGACCAATTCATTCCCCTGGCGGAACAGACCGGTCAGATCCATGGGATCGGCGCCTGGGTGATTGAAACCGCCTTTGCCCAGATCCTGACCTGGCGGAGCCAGGGACTGATCGTGCCACCGATCGCCGTGAACGTGTCGGCCGTGCAACTCGAGCCCCGCCTGCCCTCCTTGCCGGATGCGATCACCGCAGCCATGCAGCGGAATGGCCTGGAAGCCAGTCAGGTGGAGCTGGAAATCACCGAAACGGCCCTGATGGCCTATCCCAAGCAAGCGGCCGAGCAGCTGAACGCCCTGACCACGATGGGCTTCCACCTGGCGATCGACGACTTCGGCACCGGCTACTCCTCCCTGGCGACGCTGCATTCCCTGAATCTGAGCAAACTCAAGATTGATCGCTGCTTCGTGGATCGCCTCGAGCAGACCTCCGCCGATCAGGCGATCGTGCGCGCCACCATCAGCATGGCGCGGGAACTGGGGCTGCGCACCCTGGCCGAAGGCGTGGAAACCGAGAAGCAGTGGCAGCTGCTGCTGGAGCTGGGCTGCGATCTGTTCCAGGGGTACCTGTTCGATCGCCCCCTACCCCAGGACCAGTTCGCCAGCAAACTGCAGCGCGCCACTGCTCTCATTGCCGCTTAAACGGCAGCGCTTCAACGGCGTTACTTCAACAGCTCCGCCTACCAGCGCACGCCGTGCAGCTTCGGCAGGGGAGCGGTGCGGGAGGTGGTGGCGAACAGCCGGGGGATGCGATGGCTGTTGTACACCCGGAACTCGCGCACCACACTGGCCCCCTCGGCGCGCACGGCCTGGTTGATCACCACCGAGCCATTCGGGTCGGAGACGGAGCGGTGGAAGGTGCCGGGGGGGATGCGCAGGATGTCGCCGCCGGTCTGCAGGCGCACGATGTGGAACGGGTAGTTCCAGCCCAGGTTGACCAGGTAGAAGGTGCGGCCGCCGTGCAGGGCGAGCAGGTTGTCCTCCTGGTGGGGATGCAGATAGAACTGCCAGGCGCCGGTCTCGGGATCATCCGGAGGGCTGATCGCCGGGCCGCTGTGCACCACCAGGTCGCGGGCGTTGGAGGTGGGCACGGTGATGTCGTAGAAGCGCACCGCCGGCGTATCGCGGAAGCGCTCATAGGGCACCATCTCGAACATCGGTGCCGGCCGCGGCACGGATCGTTCACTCTCCTGCTGCAGGGGCAGAGGGGAGGGATGGGCTGCCGCGGAGAGGGGGGTGGCGGTCATGACAGGAGATCCGCATCAGACGGATCGGCGGCTGAGTACTACCAGTGAACCGAACCAGTGGCCCCCTGAACCGTGGGCGTCACTACGGAATGCCGCCCGGCCTCGTCCAGTTCGGGCATTGACACCAGCCCATCAGCTGACGCGCCAACCACGGCAACCGGGGGAGAAGGGCTCGCAGACTGCGGAGTGGTCGTTGTGGAACCCAGCCATGAAGCGCAGAGTCCCTGAGGGCCAGCACGGCAAGATTTCGCACAGTCCAACCCTCCAGATGAGCACACAACCCATGGCGGCGTCCTGGATTCGGCTGGCCCTCGCGTTGCCCCTGCTGCCCCTGCTGCTGGGGTCGCCGGCGGCGCAGGCGCAGCAAGTGATCCGTGGTGGAAAACCCACTGTTTCGGTGCCGAACTTCAAGAACACCGTGACCCAGCCAGCCTGGTGGTGGCAGGGTCCTGTGGCCACGGATCTGGCAGCGGCACTGGCCAACGAATTGCAAGCCACCGGCACCCTGCAGGTGGTGGAGCGGCAGCAATTGCAGGAGGTGCTGTCGGAGCAGGAACTGGCCGAACTGGGCATCGTGCGCAAGGGCGCCAATGCGGCACAGAAAGGCCAGATGACCGGAGCCCGCTACTTCGTGCTCGGTACCGTGACCTCCTACGACTCCACGGTGGATAGCAAGAGCTCAGGCAGCAATTTCGGCCTGATGGGCTTCGGCACCCGCAAGGAGCAGCTCGAAACCAAAGACTATGTGGCCATCGACGTGCGGGTGGTCGACAGCAGCAGCGGCGAGGTGGTGGGCCATCGCACTGTTGAAGGTCGGGCGAGCAATGTGAGCGCGGCGCGAGAATCGGGAGGAAGCCTCTTGCCAGCAGCCGGACTGGCCCTCTTTCTGGCACCGAATATGGGGCGCACCGGCCAGGCCCTCACAGGCGCGGCCGGCACCCTGAATTTCGGCAACAACAGCAGCGAAACGCAACGCACACCGGCGGCGAAAGCGATCCGCGCAGCCCTCGTGGAAGCCTCGGATTACGTCAGCTGCCTGCTGGTCCCCCAGGGAGACTGCATGGCCCGCTATGACGCTCAGGACTTCGAGCGCCGCCAACGCACCCGTGGCACGCTGCAGCTGGAGTGATGGCCACAACAGCAACGTCGCGGATGGGCCGCCATGGCGCAGGTGCCACAGCGACCCATCACACGGAACCTTCAGGGAGCCCTCAGGCCCCCGTAGAGCTCACTCCTCGTCGTCGATGCCGCCGACCGGCACGAGACGAATCTGCTTGCGGCCGAGCTTGATTTCAAACTCTTCGCCGGGCTGCAGGCCGAGCATGGCGGTGTAGGCCTTGCCGACCAGGAGGTTGCCGTTGAACTGCACCTTGGTGATGTAGCTCAGCTTGCGGCCGCCTTTGCCAACGCCTTTGCTGCCGCCGTCGCCGAGGCTGACGCCCTTGGCTTCGAGCAGAGCTTCGTAGAAAGCGGTGAAGTTCAGCCGCTCGCTGCCGTCTTTTTTGGTGCTGACGTAGCCGCAGCTGCGGACCAGTTCGGATTTGGAGACATCGCCCAGTTCCTTGACCTTGGCGAGTAGATCGGATCCCGTGAGCATTGGGTCGATGTGATGAACACACCGAACATAGCGGGTCGTGGTCATTCAGGCAGCCACGGAGGTCCTACACGATGCGACCGATCACCTGGCAGAGCGTTCATGCCGACCCGTGGTGGGATCGATCCACTCCGCCAGAACGGCCAGCGGAATCATCGGCAGCATCGGCAATGCACAGATCCACCACTGCGTCATGCCCAACGGCGCCGTTGCGAAGAAGGCGTTCATCCAGCCGAGCTGACTGAACACCACCTGCAACAGCAACGCCAGACCCAGACCCAGCATCAACACCGGCGCCTGGGTGAACTGTTGCCAGCCGCGACGGATCCAGCGCAGCGGTTGCTTGCCGATCTGGGAGATGCTCAGCAGATACACCACCTGAGACAGCACCAATCCCTGGATCGCCATGGTGCGCGACAGCTCCAGAGAGCCGCCCTGAGCCTGTCCCCAGGAAAAGAGAGAGAAGATCAGCGCCCAGTTGAACAGGGAGATCAGCAGCACCCGCTGGATCAGGGCGGGGGTGAGCAGCGGCTGGCCCGGCGGCCGGGGGGGCTGCTGCATCAGCAGGGGCGCCTTGGGCTCGAAGGCCAGCGGCACCGACATCAGCAGGGCATTGATCATGTTCAACCAGAGCACCTGCAGCGCCGTGACCGGTAGCTCCAGGCCGAACAGGGCCGCAAACAGGATCGTCATCGAGGCGCCCCCATTCACCGGCAGCACGAAGGCCAGGGTCTTGCGCAGATTCAGGGCGATGGCGCGCCCCTCCTCCACCGCCGCCTCGATCGAGGCGAAGTTGTCGTCGGTGAGCAGCATGTCGGCGGCCTCGCGGGCCACCTCGGTGCCGCCGCGGCCCATGGCGATGCCGATATCGGCCTGCTTGAGGGCAGGGGCATCGTTGACGCCATCGCCAGTCATCGCCACCACGGCACCACCGGCCTGCAGGGCCCGCACCAGGGCCAGCTTCTGGATCGGGGCCACCCGGGCGAAGACATCGGTCTCGCCCACGCAGGCCGCCAGCTGGTCGGGGCTCATCGCCTCCAGCTCCCTACCCTCCAGGGCCCGCACCTCACGCCCCTGTCCCGCCGCAGCGGGCCGGCCCAGGCCGATCTGACGGGCGATCGAACGGGCGGTTTCGAGGTGATCCCCCGTGATCATCTTCACGGTGATGCCGGCGGCCTGGCAGGCCGCCACCGCCTGGATCGCCTCCGGACGGGGCGGATCGAGCATGCCCTGCAGCCCCAGAAACACCAGATCAGCGGCCACGTCGTCGGGTTCGAGCCGCGTCTGACGCGGTTCAGCCCGCCCCACCGCAAAGGCCAGCACCCGCTGACCGCGGCCGGCCATGGCGGTCACCACCGCCTCGATCGTGGGCGCCACCAGGGGTTGCTCGCGGCCATCGGCCCCAAGCTGGTGGCTGCAGCGGGCCAGCACGGTTTCCACCGATCCCTTCACCAGGATGCGCGCGTTGCCGTGCAGGGTCGCCATGAACTGCTGCTCCGCCGCAAAGGGGATGGCATCGCGGCGCGGGTGGCGATCGAGGGAGCGGTCCCGATCCAATCCAGCAGACTGCGCCGCCACCAGCAGGGCGGTTTCGGTGGGATCCCCCAGCAGGGTCTCGTCCTGGCTGGGGCGGGCGTCGTTGCACAGCAGGCCCGCCAGCAGGGTTTCGCGCAGGGCCACGTTGTCAGCAAGAGGATCGGCCGCGAAGGGATCGGCGGCATCGGGTTCGGGGGCCTGGGGTTCGGGGGCCGCTGCGGGGGCTTCGGGCCAGAGATCCTCCAGGCGCAGCACCACCCCACCGGCGTACACCTCCCGCACCGTCATCCGGTTCTGGGTGAGGGTGCCGGTCTTGTCGGAGCAGATCACCGTGGTGCTGCCCAGGGCTTCCACCGCCGGAAGCTTGCGGATGATCGCGTTGCGGCGTGCCATCCGGTTCACCCCGATCGCCAGGGTGATGGTCACGATCGCCGGCAGTTCTTCAGGAATCGCCCCCACCGCCAGGGCCACAGCGCCGTCGAACATCTCGGCCGGAGCACGGCCCCGCAGCAATCCCACCAGGAAGGTGAGCAGGGCCAGCACCAGGATGATCCACAGGATCGTGGTGCTGAAGCGGGCGAACTGCCGGGTGAGCGGCGTGCTCAGGTTCACCTGTTCCTGCAGCGAGGTGGAGATGCGTCCCACCTCGGTGGCATCGGCCGTGGCCACCACCAGGCCCTGGCCCTGGCCAGCGGTGATGAAACTGCCGGCAAAGGTCATACCGCTGCGCTCCGCCAGGGGGGTGTTCAGGGGCGCGGCGGCCGTGCCCTTGGCCACAGGCTGGGATTCGCCGGTGAGGGCGGATTCATCCACCTGCAACGAACGGGCCTGCAGCAGGCGCAGGTCGGCCGGTACCTTGTCACCGGCTTCGAGCTGCACCAGGTCACCGGCCACCAGCTGCTCGGAGGGCAGACGCCGGGGCTGGCCGCCGCGGATCACGGTCACCTCCGTGCGCACCGAGCGGGCCAGGGCGGCGATGGCGGTTTCGGCCCGGTTCTCCTGCACGTAGCCGATCACGGCATTGATCAGGGTGACGCTCCAGATCACCAGGGCTTCCCGCGGATCACCGATCAGCGCCTTGATCGCCCCCACCGCCAGCAGGGTGTAGAGCAGCGGATCGTGGAACTGGCCGAGGAAGCGCAACCAGGCCGGCGGCCCGCTGCGGCTGGTGAGCGTGTTGGGGCCCTGGCGCCGCAGCCGCGCCTCCGCCTCAGTGGCATTGAGGCCAGCGGCGGGATCACTGCCGAGGCTGGCCAGGAGCTCCGGGCCGGCGCGGGCATGGGGATCAGCCAGGGCGTCTGCCGGTTGGATCTGGCGTCCCGAAGGAGCGGACGGCAGCGTGCTCATCGGGATCCAGCAGGTGCCCGAACCCTATTGATCAGGCGCTGAGGGGGGAACGGAAACGGGACTGGCCGGCTCGATGGTCTTAACGACCATCTGGGGGAAGGGAATCTCGATGCCCGCAGCATCAAAGGCCTTCCACACCGCCATATTCACTTCGCTGCAGATCGAGACGTTGTCCATCGGATTGGCGATCCAGAAGCGCAGGGCGTAATTGATCGACGATTCGCCATAACCCAGCACCAGAGCCTTGGGCGGCGGAAAGGGCAACACGCGGGTCTGGGCGCGGGCCGTGGCCTCCAGCAGCGCCACCACCTGCTCGGGATCATGGCGATAGGCCGCCCCCACACTGACCTGGGAGCGCCGCATGCGATCGCTGCCGGTGTAGGTCGTGGTGGTGCTGGTGAAGAAGGTCTGGTTGGGGATCACCAGCTCGGCGTTGTCGCGGTCGCGCCAGAGCACCGCCGCCCGCAGGCCCAGGCTGCGCACCTCGCAGGGATCCCCATCGATGAACAGCACTTCGCCGGGCCGCACCGAGCCCTCGAACAGCAACCAGAGGCCGCTGACAAAATTGGAGAACACCTCCTTGATGCCGAACCCCAGCCCCACCGAGAGCCCGCCGGCGATCGCCAGGATCGCGGTGGCATTGAGGCCGAGATGGCTGCAGACCCACACCACGCCGAGCGCCACCACGAGGTAGCGGAACAGCAGCTGCACGGCACGGCGACTGCCCTCATCGATATCGAGCACCTGCTTGAACAACAGGGCCAGGGCCGCCGCCGGCGGACCTGAGCCCACCACCACCAGATAGAGGATCACCAGCGACAGAAACAGCTGGCCCAGATCCAGCTGCACTCCGAACCAGGTGCCGATCGAGATCAGCGCCAGATCGGCGAGGCTGTCGAGCTGGTTGATCAGGGCCATCGCCGCCAGCACCAGAAAGGCCGGGCGAATCAGGCGACTCTGCAGCTGATGCAGGGGTGCGGGTGGAAGCAGCCGCGCCAGCAGGAGCTGCAGCAGATCCAGCCCATACCAGGCTGAACGGAGCTGCAGCAGAAACAAGGCCAGGCCGTAGGGCTGACCCGCCCAGGCCAGCAGGCCGATTCCCAGACCGATCAGAGCCAGGGTGAGGGGCAGCAGCAGGTGAGCCAGTGGCGGGCGGCTGCGCCACCGCCGTCTGAGCAGATGCAGCCCCAGCAGGGGCAGAACCACCAGCAGCAGCTGCGCCTGCACGGAGCCCCGCTCGAGATAGCCGAACCAACCGAGGGCTTCCTGCACCAAATGCATCATCGGCCGGACGGGAGGGAGGGCTGAGGCTGCAGGTCGCGGATCAGGGCCTCGGTGGCCTCCTCAGGGCTGAGGGCACCGAACACCAGCTGCACCAGGGTCTGGTCCAGCGCCACCAGGCGGGGATCCCCAGGGCGGAGCAGATCCAGCAACGGCTCGGTGGCATTGGACTGGCGCTGGGATTCCACCAGCGCCCTCAGGGTCGAGGAGCTGCTCACCGGTGGAGGCACGAACCGATTCACCGGCAGCAGGGAGAAGGTGCCGATGGTCATGCTGCGCTGGATCAGGGGGTTGATCGAAAAGCTCGCCATCGCCTTGGCGATCCGGCGCTGATCCGGGCTTGAGCTCCTGCCGAACACCATCACCCGCTCCCGGGAGATCGGGGTGGGCTCACCGCCGGGGCCGGACGGCATGGTCGCCACCCCCAGCCGCGGACCCAGCTTGCGCCGCAGGGTCGGGATGTTGATGCTGCTGCAGCTGATCCAGTCGAGCCGGTCGTTGAGGAAGTCGTCCAGCACCTGCCCCTGATCGGCATAGATGGTGACCCGCTGCTGCAGGCTGGCGGACTGCAACCAACTCAGCCAGCCCAGCAGGCGCTGGCGCAGTTCCGGCGAGAGGGTTTCGCCCTGCATCACCCTCACGAGGGACTGATCGGCACCGAGGGCACCGGCCGTCCAGTAGATCTTGATCGGGTTGACGGACAGGCCCACCCTCAGCCCCTCGGAACTGGCCTGCAGCAGCTCCTCCAGCGTGGCTGGACTGGTCTTGATCTTGCTGCGGTTGAAGCAGATCACCTCCGGATGGAACAACAGCGGCACACCGCTCAGCCGCCCATCCGGCAATCGCAGGCGCTCGAGAGCTCCCGGGTTGAATTGCTGCTGCTCCTGGGCCGTCATCAACACAGACTCCGAGAGACCCAGCGCATAGAGATCGCCGGCAATCAGTCCACTGGCCAGCAGCAGGTCAGGGCCGAGGCCACTGCGAACCCTGGCCGTCAGTTGCGGGATCAGAGTCTCACTGTGGAACAACTGCACCTGCACCGTCACATCGGGATAAATGGTGCGGAACATCTGGGTGAGACTGTCCACCCGCTTGTTCAGATCCGCGTAGGTTTGGGCATTGACGATCTGATCCTGGTCGAGCACGATTCCCATGTAGAAGGTGCCCCTCAACTGCGGACCGGAGACCGGCTCCAGACCCTCGAGAGAGGTGGCGCGGAGCTGGGAACGCAGTCCAGGGGTGGCGGGATCGGCATCACGGCCGAGCCACTGCACCGCGCTCCTCAGCGACCAGGCCACGATCACCAGCAACAGCACGGCCAGGGGCAGGGCGGCCGGGAAGTGGCGCCGGAGCCGCCCCCAAGACGGCAGCGACATCCTGGGGGGGCGCTCAGCCATCCGTCAGCTGCCCACCCGCGTGGCCCGCAGTTCGAGCACCGTGGGCCCCACCCAGTAGCTGCCGGGATCGGAGCGTGCCGCCGCCATTTCCGCCGCTGCCTCCTCGGCATCCGCCTCGCTCCAGCGGCCCTGGCGGATCAGCTCCTCGCCGTAGAGGCTCACGAACCGCTCCATCCATTGAGACCAGCCATCGCCGCCACGTCCCAGCACCGGCAGCGGCCGCAGATCGTCGATGCGGAAGCCACGGCTCACCAACAGGGCCGGCAGGCGCCGGTTGACATCCTCATCGCCACCGGCCTCGCGGAAGCTGGCCCGCACGGCCCTGCCGAAGCGGGCCACGGCCTCGCCATAGGGATGCAGGGCGAAGGTGCCCCAATGCATGTATTCATGCGCCACAAAGCGGCCGCCCGGCTTGAGCCCCTGCCCCAGCAGTGCCACGAAGGGATCCAGCCGGGAGAGAAACATGGCCAGCCAGCGGCACCAGGCCAGATCGAAGCTGCCGGCCTCCCGCCCCCAGTCGAGCGGCCCATCACCGGCGAGATCGTGGTGGCGCACCTCCAGCTGAGCAAGGTTGGCGGCAGCACCCGCCGCACGGGCGTGCTCCACGTAGGTGTCGCTGTGCTCCAGCGCCAGCACCCGGCCCTTCGCCCCCACCGCCCGGGCCAGCTCCACACTGCAGAAGCCCGGTCCAGCCCCCAGATCGAGTACCCGCTGACCCGGGGCCAGCTGGGCCCGCTCCCAGGCCGCCTGGGCCAGGGGCAACCAGACCTCATGCTGCAGGCGCAGCCGCTCCCGCTCGGGTGGCTCGGTTCCGAGCACGTAGGCGCCTGAGGCCACGCGGGTCAGTCCTCGGGGTAGAGCAGCGAGGCCAGTTCGTCGGGATCGACGTCGTAGACGCGGGCCAGGGTGGTTTCGATGGCGCTGGTCACCACATCGGGCAGGAAGCGCATCGCATTGAGGGCATCGTCGGCGATGTCCTCGGTGAGCAGGGGCTCACCACCGAGCTTCTCGTCGTTGATGACGGCCATCACCCAGCTCTGGTAGGCAGTCACCAGATCGGCGAACTCGAGCTCCGGGTCGTTGAGATCCAGGGGCATCAGGCGTCTCCAGGGACGTTGCCTCTGCAGTTTGCCCGCTGGCGGCGACCTTGGCGGGAGGATGACCCGATCTTGGCGGGAGGATGACCCGATGGCTTCCGATTCCCAGGCCAATGTCGCGGCCGATTCCCCGCCCTCTGCTGCGGCTTCTGCTGCGGCGCTGCAGGCCACCCTGTTCGACTTCGCCATCGCCGAACTGGTGCGGCAGCACCGCCAGAGCTTTGCGCCCCTGTGGACCCGCGACAGCTGGGCGAAGCTGCTGATCTGGCTGGCGCTCAACTGCGGCGCCGGCCGCGACCGTGACGACCTGGAGGCCTTCGCCGCGGCCCTGGGGCCGGTGCTCACCCGCCGGATGCGGCGCCTGTTCTTCGAGCGGGACCTGGAGGATCTGGGCCTGCAGGTGATGGCGGATCCGGCCGAGCAGCAGGTGCTGGTGCTGCCCCTGACGGGCGAGGGGCCGGTGGATCGACAGGCGGCGGCAGCGGCCCTGGAGCAGCTGGGCCTGAGTGAGCGGGTGGTGGCGCCGGAGCGGTGGCAGGCCCTGGAAGCCCTGCTGGCGGTGCCCTGGGTCGACGGCGGCGGCAACGATGCCATGCCTGGAGAGGGTCCATGCGCCTGATCGGCTCCTACCGCAATGCCGGCTACGAGGCCCTTGCCGATGGCGTGATCGCCTTCTTCGATCGCCGCCCCGACCTGCAGCGCCGGGGTGTGGCCTTCTCCAGCGGCGGCGACCAGGACCAGGAGCCCGACAAGATCTCCACCGACATCAGCCTGGTGGCGATCGACCGCAACGATCCGGAATCCTTCGCCCTGGCCGAGGTGATCGTGCGCGGTGTGAGCGCCGGCCTGAACCAGTACCTGAAGCAGCGGCCACTGCTGCGACAGTGCTGCCCGGAACAGGCCCTGTTCGTCAACCCGATCTTCAACCTGCAGCGCTACGCCCCCGGCGAGGGCTTCAGGAGCTGGCACTGCGACTGGACCCTGAGCGAGGAGGCCACCGAGCCGAATCGCCGCGTGCTCGCCTGGATCCTCTACGGCAACAGCCTGCCGGAGGGGGGCACCGAGTTCCACTGGCAGGAGCACCACGAGGAGGCCGAGCGGGGCAAGCTCGTGATCTTTCCGGCCGGGCTGTCCCACATCCACCGGGGTCGGGTGAGTCCAACCCACACCAAAACGATCGCCACCGGCTGGATCAATGCCGGCCGGCTGGAGGATTACCTGGCGAGGCTGGCGGAGGGCTGAGCAGTCCCATTCCCCTTGACGACGTCCTGATGAGAATCGATCCCCAGCTGCGCCGCCGGGCCCTCCGGGCGACGGTGGGTCTGCTCGAGACAGCCCGCGATCCCGACCACACCCTGGAGCATGCGCTCCCGATGCTGGACGTGATCAGCAACTCAGGCCTGGGGGAAGCCGGACGAGCCCGGTTGCTTGAGGATCCCCTGCTGCTGGCGCTGGCCCGGGAGCGCTACCGGGGCCCCTGGCCCGACGCCGACGCGCTGGCGGCGATGCCCACCGGCAGCCTGGGCCGCCTCCACCAGGAGCGCCTGCAGCGGCTGGGGCTGCAGCCAACGCCGGCACCTCAGCTCACGTCCCTGGAAGGGGACGGGGCCTACCTGCTGCAGCGACTGCGCTCCACCCACGACCTGCATCACGCGGTGCTGGGGCTGCCGATCACCCTGGCCGGCGAGGCGGCTGGCGCCACCTACTACGCCCAGGCCCTGCACCAGCCGGGATCGGTGGCGATCCTCGCCGCCTGGATCCTCCATGGCCAGCAGGAGAGCGCGGATCATGGCGCCATCTGGGCGGGCATCCGTTTCGGGCTCGAGCTGGCCGAGACCCTGGGTCACCGGCTGCTGGCGATGCGTTGGGAGGAGGGCTGGCAGGAGCCGATCAGCCTGTGGCGGCAGCGGCTGGGCCTGGCGGAACTGCTGGCGCGCAGCCCGTTCCAGGAGGAGCTGGCGCTGCTGAGCTGAAGCCTGTCCCTTGGAGCCGCCTTCGTCGTTTTGAGACGATGGGCGCACGTCCGTGCCCCCCCTGTGCCTGCCGAGCCCCTTGCCAAGACCTACGACCCGGCCGGCACCGAAGCCCGCTGGCAGGCGGCCTGGGAAGCGGCCGGCGCCTTCCACCCCGATCCGAACGCGCCGGGTGAGCCGTTCTCGGTGGTGATCCCGCCGCCGAACGTGACCGGCAGCCTGCACATGGGCCATGGCTTCGAGACGGCCCTGATCGACACGATCGTGCGCTTTCAGCGCCTGCAGGGCAAAAACGTGCTCTGCCTGCCCGGCACCGACCACGCCTCGATCGCAGTGCAGTCGATCCTGGAGAAACAGATCAAGGCCGAGGGCGGCAGCAAGGACGACCTGGGCCGCGATGCCTTCCTCGAGCGCGCCTGGAGCTGGAAGGCCGATAGCGGCGGCACGATCGTGGGTCAGCTGCGCCGGCTCGGCTACTCAGTGGACTGGAAGCGGGAGCGCTTCACCCTCGATCCCGGCCTCAACAAAGCCGTGGTGGAAGCCTTCGTGCGGCTGCACGAGCAGGGCCTGATCTACCGGGGCGAGTACCTGGTGAACTGGTGCCCGGCCTCGGGATCGGCGGTGAGCGATCTCGAGGTGGAGATGAAGGAGCTCGACGGGCACCTCTGGCACTTCCGCTATCCGCTCACGGCTGGCGCCAAGAGTTCAGCCGCCAATGGCAGCGAGAACGGTGCCGAAACCGTCGACCATCTGGTGGTGGCCACCACCCGCCCCGAAACCTTGCTGGGTGACACCGGCGTGGCGGTGCACCCCAGCGACCCCCGCTACGCCGCCCTGGTGGGACAGACGATCACCCTGCCGCTGGTGGGCCGCACGATTCCGATCGTGGCCGATGAGCACGTCGATCCCGCCTTCGGTACCGGCTGCGTCAAGGTGACCCCCGCCCACGACCCCAACGACTTCGCCATCGGCGCCCGCCATGGCCTGCCGCAGATCACGGTGATGGCGAAAGACGGCACGATGAACGCCGCCGCCGGCCGCTTCGCCGGGCTGGATCGCTTCGAGGCACGCCAAGCGGTGGTGGCGGCCATGGAGGCCGAGGGCTTCCTGGTGAAGGTGGAGCCCCACCGCCATAGCGTGCCGTTTTCAGATCGGGGCAAGGTGCCGGTGGAGCCGCTGCTCTCCACCCAGTGGTTCGCACGAGCCGAGCCGCTGGCGGCCCGCTGCCGCGAGGCCCTCGATCGGGGCGAGCCCCGCTTCGTGCCGCAGCGCTGGGAGAAGGTCTACCGCGACTGGCTCACCGACATCCGCGACTGGTGCATCAGCCGCCAGCTCTGGTGGGGCCACCGCATCCCCGCCTGGTTCGTGGTGAGTGAGACCGGCGGCGTGATCACCGACGCCACTCCTTACGTGGTGGCCCGCGATGCGGCTGAAGCCCTGGCCAAGGCGGAAACCCAGTTCGGTGACGCCAGCCGGGCGGCCGGGCGGGAGCTGCAGCTGGAGCAGGACCCCGACGTGCTCGACACCTGGTTCTCCAGCGGCCTCTGGCCCTTCTCCACCCTGGGCTGGCCCGACGAGAACGCCGCCGACCTGACCACCTGGTATCCCACCAGCGTGCTGGTGACCGGCTTCGACATCATCTTTTTCTGGGTGGCGCGGATGACGATGCTGGCCGGCGCCTTCCTGCAGGAGGGCGAGCTGCCGGTGGGCGGTCGCGACACCTGGATCCCCTTCCGCGACGTGATGATCCACGGCCTGGTGCGGGATGAAAACAACCGCAAGATGAGCAAGAGCGCCGGCAACGGCATCGACCCGCTGCCGCTGATCGAGCGCTACGGCGCCGATGCGCTGCGCTTCGCCCTGGTGCGGGAGGTGGCCGGCGCCGGCCAGGACATCCGCCTCGACTACGACCGCAGCAGCGGCAGCTCGGCCACGGTGGAGGCGGCCCGCAACTTCGCCAACAAGCTCTGGAACGCCACCCGCTTCGCCCTGATCAACCTGGCGGGTGAGACCCCCGCCAGCCTCGGGGATCCCGATCCGGCGGCGCTGACCCTGGCCGACCGCTGGATCCTCTCGCGCCTGGGGCGGGTGAACCGCGAAACGGCGGAGCGCTACGGCTGCTACGGCCTCGGGGAAGCCGCCAAGGGGCTTTACGAGTTCGCCTGGAACGAGGTCTGCGACTGGACGATCGAGCTGCTCAAGCGGCGGCTCAATCCCCGCCCTGCCAGCGAGGCCGACACCCCGGGCGAGCCGCTCAGCGCCGAAGTCCTGGCCGATCAGCGTGTGGCCCGCCAGGTGCTGGCCAAGGTGCTGGCAGAGCTGCTGGTGCTGCTGCACCCGCTGATGCCCCACCTCAGCGAGGAGCTCTGGCACGGGCTCACCGGCGCACCCGAGGGCACTTTCCTCGCCCTGCAGCCCTGGCCGGCAGTGGACGAGGCCGCCCTTGACGCCCCCCTGGAAGCCCAGTTCGCCGAACTGATCGAAGCGATCCGAGTAGTGCGCAACCTGCGGGCCGTGGCGGGCCTCAAGCCCTCCCAACCGGCACCGGTGGTGTTCGTCACCGGCCGACCGGAGCTGGCGGCGGTGCTGAACGCAGCCAGCGGCGACATCACCGCCCTCACCCGCGCCGCCTCCGTGGAGGTGCGTGATCCAGCTGCCTCAACCCAGGCTGCGGCGAACGATCCGGCTGCCTCGACGGCGGCGATGGGGAGCGAACGCTGCCTCGCCGCGGTGAGCGGCGAACTGCAGGTACTGCTACCGATCGAGGGCCTGGTGGATCTCGACGCCCTGCGCGGCCGCCTCGAGAAAGACATCGCCAAAGCCGAGAAGGAGATCAAGGGCCTGGCTGGCCGCCTCGCCAACCCCAACTTCGCCGGCAAGGCGCCCGCGGAGGTGGTAGCGGAATGCCGCGCCAACCTGGCCGAAGCCGAAGCCCAGGCGATGCTGGCGCGGGGGCGGCTGGCCGATCTGGTCTGAGCCCGACGTCTCTGGCTGATGCGAAGGCGATGGCAGGCCAATCCTCGGACCGTTCAGCGAACAGGAGCCTGGAGTTGGCAGCTAATGATCAAAACCAACGGCGCCACGATGCTGGCGCTCACCGCGAAGACCGCTGGACGCCGAGACACGCGGCATCAGAACTTCATCAAGGAATCGATCGGCAGACTGCAGGGAAAGTTTCCCGTTGACAGCCTTGCCCAGATTGACGCCATGGCGCGTGAACCTTTGATCACATCGACCTGTTCTGCAAGGCCAGGCCTGTGGATGGAGAACTGGGCGGCCTGAAGCTGAGCCCTGGGGCGGTTTCGGGCGCTCTGCTACAGCAACGACCCCTGATGGTCCGTCGGCTCCAATTGCGCTGGCTCGGCCCGCTCCTCCGCTTCGCCCGCCTTCACCTCCAGGGCCTGCTCGATCACCCGGTCGGTGAGGGCATCGAAGTAGGCCGAGAGGGTCTGCTGCAGCTCCTGGAATTCCGGCCAGAGCGTTTCATTCACGAAGGCGCGACTCAACCGCGCCATCACCGTGGTGCGCCGCTGACCGCGATACCGGTAGGGCTGGATGCCGTAGCGCCGCAACAGGGCCACGAACAGGTGCCGCGACCACTGGTCGGCGAGGGAAAAGCGGAACTCCACCGGGGGCTCCTCGGCCGCCAGCTCCTTCAGACGGCCCTGGATGCGCTCGCGGGCCCGCTCGGCCGCCACCCGCTCGCCGTCTGTGCCAGGCCTGGAGAACAGAGCCTCGATCCGCCGCAGCTTTTCCACCAGCTGCTCCTCCGGTCCGCCCGGTGGCGCGCTCACGGTTCGTGGACCGGACGCAAAGCCTCGGTTGGCTCCTGAGGCGGTGGATCGCTCGCGGCGGGCGATGGTGCTCGACTCCCGGATTCAGCCCAGTAACCGTAGGCGTGTCCGAGGTGCGGCCAGCCCGGCTGAGCTCGCCTACACACGCAGTGATCTCGAAGGGAGATCGAGCGGGTTGGCTCTTGCGGCCGCCCCTACAGCCCCTTCCGGTCCAGTGCCTCGGCCAGCCGGGTCACCGCCGAAGCCAGCTGAGCCTGGGTATCAGGGGGTGCCACCGCCTCCTCCTTCCGCTTGGTGGCCTCGATCGCCTTGACGATCAGGAACACCACGAAGGCGATCACGAGGAAGTTGATCAACGCCACGATCACGGCGCCTGCCGGCCAGGCGTTGATCGAGTCCACCTGGGCAGCCTTGAGCGCGGGCTCCAGCAGGCTGGTCATCACCAGGCTCACCACTGCATCCACCACCTTGGCGAAGGCGCCGCCGATCACCACCGCCACCGCAAGGTCAACCACATTGCCCTTGTTGATGAAGGCCTTGAAATCGCCAAGGAAACTGGAGCGGCGCGGGGCCATCAGCGGACCATCTGGTGGAGTCGAGATAACCTACTGGTCAGGGGAACTGAGCCATCAGGACGCCATCGACGGCGATGGCCTGTAGACCGATTGCACCCATCTGAGCGGTGTGCACGTGCAGGTCAGCGAGGTACGAATCGGCGCGTGCGAAGCGGAGTGTGCGAACCGGTGATGGGCGACCCGAGACATGCCTCCAGCAATCCATCGGCCAGGCTCACCGGTATCCCCTTCAGGATCCCCATCACCCATGCCCGAGGTTCCGGTCCAGCCCGCCCGCATCCGGCACGCGCCCTGGTGGACCCGGGCCTTCCATGGCTTCAACCTGCTGGTGCTGCTGGTGATGGCGGCCAGTGGCCTGCAGATCTACAACGCCAATCCCGTGTTCGGCGGCCGGGACGGGGTCACCATGCCGGAGCTGTTCACGCTGGGGGGCTGGCTGGCCGGCGGCCGCGACTGGCACTTCGGCTTCATGGGGCTCTACGCCCTCAACCTCGGCGTCTGGATCGGCCTGCTGCTGGTCCAGCGGCGTCGGCGACTGGCCCAGGCCGGTGATCTGAGCACCCTCAAGGGCAGCGGCAACGCTGGCAAGCGCCAGCTGGCCAGCCACCGGCTGGTGTACAGCCTGATGCTGATCCTGCTGGGCTTCAGCCTGATCACCGGCCTGGCGATGTATAAGCCGGCTCAGTTCTGGTGGCTTTCGGGCTTGTTTGCCTTCGGGGAGGCCTTCGGTGTCACCGCCTGGCAGACCCTGCGGGTCTGTCATTTCGCCACGATTCCTTCCATCGCTCTGTTGCTGATCGCCCACGTGCTGATGTCGTGGCGGATCGGCGGGATGCGGCTGCTGCGCTCCATGCTCGCTTGAGTGGATGCCCGCCTGAATCTCAATGCTCGCCTGATCCCTGCCATGCCCCGCCCGCCCCTGCTCAACCGCCGCCAGCTGCTGGGCCTTGGCGTCTCCGGTGGCTCCTCGCTGCTGCTGGGCGGTTGTGCGTTGAATGACCTCAGCGCGTCGGTGGGCGAAGCCACCCAACCGATCAACGAACGCCTCGAAGCCCTGCTGCAGGGTCGCGGGCCGGTGCCGCTGTTCCGGCCCGATCAGGTGGATCCGGCAGCCCTGCTGGTCAACAGCTTCAATGGCGTGCCGAAGCTTGATCCCAACAGCTACCGGCTGCGGGTCGATGGCCTGGTGAGCCGCCCCCAGAGCCTGGATCTGGCCGCCCTGGCGGCCCTGCCCCAGCACACCTTGATCATGCGCCACGTCTGTGTGGAGGGCTGGTCGGCGATCGTGGCCTGGTCGGGCGTGCGCCTGGGCGATGTGCTCAGCCTGGCGGGGATCTCACCCCTGGGGGGCTACGTGGAGATCAGCTCGGCCGATCAGTATTTCTCCAGCTGGGATCGGGCCTCGGCCCTCCACCCCCAGACCCTGCTGGCCACGGGCATGAACGGGGCGCCCCTGCCGGCGGCGAACGGGGCACCGGTGCGGATCGCCACCCCGATCAAACTGGGCTACAAGCTCAGCAAGTGGGTCACGGGCCTGCGGGTGGCCTCCAGCCTGGGCGAGCGCCGCGGCACCTGGGAAGACCAGGGCTACGAGTGGTTTGCGGGGCTCTGACCCCCGCAACAGCAACCGTGGCAAGGGTTGCCAGGCTCCTGATCAGGCCGCCGTGGCCGGCACCGCCCGGAACACCACCGTCTGATCCGACCACCCCGTCACGCTCACCTCGGCGCTCAGGCCGGAGAAGGGCGGAATCAGCCAGCGCTGCACCGCCTGATCCGCAGCGGCGTTGAAACCGCTCACCGGCACGCTGGCGAAGTCGTCGTAGCGATAGAGCACATAGGCCTGGGAGGGATCCGGGATCGTCACCCGGGCGGTGAGGCTGAGCGGCAGGGGCTCGGGGGGCTGCCGCAGCTCGGCCTGGTTCTGAAGCCCCTCCCCATCGAGGCTGGCGCTCAGCCGCACCGGCACGGTCACCCCGCTGGGATCCCGCACGCCGCTCACCGCGAGGCCGTAGTTGGGCGGCGTATCGCGCAGCGTATAGAGGCTGCCGCGGGGGGCGTTCGCCTGACGGCGATTCCCCTGGAACGCCGCGAAAGACTCTGTGAACAGGAAGGGAACCTCGGCGCCCTCGGTGTAGAGGCCGTTGTCGCTGATCGTGATCGTGTCGTCGGGCGCATAGGGCCGATCGGAGCCTGACCCCACAGCCACGACCGGCACGATGTGGTCGTAGACGGAGTCGCCAGCCAGGGGCTCGCCGAGGCGACGCACGTTGTTGAACACCCCCAGAATCACCACGGCGCCCCGCTGCACCCACTGCTTGCACCAGGCCAGGAACTCCGGTGTGGTGCGCTGCTGCTGGGTGTCGAAGGGTTCGGCCTGCAGCTTCATGCGCCGGGCGGCGGCGCCATCGTTCTCCCCCAGCAGCAGCTGGCTGCTCTCCCGCCACTGGGGCACCCCGGGCGACGCCAACGCCCGCGCCGTCCACTGGGAGGTGTACTGCCCGTAGGCCAGGCCAGCGCTGATCAGACTGGTCTCGCCGCAGTAGCCGAAGTTGGCGTTCCACTGCTGGCGCGGCGTGATCGGGCTGGTCCACTCCCGCCAGCCGCCCCGGCCATCGAGGGGGAGACCCGTGATCAGATCCTGGGCCGACACCACCGGATCCGACACCAACGGAGCCGCCGACATCGGTGCTGCCATGACAGGACCAGCGGATGAGCAACCAGCCTAGGGAGGGAGGCTCTCTCTCCAGAATGCTGCCAGTTCAGGATCGTGCCATGGATGCCTCCGGCCTGCTCGAGCAGATCCTTCCCGCCCTGCGCTCCCCCGCCGGCGCGGTGGCCTTCGTGCCGCTGTATGCCCTCTGGGTCACGCTGCTGCTGCCCGGGGTGTGGGCCTCGATGCTGGCGGGCGCCCTCTACGGCACCTGGTGGGGCAGCGTGGTGGTGTTCGTGGGCGCCAGCCTCGGGGCGGTGGCCGCCTTCCTGCTCGGCCGCCACTGGCTGCGGGACTGGGCCCGGCGGCGGTTGGCGGCGGTGCCGAAACTGCAGGCGATCGAACTGGCGGTGAGCCGCGAGGGGCTGCGCCTGGTGCTGCTCACCCGCCTCTCGCCGGCCTTTCCCTTCAGCCTGCTGAACCTGGCCTACGGGCTCAGCGAGGTGAGCCTGCGTGATTACTCGATCGGCCTGATCGGCATCCTGCCGGGCACGGTGCTGTTCTGCGCCCTCGGCGCCCTGGCCGGGGACGTGGCCCGCTTCGGGGAGGTGCTGCACGGCGAGGCCGACGCCAGCACGTGGGCCCTGCGGGCGATCGGAGTGCTCGCCACCGTGGCGTCTGTGTGGCTGGTGGGACGAGCGGCCCAGCGGGCGCTGGAGCAGGGGGATGAACGCTGAGGGGCCCTTGCGCCAAGATCCAGGCGCGGGATCAGGGCCCGGTCTGCGCGTCCGGATCCGGCAGGGGCCAGTCGCGGATCGCCGCGATCAGCACGAACCAGGCCCGCCGCAGCGTCGCCACCAGACCGGGGCGAGACGCGAGCTCCAGGTAGCTGGCCCGGCCGCACTCGGTCTTGATCCAGCGGAAGACGGCCGGGGGAGGGGGAGCCGGGCCGGAGCCTGGGGAGGAAGGCATCACCATCAAGGGCTGGAGCACTGATAGGGATCCTGATGCCTTCCAGCCGGGCTCGCCAGCCCGGCGGCCCTCAAAGGAACACCAGGGGGCTGGGGCTGAGCGCCTGGAAGTCCAGCAGGGAGATTCCCAGCAGGGTGGTGGTCCCGAAGCCGTCGCGCACGACGAGGGTGTTGCCTCCGGCGTCCTGCCCCAGGGAGAAGGACTGTCCCGCGATCATCGCCAGGGTGTCCCCCTCGGCGAAGGAGAAGTCGGCGATCACATCGTTCCCCGGGGAGAGGCGGAACTGATCGGCCCCAGCACCCCCGAAGAGGATGTCGTCCCCGCCATTGCCGTTGAGAATGTCGTTCCCCTCGCCCCCGGTCACAGAGTCGGATCCACGATCACCGAGGAGCTGGTCATTGCCAAAGCCGCCGTTCACGCTGTCCCGCCCCTGGCCACCGCGCTGGAAGTCGTTGCCCTCACCACCCTCGAGCCGATCGTCGCCGCCGTTGCCGCGCAGGTCGTCGTCACCGGCGCCACCGTTCACAGCGTCGTTGCCACCGCCGGCGGACACGAAGTCATTGCCGCCGGTCCCCTGCACCTGATCGTCGCCATTGCCGAGGAACTCCACAGAGGCGAAGTCGGCGAGGGGAGAATCCGCGGGAGGCCTTGATGGGCTTGGGCTGGGGCTTGGAGCAGGTGCCGGCGTGGGCGTCGTGGCAGCAGGAAGCACGGAATCAACAGCGAACTCAAGGTTCTGAATTCGAAGATCACCACTCCTGTCAGTATCGATCGCCGCGAAGGGCGTACCGGAATCTGGGGCATGACGATCCAGCAGGTATTCCGCCAAGGCATCCTGTTCAGTACCGTCTTCAGCAAACGTGGCCTCCCCATCACCGGTATCAACGCCGCCACTTTCGACAGTGCCAAGATTCACATAATCGACCCGATCGAGATTGATATCCGGGAACGGATAGCCATCCCCGCCGCGTGCCAGAAAATCGAGTGTGACGATCCGGAACAGCTCATTACTGCTGCCCACGATCTCTCCATCCCGAACCAGCTCTGCCAAGAGTTCATTGTTCTCTCCGAAGAGCCCGGCATTAACGAGCCGATCCCCTGCCGGACGGGAAGAATCAAAGCTGAAGCGGGCTCCACTGATCTGAAGAAACTGCCCGGCTGCATTCGGTAACGCCGAAACACCATGCTCAAGCAGGGCAACAATCTCACTACGGGTGAGAGTGAGCAAAGCAAGATTATTGTTGAAGGCCAAAGCCTTGGTGATGTCGGCTTCGCTGATGCCCCCAGCCGGCTTCACTCCGGGAATCTCTTCATTCGGCAGCCGCTCCGCAGCGGTACCCCCCGGAGGAACGATCACCTGACCGATGGAAGCGCGAATACCTCCACCATTCTTGATCGAGAAGACCACGGGACTGGTTTCCCCCAGCTCCTGAGCGATCTGATTGGCGAGGACCAGATTGGCATCAGCACTGAGATTTCCGAGGTTGGTCTCCTGGGTCCGGACCCCGTCGGGCTCGGCGCCGGCACGTTCTCCGTTGAGAAAGACACTGCTGATGCCATACACATTCGACTCCTTGGCAACGATCGCCTTCTCGATCTCCGCCACGATGGCCACGATCTCCGGATCCTCCAGACCCGAGCCCCCAACAGCTTCCACCCCAGCTTCATCGGTGGCGAAGGCACCGCTCACAGCAGGGTCGTAGCTTTCCGGCAGGAGAAGGCCATTGCCATCAAAGTCAAGAACCAGTCGACCAAGATATTTATAACTACCATCGGTATTCACCAATGCCACAGGGCTTCCATCGGCGGCGGCGAGGAGGGAAGTATCGGCAACACCTTCGCGGCCAACAGGATAATCACCCTGCTGACTATCTCCCGCCCGGATGGCATCATTCTCATCGAAGAGGCGGGTATTGGATCCACCGGCCACAATGATGTCAACGCCTGTGAGCCGAGAGGCCAGCTGCTCTTCGATAGAAAGCTGCTGCATATGCGACAGCAGAATCACCTTGTTCATCCCGGGATTGGCTGCCAACAGCGCATCCACATCAGCCTGGATCACTGCTGCCAGAGCATCCAGCTGCTCGGGAGTGGGTGTGCCGGAGAAGGGAGAGGGGGAGGCGCCCACGCCTCCGGGGGAGGAAATCGTCTGCAGGGTCGGCGTGGTGGCAGCCACAACGCCAATCCACTCCCCACCCACCAGGAACTGGGTGGAGCCGGAGATCACATTGCCCTGGGGCGCGGAAGCATCCGCCACCACGAGAGGAGCAAGATTGGGATCGGTGGAAAAATCCAGGTTGCCGGACAGGTAGGGGAAGTCCGTGCCACGGAAGGCAGGGATCAACGGATCGAGACCAGCGGCGTAGTTGGCAGCGGAGCCATCAATCAGACCCTTCACCAAGGCGGTGCCGAAGTCAAACTCGTGGTTCCCGAAGGCGCTGGCCTGAATGCCGAGTTCGTTCTGGATCAGGATGTCAGCCACCCCAGGGGCGCCAAACAGCTGCCTGGAGGCATCAGCAAACACTCCCGGAATGTACTGATCGCCCGAAGATAGAAAGAGGCTGTTATCGCTGAAGCCATCGTTGCCAAGATCCTGATCTGCAAGTGCCCGGTACACAGCGGAGAGACGGGGTGCATCGCCAATCGCGGCAGCCTGTGCCTCCTGATCAGAGAGATGGAACAGCTCAAGGGTGAAGATATCGCCATTGCCAATGCTGTAGGTATCGAGGGTTCCGGATACCTCATTCGCCACCTGCAGGAACCCAGATCCATCCGGCTGGGTGGGCACGTACTCCAGACCCTCAGGGGAGAGGGAGCCCTCATTCACCAGGGCATTGGAATAGACAGGCTGGTAGGGATTCGTGATGTCATACACCAGAACCGTTGAGCTCGTGGCTCGCTCCAGCCCCACGAAGGCATAGGTGCGGCCTTCGATCACAGCCGTCGTCACTCCTTCGGGCTCAGTTCCCTTGTCATCGGAACGGCCATCGTCGTAGACCCCAAGGGATACGGCGATGGCCTCAAGCTGATTTCCCGAATCGAAAGCGACATTTCCCTTGGAATCAAAAATCGTGAAGGAGCGGCCGCCATAGCCATAGTCCTGTGTAGGAGTGTTGAAATCTGACACCGTCTTGAGGCGAGATTTCCGCAACTCATCGTTGAAGAAATCATCATCTGCCACAGCACCCTGAGTGGAACTCAGGAAGAACTCATCCCCCAGATCAGCCTGGAACATCTGGAATCCCGGCTGTTCTGCCGCCGTCACAAACAGAGTGGTGGCCCCAGTCGGATCGGAAGGGTCTGGGAGTGAGGCGAGGATCTCAACGCCGGCGCCTGGGTCCACGGTGCCGTACCAGTAGGTGCTGCCATCGGGCAGGGTGGCCTCGAAATTGAGGGTGTCGGGCCGAACCCGGCCATCACCCTCATTGGCCGTGATCGTAAAGACTTCGCCTTCATAGGTGAAGGTGGCGATGGCATCCGCCATGCGGAGGCCGTAAAAATCCCGCACAGCAGGATTGAAGCCACCATCCCGATCAGACGTGTCGATCGGCTGGGGTGTGAAGGTCACAAAGCTGAGCTGGTTATCCGGCCGGCCGGCCTGGGCCAGGAAATCATTGTCGTAACCCACCACCAGGCTGCCATCGGGCAGCAGGGCCAGGCCCTCGGCCTTGTCAAAGGCCGGATTGGCACCGATCGAGGGAAGGTTGAACAGCTCATTCTGGTGAACCTGGGCCACACCGGCTGACACCAAAGCGTTTGAAAGGGTGACGGCATCCAGCTGCTCGGGTTGAGCCACGCCAAGCGCACCTAGCCAGTCGTAACCAAGCACATTGGAAGCGGCGGCCAGGTCAAACTCCAGAACTGCCTTATTGGAATTGCGTGCCGTGCCGCTGTCACGGTCAATCACATAAAAGACATCACGTTCAGCGTCATACACCGCATCGCCAATTTTGTCCTGATTAGCAGCACCAAACTGAATGTAGAGATACTCTGCTTGCGGAGAACCAGTGTTCGGATCGACTGCCAGGATCCGGCGAAGGGTGGAGCTGGAGTTGAAACCATCCGGCTGCAGGGGACTCTGAATAAAGGCATAGAGCAATCCATCCGTGCTGCTGTAGGCCATGCCTTCGAAACCACGGTTGGACTGGCGATTGGCATAAACAGTCGGCAAGGTATCAGCCGTGTAGCCAGGGACATCTCCACGGCCCGGCTCATAGGTGATGGCGCTGAAGTCAGTTCCTTCAGGAACAAAGCGCTGAATCAACTGGCCCGTAGCAGCATCGAAGAGGGCAATCTGAGGCCGGTACTCGTCCGAAACAGCGAATACCGGATTGCCGCCGTTCAGATCGGGGCGGCTGAAACGCACCACCGATTCGGTATCCAATCCAAAGGCATCGGCAGACACCGGAACATAAGAACCGCTTCCATCCGGCATGAAGGCAGCATCATCGATCCCGCTGACCGCCTCGACACCGGGGGTGGCATCAACCGTGAACAGTTCACCAATGCCGGTGGCATTGCGGAACTGCAGCTGACCCTGAGCATCGAGGTAGGGAACCTGAAGAGGTAGCACATCTATCAGGCTGATGCCATTCACATCACCGGCAAGGGCATAGATGGTGGGTGTGAAAGATGGATCCTGAAAGATCTTCTCTCCCTGGAAGGCAGCAATCGGATAGCTGGATGGAATATCGTTCGCTTGGGGACCGCGATCGGTGATTGTGTAGTAGAGATTTTCGGTCGGATCAAAGAAGAGGCCTGACAGACCACCCGCCACGACCTGCTGGTCAGGAAAATTAGGGTCTGCCATTGGCAGATCACCACTGGCCTGATAGGGAATCTCGAACGGCACATCTGTGGCAGAGGGGATGCCACGGCTCCAGTCCTTGATGCCGAGGCTACGAATGTCTCGAATGGTGTTGGTGCTGAGATCCACCACTGCCACCGCGTTGTTCTCCTGCAGGGTGACGTAGGCGGTGTTGCCACTCACACTCACGTATTCCGGTTCAATCCCGGTGGCGGCCGTTGTGTCCGGCACTCCACTGATCCGCACCCCACGGGCCCTGAGGTAGGCGGTCTGCTGGGCGTCAAAGCCCAGTTCGGTGACGCTGGATGCCGCAGGGCTGGTGGCATTGACATCGATCACTGAGATGCTGCCGGGAGGATCGATACCCTCAGCCGTGCCATAGAAAATACTTGGCTCCCCCTCATTGGCCACCACAAGCTTGCTGCCATCGGTGTTGAAGGCGAGGGAATCAGGGAGATAGCCCACCCCCACGCTGCCGGCCTCAGTGAGGGTCACGGAGCCACCGCTGCCTGCCAGGGTGAAGAACACCACCTGCCCGGGCTCGATACGCGGGTCCAGCCCACCCCCCGCCACCGCCACCGCCGCCAGATTCCCGGCAACATCCACGCTCTGGGCACTGCCGGGGAGTGTCTGTGTCTGACCCGGTAGAGGCACGGGATTGGTGGGATCCCGCAGATCCACCACCTCAAGCTGGTTGCCACCGGTGATGACCAGGGACACCTGGTGAGCCGGGGCGTACGCCGTGATCTCGGCTCCGCCGAGGTCCGAGGAGGAGGAAGCGGAAATGGTCACGGAGAAGGGCCAAAGCTTGGCCCCAAGGCTGACCCTCAGCCATGACATCCCTCGGCTCAGGGGCCCACATTCACCTGTCGCCTTGCATACAGCACAAATCAGGAATGGCCTTCGGAAGCAGCTTCACCCTGGGATACTGCAACACCTTCAGGTCCCTTGCCGTACGCACGGCACACGGCGACGAAAGGGCGAAGCCGATGACAACCGATCCCATTGCATCTGCGATTCCGGCACGCGCCACTCTCTAGGGATCAGGGGGAGGGTGGAGCATTGAGCAGATCCAGCAATCCCGCTTCATCCAGCACCGCCACCCCGAGGCTTTCCGCTTTGGCCAGCTTGCTGCCAGCCTCGTCGCCGGCCACCACGTAGCTGGTCTTCTTGCTCACCGAGCCGGTCACCTTGCCGCCGGCGGCCTCGATCCGCTCCTGGGCCTGGCGGCGGCTGAGGCTGGGCAGGGTGCCGGTGAGCACGAAGGTGGAGCCGGCCAGGGGCGCCTCTGGGCCCGCGGCCCCCTCGCTGGGACCGGCAAGGGCCTCCTGCTCGGCCGCGCTGAAGGCCAGGGAGAAGCCGAGCTGCTCCAGGTCCGCCAGCAGGGCCTGGTTGGCCGGGGTACCGAACCACTGCTGCAGGCTCTGGGCAATCTCCCCGCCGATGCCGTACACGGCGATGATCCGCTCGGGGCTGTCGGCCGCGGCGGCGGCCAGATCAGTTGCACTGGGGAAGGCCCGGGCCAGGGCCTTGGCATTCACCTCCCCCACGTGATGGATGCCGAGGCCGTACAGCTGCCGCGGCCAGGGCTGGCTTCTGGAGGCCGCCAGGGCCGCCACCAGATTGGCGGCACTCTTCTCCCCCATCCGCTCCAGGCTGGCCAGCAGGGCCGCATCGAGGCGATAGAGATCTGCGATCGAGGCCACCAGGCCCCGATCCACCAGCTGCTCGATCAGCTTGCCGCCGAGGCCGTCCACATCGAGGGCCCCCTTGCTGACCCAGTGGCGCAGGGCACCCCGCAGGATCGCCGGACAACTGCTGTTGACGCAGCGGGTGGCCGCCTCGCCCTCCTCCCGCACCAGCTCCGAGCCACATTCCGGGCAGGTCTGGGGCAAGGTCAGCCGCTGAGCCGCCGCTGGCCGCAGTTCCGGCAGCACCCGCACCACCTCCGGGATGATCTCGCCGGCCTTGCGCACCACGATCGTGTCGCCGGCATGGAGATCCAGCTCCGCCAGGCGGTCGGCGTTGTGGAGGGTGGCGCGGCCCACAGTGGTGCCGGCCAGGGGCACCGGCTCGAACTCGGCCACCGGCGTCACCACCCCGGTGCGGCCCACCTGGCAGGTCAGCCGCAGCAGCTGGCTGGGGGCCTCCTCGGCGGCGTATTTGAGCGCGATCGCCCAGCGGGGTGCCTTCTGCGTGAAACCGGCATCGGCCTGCAGGCGCAGAGCGTTGAGCTTCACCACCACGCCGTCGGTGGCATACGGCAGCTGCCTGCGCCCCTCCTCCCACTGGGCGAAGAAGGCCTCCACCGCCGCCAGATCGTGGAGCAGCGCCGCGTTGGGATTCACCCGGAACCCGGCCCGCTGCAGCCACTGCAGCGCCTCCCACTGGCCGGTGGGGCGCTGGGGATCGGCGGCGGCGGGCTGCCAGTCGTCCGGCAGATGCAGGGTGTAAGCGAAGAAATCGAGCCGGCGGGCCGCCACCACCCGCGGATCCAGCTGGCGCAGGGTGCCGGCGCAGGCGTTGCGGGGATTGGCGAACAGGGCCTCGCCGCTGGCCTGCCGCTCGGCATTGATGGCGGCGAAGGTGGCCTCCGGGATGAAGGCCTCCCCCCGCACCTCCAGCCAGGCGGGGGGCTGCTCGAGCTGCAGCCGCAGCGGCACGCTCTGGATCGTGCGCACGTTGGTGGTGATCTCCTCGCCCCGCTCGCCGTCGCCGCGGGTGGCGGCCCGCACCAGCAGGCCGTGCTCGTAGCTGAGGGCCAGGGCGTTGCCATCGATCTTGAGCTCGCCCACCATCGCCAGGGCCGGCAGGGGAGCGCCGGGCTGGGGCTGACGGTCGAGCACCTTGAGCAGCCGCCCGTACCAGGCCTCCAGCTCCTCGAGCGAGAAGGCGTTATCGAGGCTGAGCAGGCCGATGCGGTGGGCCACGCTCACGAACCCCTCGGCCGGGGCCCCACCGACGCGCTGGGTCGGGCTGTCCGGCGTGATCAGCTGTGGGTCCGCTGCCTCGAGATCGAGCAGGTCCCGATAGAGGCGGTCATAGACCGGGTCCTCCATCTCGGGGGCGTCGAGCACGTAATAGGCGTGCGCGGCGCGCTGCAACAGCCGCCGCAGCTCCTCGGCCCGCTGGTGCGGAGGCGGGGTCGGGCAGGTCTGAGGGGAGTCAGTGGCGGCGGACACGGATCAGGCCGCGGCCAGCCGCTGGATGCGGTCCACCCGCCAGGCCTCATCCACCTTCGCGAAGGTGAAATCGAGCGGCAGTTCGTCGTTGCCTTCCGATTTGAGCTTCACCGTGAGGATGACCTGGCCGTCCTGAATGCGGGGGCGGCCGCTCTTGAGGTTGCGGTACTTGTTGAGCTGCAGGCCTGCCAGGAAGCGGATGAACTGCTGGCGGTTCACGTGGGAGCGGTAGTTCTTGGTGGTGAGCAGATAGGCCCCATCCACCTGGCCGCTGGCCACCTGGGTGAAGAACTGCTTGATCAGCGGGTTGATCCCCCTGGCGCTGATCACCAGCCGCACGGCGCTGATGGTCCAGTACAGAAGCAGGGCGCCGGCTCCGGCCAGCAGGACCTTGCTACCGATCATGCGGGCCAATCCCCAGTCCATGTGCGCGCGGCTGCAGTAGAGAGCACCGGAGTCTGACGGACGGGCCGGTCAGACTGTCGAAGCGGGACCACCACCCCCATGACCCTGGAGCCCCTGCTGCCCCTGTTCCACCGCCTCGACCGGGAGCATTTCGACGGCAGCCTGGCGCCCGGCGGGCAGCCGCTGGTGACGCTGCGCTGGAGCGATGGCCGCCTGTCGCGCACCGCCGGCCTCTACCGCCGCGGCCGCCGCGCCGATGGCAGCGACCTCTGCGAGATCGTGCTGTCGCGCCCGCTGCTGGAACCCCTGCCGCGCCAGGCCACCTTGGGCACGCTCTGCCACGAGATGATCCACGCCTGGGTGGACCGGATCCTCGACCTGCGCGAGGTGCACGGCCCCCACTTCCGCGCCCGCATGGCCACGATCAACGCCCGCCAGCACGACTTCGTGGTGAGCCTGCGCCACAGCTTCCCGGTCCCCACCACCGCGACCCGCTGGATCGCCCACTGTCCCCACTGCGGCCTGCAGGCCCGCTACCAGCGCCGCCGCCGCAACTTGGCCTGCCGCCAGTGCTGCGAGCGCTGGCACAACGGGCTCTGGCACGCCAGCTGCGTGCTGGTGTTCAAGCCGGCCCAGGTCCCGGTCGGCCCCGCAGAGCAGGGCCTCTAGGAGCCTGTCGCGCATAGATCGTCGGACAGAATTCGAGCGCTTTTCCACCGGAATGGAAAGCCAAGTCGGAATCGAACTGAGACAGCAGTGAATTGATATCTTCGTGCTGGTTAACCAAGATCGCAAATGCCGCAAC
>NZ_JAHLYT010000072.1 GCF_025128095.1 Synechococcus sp. CS-1328 | reverse complement strand
CCATCAGCAGCGCTTCATGGGGACGGGCCCCGAAGGTGGCGCATAGCCCCGCCACCCACTGCCAGTCCGAGAGCAGCCCATCGGATCACCTCCAGGATCAGTGCGTCGCTGGGCAGATCCCGTGGTGCTGCGTCCTTACGGGGGCTGTAGCCCTTGCCCAAGTCCTTGAGCAATTGCACAGCTTCTGGACCCAGCTCGATCGCCCTTGCGACCGCAACGGCTGCGATCGATGCTCTACGGCGGGGCTACGGGTACCCATCTCCTTGCTTTCCACCAGGGCCCGAAGCACCTTGAGATCCACAGCCGGCAGGACCAGCAGGGGCCTGAGCGGCGCGGCATAGTCCGTCGTCCATGAGACATCGGCGCTGCCACCTCGTTTTCGCTGTCGACGCCACCAGATCTCGGTGCTGCGAACAGCGGCGGTACCACTGACGCTGCGGCTCGACTCATCCCCTCCAGGGTTGTTGTCCCCAAACCACTGGTCAAACGGGAAGGGCTGTAACCCCATCTTGAACAGCTGCAGGTCTCTCCCGAGCTTCTCGGCCAGCCCTCTGGCCTGATCGACGCCTGCGGGGTACGGAAGTGGAGTTGAGATCCGCTGACGTTTCCAGCTCCCATCTGGGCAGGGGAGGGTGCCCCTCAGACGCAGGCGCTGGCCAGAGGGAACGACCTCAAGAACCACTGGATAGCCAAGGTCTTTGAGCGCCCGGTTGATGCGTCCGAGATAGGGGTCCTTGAGAGGCACGGAACCGTGACCACTCTGGTCGAAAATGGCCTTTTCTGTGACCAGATCGTGACCACCAAGCCTGACAGGGCAAATCGGACGAATCTCTCAGATGCACTGCACTGCAGTTGATTTTAGCGATGGGGGCAGGGGGACTTGAACCCCCACAGTGTCGCCACCTGCGGATTTTAAGTCCGCTGCGTCTACCGATTCCGCCATGCCCCCGGCGCAACCATCCTAAATTCGTGGCAGTGATGCTCCGATCGGTCATGCCTGACTTCCTCACGGCAGCCAACCTGCTCGGACTTGGGGCTTTTGTGGCCCTCGCGGGTGCCTACCTGGTGGTGGTGCCCCTGGCCTTGTACTGGTGGATGGTGAAGCGCTGGTACGTGATGGGCAAGATCGAGCGCTTTGGCGTCTATGGCCTGGTGTTCCTGTTTTTCCCCGGCCTGATCCTGTTCTCTCCCTTCATCAACCTGCGCATGGCGGGCCAGGGAGACACGGGCTCATGAGCCGCGCTCAGGCGATCCTGCTGGGTCTGCTGGTCTTCGGCCTTGGCGGGATTGGCTATGGCATCTTCGCCGCCAGTGGTTACGAGGGCTTCAGTGCCGGCATCGCCTCCTCGGTGCTGCTGGTGCTGGTGGTGGTGGGCTGGACGGCCACCTACCTGCTGCGGGTGGTGACGGGAAAAATGACCTACATGGAGCAGCGGCGCACCTACCGCCAGGCCTACGACGCCCACACGATCGAGCAACTGCAGGCCAAATTCGATTCCCTCAGCCCCGAGGAGCAAGAGAAATTGCTGGCTGAGGTGGGCCAGCTCCAGGCCGACGCCGACATGTGACCCCATAGGCTCGCTTTCGACGCCCCTTCGGACCGGCCGATGAGCCCCTCTGCCGCGACACCTTCCGCCTGCAGCGCTGCAACGGCCATCGATCAACGGTTCGCCTCCCTGGCCGAGCAAGGCCGCTGCGCCCTGATGCCGTTCCTGATGGCCGGCGATCCCGATCTGGCCACCACCGCAGCGACGTTGCTGGCGCTGCAGCAGAACGGCGCCAATCTGATTGAGCTGGGCATTCCCTACAGCGATCCCCTGGCTGATGGGCCTGTGATTCAGGCCGCCGCCAGCCGGGCCCTGCGGGCCGGAACCACGCCGGCAACAGTGCTGGAGCTGCTGGCTGGTCTGCGCGGTGCACTGAGCACGCCAGTTGTGCTGTTCACCTACAGCAATCCCCTGCTCAACCGGGGCATGGAGACCTTCTGCAAGGAAGCCGCCAGCGCCGGAGCCGCTGGCCTGGTGGTTCCCGATCTGCCCCTGGAGGAAGCCGAGAAGCTCTCGCCGATCGCCGCCGCCGAAGGGCTGGACCTGGTGCTGCTGGTGGCCCCCACCACCCCAGCCGGCAGGATGGCCCGCATCCATGCCGCCAGCCGTGGATTCACCTATCTGGTCAGCGTCACCGGCGTGACGGGGGTGCGCAGCACTCTGCATAGCCGCGTCGGCAACCTCGTGCAGCAGCTCAAGGCCAGCGACGGCACCCCCGTGGCCGTGGGATTCGGCATCTCCGGCCCTGAGCAGGCCCGCCAGGTGCGCGATTGGGGCGCCAACGGGGCCATCGTGGGCAGCGCTCTGGTCAAGGTGATGGCCGAAGCCCATGCCGCCGGAGAAGATGTCGCAGCAGCGGCTGGCAGGTTCTGCTCGACCCTGCGGCTGGGTCTGGACGCCTGAGTCTTGCCGGAGACGGGCTCAGGCGATGCCCCGGCGGTTGGCCAGGTCGAGGGCTGCAACCCTGGCTGCACCGATCGCCTGGAGTGAAGGGCCTTCCGGTCGGGCGTTGCCGCGGGCCTGCAAGGCGGGGCCACACCCTGCCGGAAGCGTGGCCAAGACCGCGGCAACCACCACGAGGATTGGGCTTGCAACGGAACGGCATTGGAGACGCTGGAGGGTTCGTTGCATGGCCATCACCCACTTGCCGTTCCCTCCATGATGGCGTCAGCGCCGGTAAACGACCCGTTGTCTTCGCCTGCTCAGTCTCCTGATCAAAGCCGATGGCTGACCGGCCCAAAGAGTTTGCGACTGGAGGTTCTCCGAACCCGAGTGCTCCCGCCGCCTCCCGCTGGTTCGGCGCCGTGGCCAGCGATTACGCCCGCTACCGGCTCACCTATCCAGAGCCCTTCTTTACCCGCTTCGCCGCACGCTGTCCCCAGCGTGATCGGGTCTGGGACTGTGCCTGCGGCAGCGGCCAGGCCTCCCTGGCCCTGGCGCGCCACTTCAGCGAGGTGATCGCCACCGATGCCAGCGCCGAGCAACTGGCGGCGGCCGCGGCACAGGAGCGGGTGCACTACCGCTGCGCTTCAGCGACGGCCAGTGGCCTGGAGCCAGCCAGCGTTTCAGGGGTGATGGTGGCAGCGGCGGTGCACTGGTTCGCCGGACCCGCCTTCGAAGCCGAGCTGCGTCGCGTGGCGCGCCCAGGTGCCGCCATGGCCTGGATCGGCTATCTGCCCGTGCGCATGCCCACCGCGCCACTGCGCTTCTGGTTTGAGACCTTCTACAGCGACACCCTGGCGCCCTGGTGGCCTCCCGAGCGACGGCTGGTCGATAACGCCTATCAGGATCTGACCTTTCCCGCAGAGGAATGCCCCTTCCCAGACGATCTGTCCATTGAGCGCCACTGGGACCTGGCCACCTTCCTCGGCCATCTGGGCACCTGGTCTGCTGTTCAGCGGGCACGGGAGCAGGGGGTCGATCCCTTGGTGGCAGCGGAACTGGATCTGCGGGCGCTATGGCCGCAGAACGGTGCGGCACCCATCGATCTCACCTGGCCGTTCATGGGGCGCTGGGGCCGGATTGGATCAGTGCCTTGATGCCCTGCCTCAGGCGCCGCAGAGCCTCCTCCAGCTCCGTTGCATCGAGCATGCCGTAGCTGAGCCGCAGCACACAGCCGTGCCGCTGCTCCACCAGCCCGAAGCTCGCGCCATCCACGCTGGCCAACCGCTGCTCCAGCACCAGCTGCCGCATCAGATCCCGCGAACCCAGGGTGCCGCCAGGCACATCGATGCGCAGCAGGGCATAAAAGGCCCCATCCGGCTGGGCCAGCAGGGCACAGGGCAGGCTTTCAGCCGCCTCGTTCAATGCATTCACCAGCTGGAGGCGACGCTCCCCCAGGGCCGCGATGCGCGGCGCGCACCAGATCGGTCCAGCCTCCAGGGCCGCCAAGGCAGCCCGCTGATTGAGCAGGGGCGGACAGATCATCACCGTGTCCTGCACCTTGGCCACAGCGGCCATCAGCTGCTGGGGCAGCGCCGCGTAACCGATCCGCCAGCCCGCCATGCCATAGGCCTTGGAAAGGGAATGCAGCGAAATCGTGTGGGCACCACTGCCCGCCAGGGAGCCAGGGCTCCAGTGGGGTTCGGCGCCATGCACGAACAGTTCGTAGGCCTCGTCGTTGATGTGGAACAGGCCGTGGCGCTCACACAGGGCATTGATCGCCGCCAGCAGCGATGCGGGGATCACCAGGCCGCTGGGATTGTTGGGGGAGATCGTCACAATCGCGCGGCTGCGCGGTGTGATGGCCCTGGCCAGAATCTCCGGGTCTGGAATCCAGCCGGCCTCCACCGGCACCGGCACGCCGCCAGCCAGCTGGATCGCCATGGCGTGGTTGAAGTAATAGGGAACCGGCAGCAACACCTCACTGCCGGGATCACAGATCACCTGCGCCACAGCGTTGAACGCCATGTTGCTGCCGGCCGTGACCAGCAGGGCGCTGCCCTCCAGGTCCAGCTGGTTGTGGTGCCGCAGCTTCGTGCTGATCGCCGCCAGCAGCTCCGGCTCGCCAGCCATGGCGCCATAGCGGTGCAGGGCGGCGCTGAAGCCGCCTGGCTCGCTGGCAGCAGCGTCGAGAGCCTGCCGAACGGCGAGATCCACCCCGGGCGGCGGAGCCCAGTGCACCATCCCCTGAGCCAGGGAGAGGGTTCCGGGGGTCTGGCGGGTCAGGGCCGCCACCTCCGGAATCACAGGGCTGGCCACCGCCTCCAGTCGAGCGGCTGGCGCTCGCACGTCTGACGCGTGCTCAACCCACTCTGCCGAGCTGCTGCCTGCTGTAGCGGATTGCTGTCCCATGGGCCTTACTGTCGGACCACACCGACCGATTGGTGATGGCGAAGTTTGTGCTCTGGGGCACCTACTGCGACAACGCTCTCGAAAAACGCACGCCCTACCGCCAGGAGCACCTGGAGGGTCTGCGGCGCCTCAAAGAGGCTGGAACCCTGGTCACCCTTGGACCCACCGAAGCCAGCACCCACGTGTTCGGCATCTTTGAGGCTGGATCTCTGCAGGAGGTTGAGGGCCTGGTCAAATCTGACGTCTACTGGCGCAACGGCATCTGGACGGCCGTTGCGGTCTATCCATGGATCCAGGCGTTCTGAAGGGCCAGGCGTGGGATCAGCTGCCCCGAGGCTCTTTGGGCCAGCCAGCCTCGGCCTGCTGCCACACATAGGCCGCCACCACAGACACGCCCTCGTCGCCGAGCACCTCGGCATAGCCGCTCATCTGACCCACGCCTGCCCGCGCGATTGCGGCAACGGCTTCGGCATCAGCGATGCCGTTGCGTTGCAGGGCCGCCAGCTTGAGGGTCTTGCCGCGACGAATGATGTTGCCTCCCTGCAGATGACAACCGACGCAATGATTTTCGAACAGCTGAGCGCCGCTTGGCTGAGATGCCCTGAACTGCGCAGCACTGATCTGTGAAGCACTGTTCTGTGAAGCACTGATCTGCGCAGCACTGGACTCCGCATCAGCCAGTGCCAGGGCGGCTCCTGGCTCGAGGGTCAGCAGCGAAGCGATCAGCCCAAGGGCCAACAGCCATGGGGTGACCAGGCCACCCCATCGAATCTTGCGCTGGAATCTCACTCGTCTTCATCCTCGAGCATCTCTTCCAGGGCACCCACCGGCAGCAAGCGGATCTGTTTGCGACCCAGCTTGATCTCGAACTCCTCACCGGGCTCCAGCTCGAGCAGGGCGGTGTAGGCCTTGCCGATCAGCAGGTTGCCATTGCCCTGAACTGTGGCGATGTAGCTGAGCTTGCGTCCACCCTTGCCAACCTTGCCACCGCCGCCGAAAGCGACGCCTTTGGCTTCGAGCAGGGCCTCGTAGAAGGCGGTGAAGTTGAGTCGATCGCCTCCGTCCTTCTTGGACGACACATAGCCGCATTCCCGGACGATCTCCGACTTGCTGGCATCACCCAGTTCCTTGACCTTGGCCAGCAGTTCCGTTCCGATGAGCATGGAATGTCTTCGCTAGCAATTGACCGACCTCCGTAACGTACACCAGCCATAGCTGTTGTCGTGACACCAACCCATGCCACCACAAGTTTCATGACCCTCATCCGTCCGCTGGTTGCCGAGGATCTGAACCAGCTGATTGACCTCTATCACGACGCCGTAATCTCCCAGGCCCAGGGTCTCTACAGCACCACACAGATCGAGGCCTGGGCCACCAACGCTGCTCGCGGCGATGCGGTGCGTTCCGCACTCTGCAGCGGCTACGGCCTCGCCAGTTGCGCGGCAGCCGATCCCCAGAGGATCGAAGCCTTCGCTGTGCTCGATCCGATCGATCGACTCTCTCTGCTCTATTGCCGCGGCCGTTCATCCCGCCAGGGGCGAGCCACGGCCCTGCTGCTCCAGCTTGAAGACCATGCCCGCCACCAGGGCTGCGGGCAGTTGCGCACCGAGGCCAGCCAGCTGTCACGGCCGCTGCTGACGCGACTCGGCTGGAGCGTGCAGGAGGAGGAGGTGGTGCTGTTCGGCGGGGCGACCTTCCTGCGCTGGCGGATGATCAAGCCGCTCCGTTGATCCGTGCTCCTGCCATGGCCGAAGCCCAGCTGCAGCAGTTCCTCGAAAAGGTACGGCAGCTTCAGGCCTTCGTGGCCCTCAGTGAAGCGGATCCGGCCCTGCGCCAGGCCCTGCGCGACTGCGACGATCACCATCAGGTGGTGGCCCTGGCGCGCAGCTGCGGCTTTGAGATCGGTCGCCGCTGGGGAGAGCAGGATGGTCACGCCGGCGGGGATGACAACCTGCTCTCTGGTGCCTGTCCACCCGCTGGAACCGAAGAGACCCGCCTGCTGTTAGAGGGGCCGGACCTGCGTCTGGAGCGAATCCATTCCTGCGACTTCGCCAATCCTGAGAACGTCTGGTACGACCAGGACGAGCACGAATGGGTGGTTTTGCTACGCGGCAGCGCCACACTGCGCTTTGCCGATGAGCTCCAGCCGCGGCAGCTGACCGCCGGCGACAGCCTCTGGATCAGTGCTCATCGAGCCCATCGTCTGGAAAGGACGGATCCCGCTCCCGGTTCCATATGGCTGGCTCTGTTCTCGAAGGCAGCTTGCGAAGACTGATGCTACGCATCAGCCAGAAGGCAGCCGCCAGACAGAGCACCGCAATCCCGAGCCCCACAAGCAGCTCCGGCTTGTTCTCGGCACCGGGTGGCAGCACAATCACCTTCCGAGCCACGGCGGTGATCGCGGTGAGCAACACCAGCTCGATCTGCACCACGTGGCTCCGCAGATAGGAGGTGATGTTCTGCAGCACCTCCAGGGCGATCAGCAGATTGAGCAGATCACCCAGCACTGCCGTGAGGTCGTCCCCCATCCAGCGGCTGTTGGACGTGAACAGCGAACCGATCACCATCCCAACCAACTGGATGGTGGCGGCGGCAATCACCACACACAGCAACAGAGCCAACAGCTTGGCCAGCTGCTGCTCACCTCGATCAATCAGATGCAGGAAGCCACCATCGTCGGTGACACGCCGAAACCAGGGCCTTGTTTTCATCTGCACGGCTGCATGCGCATCGCTGTCGGCTCTGGGTCAGTCAGTTCCGGAAGGGATCCATCTGGGGCCTTGCCGGAGTGTCGCTGGGGGAATTCTCCAGCTTGGTGTCACAGGTGATCGAGCCATCCTCAGCGGTGACACAATTCTCCGGTTTCACCTTGGTGGAAGGGCCGACCGAGCTGCCCGGGCCCAGCAGGAACCTCTGGCTCTGGGCCTGGCTGGGGGCCGCCCAGAGCAGAGCCAGGCTGGTGGAGGCCGTGATCAAGGCCAGGCCGGCGAGGAGGGGGCGGTTGGTGGGGCGCGAGGTCGTCATGACAGAGAAGGCAAGGGGATCGGCGGATTGGAAGGGATGGGATGGGCTGGTTGGCCACACTTTGGCTGTTGGCTGTCAGAGCTGACGATCGCCGCGGATCTCCTGCAACAACAGATCCAGCTCGCCCAGCTGGTCGTCCAGGGCGGAATGGCCGACGGCCGCCTGCGGGTCCTCCCCCTGATCCTCCTGCTGCCAGAGCTCCTCGATGCCGCAGAGCCGCTCTGCCAGGCCCGTCAGTCCATCGGTGTGGTGAATCTGCTCGAGCACGTCCACCAGGACCGGCATTCGAATCGAAGCGGCCCGCAGCGCCCGCCGCAGATCGGCCTGGTTGCGGCCGGCATGGCGGAGCCAGTCTTTGAGGAAAGACTGGAGATCTTCGCGCTGATCGGTGCTCAGGGACGGCATCAGCGGCCGAGGGGGAACCAGCGATCCAGTCTGCGCTGCGCCCGGCGCTTGATGTCGGGCGTGAGATGGCGCGTGCAGAGCCCCAGCAGGGCCGTGATCGCGACCAGATCGTCGCTGAAGCCAGCCGCCGGGATGAAATCAGGAATCAGGTCGATCGGCACCAACAGGTAGGTGAGGGCTGCCAGCACCGTGAACCGCACCTGGGCGGGGGTGGAGGCATCGAGCAGCAGCTCAAGGCACTCAAGGGCCGGCCGTGCCACCAGCCGACCGGCGCGGCGCAGCAGGCGCAGCAGCACGGCCTCGTCAACCACCTGGCTTTGGAGCACTTCGGCTTCGACCTCCATTCGAGGGGGATCGGGATCGAAGCCGTCAGCGGCGCGGTCATCAGCTGCGAAGGAGTCAGCTGCGAAGGAATCAGCTGCGAAGGAATCCGTCGCGCAGGAGGATTGGCGTGCCGAAGCCGCCGCGGAGCTGGAAGGCATGGCGCCGATCGCGCAGAAGCTTCATTCTGCTTCCACCAGACCGCTCTCGATGCCGGCTTTCCGCAGCTTGCGCAGGGCGCGCTGGACCACCTGACGGCAGTATTCGCGACTGCAGGCCAGTTGACGGGCCACCTCCGCCAGGGTGCGCCATTCATTGGTGCCATCCAGCCCGAACCGCAACAGCACCACGGTGCGCTCCTTGGGGGTGAGGTTGGCCTGCTCCAGCAGCGTCCACACCGACGCACTGCGTTCGGCCAGTTCAGCCCGCTCCATCGGCGGCATTTCGTTGCTGGGCAGAACGTCCACCAGCTCGGACGGATCGGCCTTCGATTTCACGACCCCCTGCAGGCTCACGGTGACGCTGCGCAGCTCGCAGCCCAGCAGATCCTCCACATCGGCCAGAGGCAACTCCATCATCCGAGCCAGATCCTTGGCGGCGGGGGGTAGACCATTGGCCTGGAGATAGCGGGCCTTGGCGGCCCGCAGCCTGGTGAGCTTCTCGTTCACATTGACGGGAATCCGAATCGTGCGGCTCTGGGTGGACAGGGCACGGTTCAGCCCCTGACGAATCCACCAGTAGGCATAAGTACTGAAGCGATGGCCGCGGGTGGGGTCGAACTTCTCAACGGCACGGGTGAGCCCAAGGGTGCCTTCCTGGATCAGGTCGAGAAGATCCAGGCCCTTGCCCTGGTAGCGCTTGGCCAGATTCACCACCAACCGCAGGTTTGCGGTGATCATCTGGTCCTTGGCGCGCTCACCCAGACGCATGGTCCGACGCTCCAGATCGCTGTAGTCGCAGGCGGGCCCACTGCCGCCAGCCTCGTGGCAGCGCTCCTGAAGCCCCACCATGGCCTGCACCTTGCGGCCGAGGGTGAGCTCCTGCTCGGGAGTGAGAAGTTGATGCCGACCAATTTCACCGAGATATGCGCTGAGCGATGTCGCCATCACAACCACTACCGAGACTGAATTGAACCTAGGCTGATTTGCTGAGGGGGCACGAGCCAGGTGAATAACAACCCACGTTTCGACTCTCTTCGTAACCTTTGACTGATTACATATTCTCTTCCAATTCTTACACTTTCATCTGATTACAATTGCACTCGCTGAAGCCTGTCGACCTGGCTCCTTGGATGCGTCGGCCCCAGGCGAGAGGTTGGTCTTGGCAAGCGGTCAGTCCAGAAGATACGATTTGTCCTGAAAAGAGGTCTATCCAGAAAAGCGGTGGCCATCCGCTGAGGCCGGAGTGCCTTGGCTACCGTCGCTGCCAACGCTCCACTCTTCCTCGATGCCTGGCTTCGCCGCCCTGCCCACCCCGGTGCTCTCCAGTGCCGCTGTGGCCTACGTGCATTACCTCAGCTTCATGCTCTGCTTCGGGGCCCTGGTGCTGGAGCGGCGGCTGATCCGCCCCAACCCCAGCAAGCAGGACGCCACGCTGATGGTGATCACGGACGTGATCTACGGACTGGCAGCCCTGGCCCTGCTGGGGAGCGGCATCCTGCGGGTGCTCCACTTCGGCCAGGGCAGCGCTTTCTATACCGAAAATCCCCTGTTCTGGTGGAAGGTGGGCCTCTACCTGTCAGTCGGAACCCTGTCGCTCTATCCCACGGTCACCTACATCCTCTGGGCCATCCCGTTGCGCAAGGGTGAGGCTCCGCAGGTGAGCGAGGCCCTGGCCAAGCGTCTGGGTTGGATCCTCAACATCGAGCTGGCCGGATTCGCAGCCATCCCGCTGTTGGCCACCCTGATGGCCCGTGGTGTCGGCCTGCCCGGTGCTGCCGGGTGAGGGCTGGGCGGTCAGGGCGGGTTGAGCGGATCCTGATCGCCCGTCGGGTGTCGGGGATCACCTTCTCGGCCGTGCTGCTCGGCTCAACGGTTTCACCTTCGGCTGCAGGGTCTGTGCGCCCGAACCCTGGGGTTCCGGTGGACCCACAGAAGGTCTCTGGCCATCAGAGCTGCCCTTTGCCCGAGGTGGTGTTGCCGGCCGTTCCCCCAGAGGCGCCGATCCCAAGGACCTCGACCACCAGGGCGCCAGCACCAGCCGGCCCCGAGGATTCCGAGGATTACCGCCACCGGCTCCAGGCTGGCGTCTGGGGCTGGATTCACCGCTCCCCCTGGTGCGTCTGGGTCGAACCGATCGGGGAAGGGGCCTCCATCTGGGATCGCCGCTGGAGCGAGGCGGTGGAGGCGGCCCTGGCCCGCTGGCAGGAGCTGCTGGCGATCGAAAGGGTGAATGATCCCGCCGCCGCCCAGATTCAGGTGCTGCGCCGGCGGCCGCCGCTGCGGCTTCTGGAGGGGGAACAGCGGGCCAGCCATGGGCGCGCCGAGCTGCTGGGGGCGCGCTGGGTGCGGCGGAACGGTGCCTGGCAGCTGGAGCCCCGCCTGCAGGTGCTGCTCTCCCCGAACCAGCGCCAGCTGGGCATCGAAGCCACCGCCCTGCATGAACTCGGCCATGCCTTCGGGTTGTGGGGCCACAGCGACCAGCCCGCTGATGTGATGGCGGCGGTGCCGGGGGCAAAGCCGGTGCTGGAGATCGGCCCCCGCGACCGCGCCACCCTCCGCTGGCTGCAGCAGCAGCCCAGTGTCTTCGCCCCCGGATCAGGCGGGCCGGCCCTGCAACCCCCGACCGGCAACCAGGGCGAACAGGAAGCCCAGCAGCTGCACGATCACCACGCAGGGGCCGGAGGGAAGGTTGAGGAACGCTGAGGCCAGCACGCCTGCCACGGCACCGCCGCTGCCAAGGGCGGCGGCCATCAGCACATAGCCACCGAAATGGCGGCTCACCAGCCGCGCGGCGCAGGCGGGAATCACCACGAAGGCACTGATCAGCAGCACCCCCACCGCCTTGATCGACACCGCCACCACCACCGCCAGCACGACCACAAAGACGAGCCGCTGTCGCTGGGCCGCCACGCCACGGGAGAGGGCCAGGGACTCATCGAGGCTGAGCAGGATCTGGCTGCTGCGGGTCACCAACAGATAGGTGCCAACCCCCAGCAGCAACAGAGTCACCAGCAGAAGATCCAGCCCGTCCACACCGAGGATGTCGCCGAAGAGGAGCTGCTGCAGCCCGCCCTGGTACCCGGGCAGCAGGCTCAGGGCCACCACGGCAATCGCCAGGGAGGAGGAGTAAATGATGTTCAGCAGGGCATCGGTGGGCAGCTGGCTGCGCTCCACCAGGTGATTGACCAGCAGGGCGAACAGCACCGCGAAGGGAATCAGCACCAGGGTGGGATTCAGACCCAGGGCCACTCCCAGGCTGATGCCGAGCAGGGCCGAGTGACCCAGGGCATCACTGAAGAAGGAGAGCTGGCGCAGCACCGCGAAACTGCCCAGCACGCCTCCAAGGGCACCGGTGAGGGCGCCTGCCAGCATTGCGCGCTGCAGAAAGGGCAGGGCGAGGAGCTCCGGAATCGAGACCGCGTCACCCACCGGCGCCATGGTGGTGGTGATAAGGCAGATAGTCGCGGCCGTAGAGCCGCTCCAGCTGGGCCTGGCTGAGGGCGTGATCGGGGCTGCCGGAGCAGCGCAGGCTGCGGTTGAGGCAGAGCACCCCATCGCAGGTGCGGCGCACCATGTCGAGGTCGTGGGAGACCTGCAGGATCGTCCAGCCCTCGCTGCGCCGCAGGCTGAACAGAAGCTGCTGGAAGGCTTCCGAGGCCTGGGGATCGAGGCCCGCCTGGGCTTCATCGAGCACCAGCAGCCGGCGGGGGCGAACCACGCAGAAGGCCAGCAGCACCCGCTTGAGCTGCCCGCCGGAGAGGTCACTGATCCGCTGCTCGGCGAAGACCTCGCAGCCCGTCTTGGCCAGGGCGGAGTGGATGGCATCACGGCGACGCACCTCGCCTCTCCAGGGCAGGCGCAGCCTGGTGCCATCCCAGCCGAGACCCACGAATTCCGTCACCGTGAGGGGAATGGGTCCGGTCAGGGCCAGCCTCTGGGGCAGGTAGGCGATCTGCTCGCGCACGCTGGCGGAAAGGCGGCCCCGGCCATCCAGGCGTTCGCCCAGCAGTCGCACCTGACCGCCCTGATGGGGGAGCAGTCCGAGGATGGCCTGCACCAGGGTGCTCTTGCCGGCGCCGTTGGGGCCCACCAGCGCGGTATCGGATTCGGCGGCGAGCGAGAAGCTGACGTTCTCCACCGCGGTGGTGCCCCGCCGCCGCACCGTGAGGCCGCTGACTTCGAGAATCATTTCCGCCATCGCTTCAACCTAGCGATCTGCGGGAGCGCCCACCGCGGTGGACCGGTCTGGCGATCCGCCCAGTGCGCCAGCGACCGCGGCGCCGTTGGCTTCCATGGTGCGCAGATAGCGGGCGGCTGCGGGTTCGCTGCTCTCCTCGCCCCGCTCCAGCGGATCAAAGCGCAGGATCGGCAGACCCAGATCACGGGAAAGGGCCAACAAGGCCCGGTTGTTCTGCTGGGGCTCGGCCAGCAGGCCCCGCAGACCCTCGCGGCGAACGATGCGGCCGGCCTGCTCAAGGGCCGCGATCGAGGGACTCTCCCCCGGCGTGCTCACGAGCACGGCCCGTTGGAGTTGGTAGCGATCCGCGAAGTAAGGCAGCAGGTCGTGGAAGGTCACCACGGTGCTGCCCCGATAGGGAGCCAGCTGGCGTTCCAGCCTCTGGTTGAGTGCGGTGAGCTGCCGTGAGAAGGCCTCCGCCCGCTCGCCATATCCCTTGCGGCAGCTTGGATCGGCGGCGATCAGCCCATCGCGGATGGTGCCCACCTGCTGACGGGCCCGCAGGGGGTCGAGCCACACATGGGGATTCACACCCCCATGGCTGTCTGAGTGGTCGTGATCACTGCCGTGCCCATGGCCGTGGTCGTCCTCCACTGGCAGGGGGGTGACGCCACGGCTGGCCTCGATCACCCGCAGATCGGAGCGGCCGGCGCCGCCGATCAGCGGTAGCAGGAAATCATCCAGGCCGAGTCCGTTACGCACCAGCACGCGGGCCCGGGCGAGACGGGCCATCTCGGCCGGTCGCACCTGCAGGTCATGGGGATCGGTGGTGGAGGGGAAGAGGGGCTCCACCGTGGCGCAGTCGCCGGCCACGGCCCGGGTCAGCAGCGTGATCGGCAGCACCGTGGTGACCACCACCGGCCGAGATGGCGCCCCGGATTCTGCGGTCGGCGGGGGCGCGGGCCCACCGGCGGGGGCAGTGCAGCCGACCAGCACCAGCAGCGCCACCACCGGCAGCACACCCAGGCAAGCGGGAAGCGGGGAGGCCATGGCAGCGCCGGAAGGATGAGAATCATTCTCGCAGGTGTGGCGCCCGTCCTGCCGTCGGGGATGGTTGGCTGGTGCCCTGTCCGTGACGCCCCGTCGATGACCCAGCAGCCGATCGTGATCCTCGGTGGCTTCCTGATCACCGCCGAGGCCTACGAGCCCCTGCGGCTCTGGCTGCAGGGCCAGACCTCCCAGCCGGTGCTGCTGGTGCCTGCCAGCCGTTTTGACTGGCTGCTCACCTCCTTCCCCTTCGGCTGGGTGCGGCTGCTCGATCGGGTCGCCGCCCTGGTGGCCGAGCAGGCCACCCACTCCCCCACGGGCCGCGTCACCCTGATCGGCCATAGCTCCGGTGGGGTGATGCTGCGCCTCTTCCTGGCGGATCGGCCCTTCGAGGGGCGTACCTACAACGGCAAGGCCCTGGCCAACACCCTGGTGATGCTTGGCAGTCCCCATACCGCCCGGCGGGCGACGCCTCTGCGTCAGAGGGTCGATCGGGAGCTGCCCGGCTGCCCCTTCGCCGACCAGGTGCGCTACGTCTCGGTGGCGGGGGACCTCCCTCCCGCCGCATTCAGCCCCACCGCTCGCCGCCTCGCTCCGTCCTCTTACCGCAACATCTGCGGCGATGCCGCCGCCCCCGGCGATGGGCTCGTGCCCGTGACTTCGGCCCTGCTGGCAGGATCCGAGGCGATCACCCTGGCGGGAGTGGCCCATGGTGGCGCCTTCGGACCGCGCTGGTACGGCACGCCGGAGGTGGCGGCGCAGTGGTGGCCTGCGGTGGCGGCAGGGCTTGGCGAGGCGGCAAGCCGAGGCCATGGCTGCGCCGATTAGCCGCGGCGGGGGGCACCGCGGCGGGCGGCGAGCACCTCCTGCACCTGCCGCCAGCTCACCCCGTGGTGGGCCAGGGCCACCTGCAGGTGAAAGAGCAGATCCGCTGCCTCGCCGGCGATCGCACGGCTGTCGTCGTCCTTGCAGGCCATCACGAATTCGGCGCTCTCCTCGCCGATCTTCTTGAGGATGCGGTTGTCGCCCCCCTCCAGCAGCTTGTTGGTGTAGCTGCCCGGTTCCGGCTGGTCGCGGCGACCCTCGATCACCCGCATCAGTTCGGTGCAGGCATCCGCCGGGGGCGGCGGGGCATCGGCTCCACCGGCGGTGGCAAGCGGGCCCTGGTCGTAGAAGCAGCTGCGCGCCCCGGTATGGCAGGCCACGTCACCGATCTGCTCGATGCTCAGAAGCAGCACGTCGGCATCGCAGTCGTAGCGGAGGCCCCGCAGCCGCTGGAAGTGGCCGCTGGTGGCGCCCTTGTGCCAGAGCTCCTGCCGGGAGCGGCTCCAGTAGTGCACCTCGCCGCTGGAGAGGGTGCGCTCGATCGCCTCCCGGTTCATCCAGGCCACCATCAGCACGGCCCCATCGAGCCAGTCCTGGGCGATCGCCGGGATCAGGCCAGCGTCGTTGAAGCGCAGCGGGGGCAACGACTGGAGACTTCCCTCCAGGGGTTCGGTCATGGTCATCGGGACCCGCAGGTCAGTCGGAAGCGGAACCTCAACCAGTCTCGCCTTCCGTCGCCCACGGATTCCCGTCAAGACCCGCAGACGTGCATACGGTTAAGAGGGGGCACCCAACCATGACCATCGTCAACGCTGACCAGCGGCCGTCCCCAGGCCGGCTCGCCAACTTGCCCATCTCGATCGTTGCCGCCTCACTGATGGTGGTGCTGTTCGGAGGAATCGCCTGGAAGCAATCCAACAATTCCGAGAACTCCATCAATCTGATTGCCCACAGCGAAAGGGTCGTCGAGGCGCTTCATGAAGCCGACATCGGTGTGCTGCAGACGGAGTCGGCCGCCCGTGGCTACATCATCACCGGCCTTCCCTCCTTCCTGATCGAGCGCCGGCTCGGCGAACAGCGGCTGACGACGGCCCTGAACCGGATCCAGGACCTGATCGCTGACAACCAGACCCAAAGACAACGCTTGAAACGCCTTCAGGCAGCCCTCAAGGAGCGCCTGGCGCTGCTGGAAGACGGGGTGCGCCAGCGCAGCCGCGTCGGCTTCGAGCCAGCCAGCCAGCTGGTGGCCACCCGTGCGCAGGGGTCCATGCAACGGGTGAACACGATCCTCACAAGCATGCAGCACGACGAGCAACGGTTGCTTGGCGAGCGCTATGCGCAGCTGAAGCTGGATCAGGCGTACACCACCTGGTTCGAGCTGCTGGCGGCTCTTTCTTTGATCCTGCTGCTGAGCACCTATTCGAGCCTGTTTCGACAGCAGAAGCAAACCGACCAACGCCGTGCCGATGAAATCGTTCAGGGGGAGCGGCGCTTTCGCTACCTGTTCGAGCATTCAGCTGTGGCCAAGACGATTCGCCAGAGCAACGACGCCATGGAAGTGAACCTGGCCTGCTGCCAGATGCTGGGTTACAGCCAGCAGGAGTTCTCCGGGCTGAACTGGGCGGATCTGACCCACCCCGACGACCGGCAAGCGACCCTGAAGGCCATCAACGCGCTCCAGATGGGGAACAGCGATTCGGTGCGTCTGATCAAGCGCTTCCTCCACAAGGACGGTTCATTGGTCTGGGGCGACCAGAGCCTGCACCTGCGGCGGACCACCTCGGGCGAACCCCTGGACACGATCAGCGAAATCGTTGATATCACCAAGCTGAAGCTGGAGGAGGAGGCACACCTTGCCGTCCTGAACTACGCCCGCAGCCTGATCGAGGCCAGCCTCGATCCGATGGTCACGATCAGCCCAGGCGGCCTCATCCGTGACGTGAACGAGGCGATGGCACAGGCCACGGGCCAGGCCCGAGAGGCCCTGGTGGGCCAGGAGTTTGCCGCGCTCTTCTCCGACCAGGCACGGGCGCGGGAAGGATGCCGGCAGGTATTCGAGCACGGCTCGCTCCAGGATTTCGACCTGCGCCTGCGCCATATCTCAGGCCGACTGATCGACGTCGAGGAAAACGCGAGCGTGTACCGCGACGATGCTGGAGTCGTAGCCGGAGTTGTCGCAGCCGCCCGGGATGTGACCGAACACTTACGGTTGGAACATGAGCTCCAGGCCCTCAATCTCGATCTGGAGGGCCGCGTGATCGCTCGGACCGCCGAGCTGAAGCGATCGGAACAGGAGGTGCGCAGCCTCAACGCCGAACTCGAGCAACGGGTGCAGGAGCGCACCGCCGAACTGCATATCGCCAACGAGGAACTGGGGGCCTTCGCCTACTCGGTGTCCCACGATCTGCGGGCCCCCCTGCGCGCCGTCGACGGCTTCTCGCGCAAGCTGCTGCTGAACTACGGCCAGTCGCTCGACGACGAGGGTCATCGCCTCCTGCAGGTGGTGCGTGACAACGCCGTACGCATGGGTCAGTTGATCGACGACCTGCTCGCGTTCTCGCGCATGGGTCGCCGCGAACTGCAGGCCCAGGACGTGGACATGGAAGCCATGGCGAGGGCGGTGGGCGACGAGTTGTGCAGCCTCGAACCGGGCCGGGACATCGCCTTCACATGCTCTCCTCTGCCCTCCACCCGGGGAGACGCGGCCATGCTGCGGGAGGTGTGGGTCAACCTGCTGGGCAACGCGATCAAATTCACCGGCAAGCAGCCCTTGGCCCACATCAGCGTGTCTGGTGAGGTGAAGGGCGAGGAGGCGATCTACACCATCCGCGATGACGGGGCCGGCTTCGACATGGCCTATGCCGACAAGCTGTTCGGCGTGTTTCAGCGGCTGCATCGCCAGGACGAATTCGAGGGATCCGGCGCTGGGCTGGCCATCGCCCAACGGATCCTGCGCCGCCATGGAGGGCGCATCTGGGGCGAGGGCCAGCCGAACCAGGGGGCCACGTTCTCCTTCGCCCTGCCGAATCGGGGTGATGTTCCTTCCGCGAGTCCGACGCCATGAACACATCAACAGGGGCCATGCAGGTTCTGCTGGTGGAAGACAATCCTGACGACGCCGAGTTGACGATGGACGCCCTGCGGGAGACCCATCTGATCAACCAGGTGCAGTGGGCGAAGGATGGCGCCGAAGCCCTCGAGATCCTGCTGGGGCCCGAGAACATTGGTCAGGTCGAGCGCCTGAAGCTGGTGCTGCTGGATCTGCGGCTGCCGCGGGTCGATGGCCTCGAGGTGCTGCGCCAGATCCGCAACGATGAGCGCACCCGGTTGCTGCCGGTGGTGGTGCTGACCTCCTCGCGCGAGGAATCCGACCTCGTGCGGGCCTACAACCTGGGCGTTAACAGCTATCTGGTCAAGCCGGTGGAGTCCGAGAACTTCATGACGGCAGTCAGGGAACTGGGCCTCTACTGGATGCTGCTCAACGCCTTACCGGGTGAAACGCGGTGACCGGCCTGAATTCTGCCGTGCTCGGACCGCTCGATCTGGTCATCGTTGAGGACTCGGATCTGGATTTCGAGCTGATGGGCGATGCCCTGAAGGCGGCGGGGCTGGAGGTGAGCCTGCGCCGCGCCGACAACGAAGCCGGCTTTCGGGCCGCCCTGGAATGGGGCATGCCCGAAGCGATTCTCGCCGACTGGAGTTTGCCGAACTTTTCAGGATCGAGGGCGCTCGAAATCGCCCAGAGCCTGTGCCCCGATGTGCCGTTCCTGTTCGTGTCCGGAACCGTTTCTGAATCGATGGCCTTCGAGGGCCTGGGGCGCGGAGCGGTGGACTTCGTCTACAAGCACGAGATGGAAAAACTCGGGCCGGCCCTGGGGCGCGCCGTGCGGGAAACCCGCTCGAAACAGGCCCTTGTCGAGAGTGAGGAGCGCTACCGCTGCCTGTTCGAGTCGGCCATGGATGGCATCTTGATCCTGAATGGGGATACGGGCCGGATCACCCAGGCGAACCCGAAGATCAGCACGCTCCTGGGATTCGACCTGCACGAGCTGATCGACAAGCAGCTCTGGGAGATCGGTGTGTTCAACGACAAGGAGAAGGCGATCGAGTCGTTCGTGAGGCTTCAGCAGAACGGCTTCAATCACTACGACGATCTTCCATTGGTGACCAGTGATGGCCGGCAAAAGGAAGTGGAGTTCGTGAGCAATTTCTACCTGGAAGGCAATCAACGCATGATTCAGTGCACGATCCGGGACCTCTCGGAGCAACGGGCGAACCAGCGTCAGATGATGCAGTACAAAGCCGAAACGTTGCAGAGCCTCGAGGAAATGGTGGCCGCGCTGGTGGCCATCAATGAAGCCCGGGATCCCTACACCGCCGGACATGAGACGAGGGTGGCGACCCTGGCCTGCGAGATGGCCCGCGAGATGGGGCTGGAGAGCCAGCAGATCGAGGGAATCCGGATCAGCGGCCTGGTGCATGACATCGGCAAGTTCACGATTCCCAGCGAGATCCTCACCAAACCCACTCGCCTGTCGCCCCAGGAATATGCCCTGCTCCAGACCCACGTGCAGGCGGGGTATGACGCGCTCAAGCCGATTCACTTTCCCTGGCCCGTGGCCGAGGCCGTGCTCCACCACCACGAGCGACTCGATGGCAGTGGCTATCCCAACGGTCTGAAGGGGGATGCGATCAGTCTGGAGGGCCGGATTCTGGCGGTGGCCGATACCTTGGAAGCCATGTCCACCAATCGCCCCTACCGATTCTCGCCGGGGATCGAAAAGGCCCTGGACACGATCGAAGCCGGCAAACACCAGCTGTTCGATCCGGCGGTGGTTGAGGCCTGCCTGAGGTTGTACCGCGAGCAGCATCGCAGCCTGCCGCTGGTAGGACCGGCCTGAGTACGTTCTGGCCACGCCCTGCTGGCCCACCATGACGGCGGCCCATACCTGCTCCAAGACCTTCAGCGGCTACCCCTGCTGCCATCGCCAGTGGCGCCACAGCGGCCACTGCCGTTTCGTGCACGGCTACAGCCGCAGCTTCACTGCCTGGTTCCGGGCCCGCCAGCTGGACCCGCATGGCTTCGTGGTGGATTTCTCCGCCCTCGGCGACCTTGAGAAGCTCCTCGCAGACCAGTTCGACCACACCTTCCTGGTGAATGCCGACGACCCGCTCCTGCCGGACTGGCAACGACTGCACGCCTGCGGCGCCATCGATCTGCGGGTGATGGACAACGTGGGCATGGAGGCCAGCGCCGAGTTGGTGTGGGGCTGGGCCAACACCCTTCTGCGGGAGCAGGAGCGGGGGCGTGCCTGCTGCTGGAAGGTTGAGGCCCGCGAGAACGAGAAGAACGCCGCCTGCTACGAGGCCACCCCAGCCTGGTTCCAGGAGGAGATGGGCGGATGAACCCTGCTCGGCTGGCCACAGCCTGGGCCCTGTTCCAGGGGCTGCTGATCGAGGCCATGCCCTTCCTGCTGCTGGGTGTGCTGATCTCCTCAATGGCCCGCTGGCTCGCCCCTGGCGGCCGCTGGCTGCGGCAACTGCCTCGCCATCCCCTTGGTGGGCCCCTCACCGGAGCGGCCCTCGGCTTCGCCCTGCCGGCCTGTGAGTGCGGCAACGTGCCGGTGGCCCGCCGCCTGCTGGCCGGTGGGGCTCCCCTGGGCACAGCCCTGGGCTTCCTGTTTGCCGCACCGGTGCTCAACCCGATCGTGCTGGCCGGCACCTGGGCCGCCTTCCCCAACAAACCCTGGCTGCTGCTGGCCCGGCCCCTGGGGGCCGTGCTGGTGGCCCTGGCTCTGGCGAGCCTGCTCGCCCTGCTGCCGGAATCCCGCCTGCTCCAGCCGGATCTGCTGGCCGAGCGGCGCCTTCACCAGCCCCTGGCCAGCGTGAACCTGCTGGAGCGCACCTCTGGGGTGCTGGGGGTCGATGCCGCCCTGGTGCCGGCGGCCGTCAACCCGCCGCGGCCGCCCTGGTCGGAAGTGCTGCGCCACGGCAGCCAGGAGTTCCTCGATCTGGCAGTGCTGCTGGTGCTCGGCTGCGCCATGGCGGCCCTGGTCCAGACCTTGGTGCCGCGGGAGTGGCTGCTGGCGGTGGGCGGCGCTCCCACCCTGTCGATCGTGGCGCTGATGCTGCTCAGCCTGATCGTTTCGGTGTGCTCCAGCGTGGATGCCTTCCTGGCCTTGAGCTTCGCGGCCCAGGTGACGCCCGGGGCGCTGCTGGCCTTCCTTCTGCTCGGGCCGGTGATCGACCTCAAGCTGGTGGGTCTGCTGGGTCTGCTGTTGCGTCCTGTGGGCCTGGCTCTCACCGCCGCCGGAGCCAGCCTGACAGTTCTGTTGATTGGGCAATGGGTGAACCTATGGCGCGGTTGAACCCAGCCCATCGCCCCCGTTGGGGGGAGCTGCCCCGGCGGGCCGCCCTCTGGCGGGGTCTGGGGCTGGGCCTGTGGGGGCTGGTACTGCTGCAGAGTGCCGCCAGCGACCGGCTCGCCCTGCTGCTGCGCCAGGTGTTCCATCCGCTGGTCTGGCTGGCCGGGACTTTGCTATTGCTGCTGGGAGTGCTGCAGATGGCCCAGGCCTGGCGGGAAGCAGGCAAGGCAGGGGGGCCTGGAGAGGATCGGCTGCGCCGTCGCCAGCTGCCGATGCTGCTGGGCACTGCGGTGCTCGCCCTGCTGGTGCTGACCGTGCCGCCGAACCCCTCCTTTGCGGATCTGGCGGGCCAGCGTCCCCGCGATACCACCAGCGAGGAGGGCCTCAGCTTCGTCTTGCCCCCGGCCCAGCGCAGCCTCACCGACTGGGTAAGGCTGCTGCGCAGCCAGCCCGACCCCCGCCTGTTCGCGGGCGATCCGGTGCGCATCAGCGGCTTCGTGCTGCCGATGGAGGGGGGACCCCCGCAGCTGGCTCGCCTGCTGGTGCGCTGTTGCCTGGCCGATGCCACCCCCGTGGGGTTGCCGGTCCGCTGGCCGGCGGACTCGCCCCTGCCTCGGGCCGATCAGTGGCTCGCTCTCGAAGGGCGCATGGCCCTGGAAGGCCAGAACAGCGGCGAACGTCTGGTGGTGGTGCCCACCCGGATTCGAGCGATTCCAAGGCCAGCCCGGCCCCTGGAGCCATGAGGCACCTGCTGCTCGCCCTTGGGGTCCCGGCAGCCCTGGCGCTGGTGCAGCAGCAATGGCTGTTACGTCAGCCGCCTCGGCTGGAGGCCCTGGAACCTGCGCCCGCCAGCTCCGGGCCTGCGGCGCTGCGCAGCCGCTTCAGCCGGCCGATGGACAGCGCCAGCATCGCCAGCTCCAGTCGGCTGCGACCGCCCCTGCAGCACCGCTGGCTGGGGGAGGGCGATGGCCTGCTTCTGAACCTTTCAGCGGGGCAACGTCTGAGCGAGCCCCTGCGCCTGGAGCTGGCGGGGCGCGATCGGCGCGGCCTGGCCCTGCGGCCTGGTGCCTGGTGGTGGGATCCACGGCCGCGGGTGCTGGCCGTGGTGCCGGTGCCTGGGGGCGAACAGCTCCAGCTGCGGGAGCGGGACGGACGCTGGCATCCCCTCTCGCCGGTGTGGCACCGAATCCTGCAGGTCCAGCCCACCGGCGGCGGCCGGTCGCTGGCACTGGTGAGCCGTTCGCCGGAGGGGGAGCACCGGGTCTGGCGGCTGCCGCTGCGCCAACGCAACCTCGCGCCGGCCGGGCAGGGGCTGGGGCCGGTACAACCGGGCCACCTGGAACCCCTGCTGCCCGACAGTCTCACGTTTGCCCATCTCAGCGGCAACCAGCGTGGCGATCTGCTGGTCCAGTCCGCTACCGGCATGCCGGGGGAATCGGAGCTGCGCCTCTGGTCAGCGGAGGGGGGCTCACGCACGCTCGATCTGGCGGCCTCCGGGGGGGTGCAGTTGCTGCCGGAAGGGGGGGCAGCGGTGGTGCCCCTGCCCGAGGGACTGGCCCTGGTGGATCTGCCGCCCCGGGCTGCCCGGCGCCAGATCCTGCCGGGTAGCCGGGATCTGAGCAGCTTCTGCCCCCAGGCCGGCCGGGCCCTGCTGGTGCGCCACTGGCCCGATTTCCGCCGATCTCTGGAACTGGTGGAGCCCGGCCAGGCACCGCGCCAGCTCTGGGTGGGTTCGCAAGCCCTGATGGCCAGTGCCTGTGATCGGGGCGGCCAGCGGGTCTGGGTGCTGCTGCTGGACGCCACCGGGGCCCAACGTCTCACCCTGCTCTCCCTCGATCGTCAGGGCCGGGTGCTGCGCCGCCGCTCCCTGACGGGCTGGGAACTGGAGCCCGGCACGCCGTTGCAGTACGACCCCAGCACCGACCGCCTGCTGGCGACACTCCGGCCGATCGCAGCGGCAGGCAGCACCCCGGGTTCGACGCAGACCGTGGCGGCGGCGCGGGCCGTGCTGATCGACGCCACTCGCCTGGAACTGGATCCCCTCGATCAGTCCGTGCTGCAGGCGCAATGGCTACCGGCGGGGTAGAACGAACCCCCTCGCCTGTCGCTTCGCGTTCCATGGGTCCGCCCCCCACCACTGATCGGCTTCCGCCTCGCCAGCAGGGTCTGCTGGAGGAACTTGGCCGGGCCGATGCGGAACTGTCCGGCCAGGAGCTCCACGCCCGCCTGCGGGGAGGTCCCCAGGCCATGGGGCTGGCCACGGTCTACCGGCATCTGCGCCAGCTGCAGCAGCGGGGGCTGGTGCGTTGCCGCCATCTGCCCACGGGCGAAGCGTTGTTCGCCCCCACCGAGCGGGATGAACACCACCTCACCTGCGTCGACTGCGGCACCTCCCTGGTGCTGCACCACTGCCCCGTCCATGGCCTGGCCCTGCCGGACGGGGACCTGGCAGGCTTCCAACCCCTGTTCCACACCCTCGAATTCTTCGGGCTGTGCCGCGACTGCCGGCAGCGGCAGGAGAGCGAGGCGGATCAGAAGATGAAGGAGGTCTTGACCAGGCCGCCGAACTGATGAAAGGTGCGGCCGTCCGGGGTGTCCTGCCCGAGCGGGCGGCTGAGGTAGAAGAGCGCCGGCGTCACCGAAATGTTGTCAGTGACCTGCACTTTGTACCACCACTCCCAGACGAAGTTGCCGTCGCGGGGTGTGTCGCCACCCTCGAGACTGGTGGCGAAGGTGGGCTGTCCCACAGCCATGCCGGCGGCATGGCCGCTGGCGAAGGCGTCGAGCCACTGCAGGCCCACGCTCCACGACTGGCTGGTGCGCACACTGCCCGCCGGGGCATCGTCGTAGCGGCTGCGGTTGATGCCCCAGCCGGCGCTGATTGAGGGAATCCAGCCCGTCGTCTGCGGTTGCCAGTAGCCGCTCAGCCCGAAGGCATCGGTGCTCCCAGGCAACCGGTAACTGTCGAGGGTGAAGGGGGTGCCGTAAACCACGAGGTCGTTGCCGTTCTGGATACGTGACCAGATCGCGGCCACGCCCCAGGTCTCCTGGCCGTAGCCGATCTGCACCGTGCCGGTGCCCCCGGCGCCATCGGTGGCGATGCCGCCCTGAGCCGGATTTCCTCCCTGCCCATTGGCCGCCACGTAGCTGGCACTGAGGCTCAGCCCACCGTCGCCCTGCCACCAGAGGCCGGCACCGGCGCCGAGGTTCTTGTTGTAGGCCGCCGGCGCCCCATTCAGGGTGAGCACGTCCAGGACGGTGGAGTCGGGATAGACACTGGGCCAGAGAGCCAGCATGTCTTCCTGGCCCACACGGCCGCCGATGGTGGCGGTGAAGCCGGCCCCGAGCGGCACCTGATAGAAGAGCCGATCGATCCCCACGACATTGGGACCGGCCTCCTCCTGGAAGGCGGTCTCCAGCTGGGAGAGGTTGGTCGGACCGGCACCGCCGAAGCTGTTGCTGTCACCATCGAAGTTGCCGGCCCGCAGGGTGGTGCGCAGCAGGTCCTTGCCGGTGAAGGAGGTGTCGAAATTGAGCTGGACGTCGTAGTTGAACGTGGTGGCACCGAAGCGGCGGCGGCTGTCCTCCACCAGCGCCGAGGCGCTGCCGCCAAAGGCATTGCCCCCCAGCACGAAGGTGGCCAGGCCCGAGAGTTTGGTGGTGGTGGAGAACTGAGTCGACTCCAGCTCCCCCACCTTGGCCTCGAGGCCGTCGACGCGCCCTCGGAGCACAGCGAGCTCCTTCTCGAACTCCTTGATCAGGCGCTTGAGCTCGTCGGTCACCTCGGTGATCCGGTCGAGGCAGGCATTCAGGAGGGCCGCCGCTTCGTAGCGGGTCATGGCCTGGCCGCCCCTGTAGGTGCCGTTGGGGTAGCCGGCGACGCAGCCGTAGCGCTCGATCAGGTTGCTGAGGGCCTGGTAGGCCCAGTCCGTGGGGCGAACATCGGAGAACTGATTGATGCTGGTGACCTGCGCCTGGCTCTCCAGTCCGGCGGCACCGGCGTAGTGGTTCATCTCCTCGAGATTCAGCTCGGTCGCCCCGGCGGCCAGGGGGCTGAGCAGCAGCGTTGCCGCCAGGGGGGCGAGGCTGGCGCGGCGGCGAGCGGCGACGGGGCTGGCCATCGGACGGGTCGGAGGGACTGGAGGGATCGGGGCCATCGGCAGAATCAGGGGGAAGGGCAGCGGAGTGCAGCCTGTCTTGCGAGCGAGAATCATTCTCACCGATCAAGCAGTTTGATGGATCAGGCGGATGTCTCAGTCGCGGCTCCGCCCTGTTGGACGAGTGGTCCAGATGGAGTGGCTCGGCGCAGCCTGTCTCAGAGGGCAGCGGTGCGTTGCTGCACTTCCTGAGCCGTGAGCACCGGTCGTTTGGGCGGCAGCAGATCGGGCCAGGCCGGCTTCAGGCCTGCGAAGGTGGACGCCAGCTTCCGCTCCAGCGCAGGGTCGCTGACTGCCAGTTGCGGCGCGATGCCACGGAAGAGCTGCTCGGCGTAGAGCACGAATCCCCTGGAGTCCTGGTATTCCACCGTTTCGGCGATCCGGCCATCCGTGATAGCCGCCGCGTACTCGCTGGCGGCGGTGTTGAGCAACTCCCGGATCACCTTGGCCACGAAGGCCGGATCGCGTCGCTCCCATTCCGGCAATACGGCCAGGGCCTGATCGATCGAGCGGCGAGCCTCTTTCACGGCTTGCGCCGTGGCCGGTGCCGTGGGAGCTGTGCGGATCAGGTCCTGCAGAACCGAGAGCTTGGATTGGAAGGGCGGCGCCCCCCGGCGGCTGAGTTCCGGTTCCAGGTCACCGTAGAGCTCGTCGGCGGGGTGAGCCAGGTGGGGTTCGGCATCCGCGGCCCGGCCCCGCTGCATCAGCTCGCCGGCCACCAGCAGGTGCCCCTGCATCAGGCCCAGCACGGTGGCATACGTGAGCGGTGAGCCCGGATCCGAGGTCTCGCCATGGCTGGTGCCGCCATGGCCGGTGTCCCCATGGCTGGCCTCGCCCCCCTCGCCGCCTTCTCCACCCTCGTGGTGGCCTGCGCCGGTGCCAGTGGACGTGGCCATGGCGGTAGTGCGGCCGCTCTCGAGCCCCGCCGCGCCGTTTTGATGGGGCAGACCGCAGCCCACAGCCAGGCCCGCCGTGGCGCCGAGGGCGAGAAACAGTTCAATGGCGCGGCGCCCCTGGGCCATGGGATCGGCATCAGATGAATGGGGCGATCCTCCGCCGGCCTCGGCCACGGGCGCTGCCTTCGGTCACACTGAACTGTGACCAAGGTGACCCAGCCGGGTTATCAACCGCTGACCGAGCGCGGCACCACGTTGAAATGCCCCATGCAGCCGCGCTCGGCGATCTGATCCTGGTGGGGATGAAACATGTAGAGACCGGGGTAGCGGTAGCTGAACTCCAGAATGTGACGCTCCGCCATGCCCATGGTGATCACATCACTCACCTCATCCGGAGTGGAGGAGAGGCCGGTGCGGTAGACCTTGAAGAGATTGGCATGGAGATGGAAGGTGAGCGGCCCATCCCACTCGACCATGTTGAGAACATAAAGGCGAATCAGATCATTCTGATAGAGATCGATCGGATGGTCCCGGTAGTAATTCGGGATGCCATTAAAGGCATACAGATCATTGTGACCCTGGCCCTTCAGGTCATAGCCTCCCATCACCAGCACCAGTTCGTCGGCGGGCGGTCGTGGCGTGGCGGGATCCACGATCAACAGGCCATACAACCCTTTGCTCACGTGGCGGGTCACCGGGGCCACGTGGCAGTGGTAGGGATGGATGCCGTGGGGTTCGGCATCGAATTCATAGACAGTGCTGCGGCCGTGGCGCACGGGCCGGATCCCATCCATTGCCGCCGGATGAATGCCATGAAAGTGAAGGCTGTGGGAGGTGCTGTCCTGGTTGCGGAACACGATCCGCAAGCGATCGCCTGCATTGGCGCGCAGGGTCGGACCGGGTACCCGTCCATTCAGGGCCCAGGCCTTGAAGGTCACGGCCGGGTTGAGCGGCAGCAGGGTGGAGTTGGCCGTGAGATCAAATTCCCTCACGATGCGGCCATCTTCCCGGCGAACGGTGCCCGTGTTGAACTCCCGCAGCACTGCCATCGGGTCGTAGGGAAATGCCCCATTGCCGGCAGGAGGCAGCGGTGGATGGCGTTGACCTGTCTGAGGCTGGCGCCCAACAACCCCGCCGGCCCGCTGCAGCAGCAGACCCCCCAGGCCCAGACCCAGGGCTCCGGCCGCAAGGGGAAGCACCTGGCGCCGGCTCCATCGCACCGGTTGGCTGGAAGCCAGCGGACTGGACGACGGCTGACTGAAAGGCAGCTCACCGGAAGGAGGTGGGTCTGAATCGGGTGGGCCTTGCATGCAGGTGCAAAACAATGCCGGGTGGGTGGGACGAGAACACTGAATCCTCTGCGGTGCCCATCCGAGCGCAGAGCGATGATGCTAAGACGCCGTTCCAGTCAGACCGAATGGGAGCCCTGGCCCCCTGACCGGCAGGCTTCTCAGCGCATTCGCGTCGCCGCTTGGCCCTGGATGAGGCCTGCCTGGCTCACGGAAACGTTTCCAATGCCACAAGTCGGCGACCCTTGAGATGATCTTCTGCAAAATGAATGATCTGCGCTGACCACTCGGAGGGCTCGGCAATGGGGCCCACAGGCACTGAGATCGGGTCCACAACCAGCGGCTCCTCGGTGCCTGGACCCAACCTTGAGCCAGTGGCAGGAGCCAACCTTGAGCCAGTGGAGAGATCCAGCTCCGGGCCAGTAGAGCGCTCCAGCCCCGAGCCGGCGGAGCGTTCGTCAGACAGCGACGAAGAGATCCCCGGCGTGATTCTGCGGCAGGACGATTTCTCTGCCGGCCTGGAACCTTTTCTGCTGCTTCCCGGCGATGGCCTGATCCTGGTCAGGGGCCTTGACCCGCAGAGCGATCCCATCGATCAGACCGGCCTGGAGATCCTCTACGCCGATCGCGAGGCCCATGCCCGTCTTGGAGAGGGGCTGAGCGCAGCAATCGGTGGCGCCCTTCTGCCGTTCTGGCCGGCCTTGGCCGAAGCGATTCAGCAGCACGCCCCGGCGGTGACCCACCAGGGACCTCGTGATCTTTGGCTGCCCTGGCAGGACACATCTCTTCTGGTGAGACTGTTTCACACCGACGATGGCGTGGGGGTCGGGCTGCTCGCCGTTGAGGACGGCTTCGCTGGCCCCGACCTGCTCCATGCACAGCGCGGCATGGAGGCGATGGTGCGCCAGCGTGTGGAACTGTTTGAGCGGTTGCTGCATGCGGTGGGCGACGTGGTGCTGGTGACCACGGCTGAGCCCTTTGCCGCTCCTGGTCCCGTGATTCTGTATGCCAATGCCGCACTGCTCTCCCAGACCGGCTACTCCTACCGCGAAGTCCTGGGGCGCAGTCCAAGGATGTTCCAGGGAGCCGAGACCGATGCCAAGGTGCTTGCCGGCATGCGCAAGGCCCTGGAAAGCTGGCGGAGTTTCAATGCCGAGCTGTTCAATTACCGCAAGGACGGCAGCACCTATTGGGTGGACATCGCGATCTCCCCACTGCGGGATGCCAGCGGCTGGTTCACCCACTGGGTTTCGGTCCAGCGGGATGTGACCTCCCGTCATCACAACCTGGAACGACTCCATAACCAGGCCTACCAGGATCCCCTCACCGCCCTGCCCAACCGGCGCAGCCTTGGCAACCACCTCCAGACAGCCATCGATCGCCTGCACGGCGGCTCAGCTCAGGCGGTGGTGATGTTCTGTGATCTCAACCGCTTCAAGGAGGTGAACGACACCTATGGGCACACCATCGGTGACCGCCTGCTGGTGGCCATCACGAAACGGCTGCAGGACGCACTGCGCCCCAACGACGTGTTGGTCCGCTTCGCTGGGGACGAATTCGTCGTGCTCCTGGAGCATTGCGGCAGCCGCCAGCAGGCGCTCTCCATGGCCCATCGGCTGCAGGAGCAGGTGGGCCAGCCGCTGCAGATCGATGGCACTGTGCTGAAACCATGCATCAGCATCGGCATCGCCATGAGCTCCGATCCCCTCACAGCTGCTGCAGATCTCCTGCATCGGGCCGATCTGGCCATGTACCACGCCAAGCGACAGGAGGGTGGTTCCGTGGCGTTCTATGACCCGAGTCTCGAGGGTTGAAACCCTGGGCCGATCAGCGCTGAGAGGTCAGTCGTGATCAGCTCAGAGATGAATAGACAGCAGGACGACGTCAGCAGCAAAAAGTCAGCAGTGCCAATCCTGTCCAGACTGAAGCGACAGAGGCCCCGGGTCGCTCGTCCCCGGCTGCGTTGATGCTCCCCGCGATCGATTACGCCCTGCGGCTGCGCAGCCTCTGGATCTGCTGGTTGCTGGCCACCCTCTTCCACGTCGAGCTGGGCCTGATGCCCCTGTTTCACGGCCAGTCCCCGGAGATCGAGAGCCATGTGGATCCTGCCCAGCTGCCCCTGCTGTTCGGCGCGATGCTGGGCTACTTCCTGCTGCCACTTCTGGCCGTGTTGCTGATCGCCTATGCGGCCAGTGATCCCACGGGATCTCGGCGGTGGCGGCCCTGGCGGCGTGTCCATTTCTGGTTCAGCATTGTTTACACCATCACCAACATTCCCCACCTGATCGCCGACATCGTCGTCCCGGATTCGCGGCTGGATCAAGTGGTGCTGATGGTCGTGCTGGTGCTGCTGGGGCTGGCGATCAACCTGGAGGGCTGGCGCTGGTGGCGGCAGGCACTGCCGACCTGATTCGAGCCGCAGCCACCAGCCCTCCGCGCCCGCTTACCCTGAACGCAGGCTCTGCTTCCCCACCGCGCATGTCTCCCGCCCCAGGCCGTGTCGCCGCCAGCGAAGCCACACCGCCCCTGCAGGATCCGGCGTCCGTAGCGACGATGGAGCCGCTGCCCTCAGGGCTGCCTGTCACGATCTTGACCGGCTTCCTGGGCGCCGGCAAAACCACCTTGTTGAATCACATCCTCTCCAATCAGCAGGGGGTGAAGACGGCCGTTCTGGTGAACGAGTTCGGCGAAATCGGTATTGATAATGATCTCGTCGTCGCCACCGGTGAAGACATGGTCGAGCTCAGCAACGGTTGCATCTGCTGCTCGATCAATGGTGAACTGCTCGACGCTGTGTACCGCATCCTCGATCGTCCCGACCCCGTCGATTACCTGGTGGTTGAAACCACGGGACTGGCCGATCCTCTGCCGGTGGCGATGACCTTCCTCGGCAGCGATCTGCGCGAGCAGACCCGCCTCGATTCGATCATCACCCTGGTGGATGCCGAGAACTTCGGAGAAGAGGTTCTGGCCGGCGAGGTGGGTCGCGCCCAGATCGTTTACAGCGACATGCTGCTGCTGAACAAATGCGATCTGGTGGAGGAGGAGCGGCTCACCGAGCTGGAGCGACAACTGCGCGCCATCAAGGCCGATGCCCGGATTCTCCGGTCGGTAAAGGGGGAGGTGCCGCTGCCGCTGCTGCTCAGCGTGGGCCTGTTCGAAAGCGACAAGGTTGCGACCAGCCAGCAGGCGGAGCAAGAGCGGGCCGCCGCTGCAGCGGATCACGGCTCCTGTGATCATGAGCACGGCCATTGCGTACACGACCACACCCAGCACGAAAACACCGAGCACGATCACAGCGATCACAGTCACGCTGAGCACGACCATGCCGGCCACGGGCATGATCACAGCCATGGGCATCACCACGATCACGGCGCCCACCCCGATCATCTGGCGATTGAAGGGTTCACCTCCCTTTCCTTCGCCGCCGATGGCCCGTTTGCCCTGCGCAAGTTCCAGAACTTTCTCGACAACCAGTTGCCTGGCAGCGTGTTTCGCGCCAAAGGGATCCTCTGGTTCAACGAAAGCGAACGGCGCCATGTGTTCCACCTGGCCGGCAAGCGCTTTTCAATCGATGACAGCGACTGGCCCAGTGGGGAGCGCAAGAATCAGATCGTGCTGATTGGCCGTGATCTTGACCACGCCCGCCTGCGCCAGCAACTCCAGGCCTGCGTGGCCAAACATGCCGGCAAGGGCTTCGCCTGAGACCAGCAACCAGGTCGGCAGAGTCGGGGCTGACTCCATGGCGCTCTCAGCACCACTGTCTCCATTGCTGCGATGCCCTGTCACAGCAGGCGAGATACTGGTGCAGTCAATACTCATGAGGTGCTGTCCCTTGGCAGCCATCTCCGGCCCTGATTCCTGCCGGCACTAAATTCCTGCCGGCACTAGGCCCTGCAGAGATACATCTGCCGGCCCGATCCATGCAGGCCATGGATGGGTCCAGCCTCCCTGAACACCGCTCGCCCTCCCGAACCGCGCTGGCGCGGACCGATTCAGCCATGCCCCTGCCCCCCTCCATCCACCGTTCCCTGCTACCTGCCGCAGCGGCTGGCCTTGGCCTCAGCCTGCTTTCGGCCCTGCCCGCTTCCGCCCACGGCGTCGCCGATGCGGGCTTCGGCAGTGGTTTCGCCCATCCCCTGCTCGGTTTCGACCATCTCCTCCTGCTGCTGGGAGTTGGGGCGGCAGCCTCCTGCATCGGCCCAAGTCTGTTGCTGTTCGCCCTGGTCGGCGCGGTGATCGGTGCAGTGATCGGCGCTGGCGGCGCCCAGTTGCCGCTGGCTGAATCCCTGGCGGCCCTGGCCGTTTCCGGAGTGGGTGCGCTGATCCTGCAGGCGCAGCGTCGCTCCCAGCCGCTCGGCCTGGCAATGGTCGGAGCTCCGGTGGCTCTGGCCGTGGCCATCCATGCGCTGCTGCACGGCCAGGAGGCCGGCGGAGCCCTGACCTGGTGGTTGGGGGTGGGACTCGCCTCCAGCGCGGTCGTGGCCTGCTCCTTCCTGGCTGTCCGCCGTCTTCCTGAAGCCTGGACGGCGCGTCTGGCCCTGCTGCTCACCCTGGCGGGCGGCGTGCTGGCCCTGGCACCCCTGAGCTGAGATCCCAGGGCAGGGAAACCGCCATGTCGGCTACACCCACCCTGTTCAGCGTGGCTACGCTGAGCCGAACTCGCACCGGATGTCATGGCCGAACTGCTTGTCTTCACCGGAGTGCTTGCGCTGTTCGGTCTTGCCTTCTGGCTCACGGCTGACTCAGACGACGACAGCGGCGGCGGCGGTCTGATGCAGCCAGTGCTCATCCCCATCCCTGTGCGTCGCCAACGCTGATCCCAGCTCGGACGACACCATTTCTGCAGATCCCTGAGGCCCGATGTGACCAATGTCACGTCGGGCCGCTTCATTTCTGCCGCGGCCTCTGCTGAACCGCTGCGTAGGGTCCGGCAGCAGCTTCCGGATCTCCAGCGCCGGGCCCCATCTCCATGCCTCGCAGCGATCAACCCCGCCGTCCGGTTTCCATCCCTGTGATCGCCGGGCTTGTGGCCCTGCTGGCCGTGGCGGCGGGGGCCGCCGTGGTGGTCAGCCGGATGGGCCGCACTCCGGTGCAGGAACTCGGGGTCTACTCCGGCCGCCACTACAACACCGACAAGGAGCTCTACCGCCGCTTCACCGAGCAGACCGGCATCCGGGTGCGCCTGCTTGAGGGCAAGGACGATGCCCTGATCGAACGGGTTCGCACCGAAGGTGCCAACAGTCCGGCCGATGTGCTGGTGCTTGTGGATGCTGCCCGCCTCGACAAGGCCGCGGGCATGGATCTGTTCCAGCCGGTGAGCTCCAAGCAGCTGGATCGCGATGTGCCCGCCAACCTCCGCGACCCGCAGGGCCGCTGGTTCGCGCTCACCCGTCGGGTGCGCATGCTCGTGGTGAATCCAGCCATGGTGGATCCAGCCACGATGCGCACCTATGCCGATCTGGCCAAGCCCGCCCTCAAAGGCAAGCTCTGCCTGCGCAACAACCGCAGCGTCTACAACCAATCCCTGGTGGCCGATCAGCTCATCCAACATGGTGAACCGGCCACCGTCAGCTGGATCAAGGGCATGGTGGCCAACATCAACCAACCCTTTTACACCTCAGACACCCCCCTAGCCCGGGCGGTGGCCAAGGGTGAATGTGGCGTGGCCCTGGTGAACAGCTACTACGTGGCCCGCATGATCGCCGGCCTCAGCGGCGAAGCGGATCAGACCCTGGCCAAGCAGCTGAAGGTCGTGTTTCCCGATCCGTCCCATGTGAACGTCAGCGGTGCCGGCGTCACCCGCTATTCGCGCAAGGCCGAGGCCGCCACCCGTCTGATCGAGTTCCTGGCGTCGCCCAGCGGCGGGGATGGCTACGCCGAGGCCAATTATGAATATCCGCTCAAGGGTTACGGCAGCAGCCCGATTCTGAGGGGCTTCGGCTCCTTCCGCGATGATGGGGTGTCGGTGCAACAGATGGGCGAGAACAATCAACGGGCTGTGGAGTTGATGCAGGCCAACGGCTGGTCATGATTACTGGCGCCTGAGGATTGCGTGGCTTCGTCTTTGCCTGTGGTTGCACCCGGCTCTTTGCCCCCCAAAGCCGCGTTGGGCCCAGGTCCGCCATCGCCTGGCGAGCGCCTGGCGAGCAGACCGCCGCGGCGCCTGCTGCTCGCGCTGGCGGTCTGGCTGATCTGCCTGCTGGCCCTGGCCCCCCTGGTGGGGCTTGCCCTGTACGCCTTCTCCGGTGCCGCCGCAGAACCTCTGGATCTCGGCCCTGGCGGTCTGCTGCAGCTCGGGAACACCCTGGCGCTGCTGCTGCTGGTCGGCGTGCTTGGCGCCATCCTCGGCACCACCACCGGTTGGCTCACGGCCAGTTGCAGCTTTCCAGGGCGCCGCTGGCTGGCCATTGCCCAGCTGTTACCCCTGGCAACGCCGGCCTACCTGCTGGCCGCGACCCTGGTCGATCTAGGCAGCCGCAACGGTCTGCGCGTGCATGGGCTGGCCTGGTCTGTGCTGGTGCTCACCCTGAGCACCTACAGCTACGTCTTCCTGCTCGGCAGTGAGAGCTTTGCCGTGAGTGGGCGCCGCCAGATCGAGGCGGCCCGCAGTCTTGGCGTGGGCCCGTGGGGCAGCTTCCGCCGGGTGGCGCTGCCGATGGCCCTGCCGTCGATCGGGGCGGGCATCGCCCTGAGCGGCATGGAGGTGGTGAATGAGCTGGGAGCTGTGGAACTGCTGGGCGTTCCCACCCTCTCGGTGGGCATCCTGCAGCGCTGGCAGAACGATGGTGATCCGCAGGGGGCCGTGGGGCTGGCCCTGGCCGCGCTGGTGATCGTGAGTGTGCTGGTGGCGGCCGAACGTCAGCTCCGCCACCGCAGCCGTCGCTGGGGGATGGGATCACCGGGGGATCGGCTGCAGCCCTGGCCCCTGTCCGGCTGGCGGGCCGCTCTGGCCCAGGTGATCACCCTGTCGCCTCCCCTGCTGGCCCTCGGCTTTCCACTGCTGTGGGCCGTGTCGAGCTGGGATCAGATGCGCGGCGAGTCGATCGACGACCTGATCGCCCTGACCTTGCGCAGCTTCGCGCTGGCCCTGCTGGCGGCCCTGCTCACGGTGGCGGCAGGGCTGGTGCTGGCGATCTCCAAACGCTGGATTCCCCAGGTGCTGCTGCGCCGGATCACCTTTCTGGCCGGGATGGGCTATGCCGTGCCGGGGGCCGTGCTGGCCCTGGCCCTGATGCTGCTGGGCGGTCCCTGGGCCTTGAGTCCCCTGTTGCTGCTGGTGTGGGGCTATGCCGATCGCTTTCTGGCGGTGGCCAAGGGTGGACTGGATGCGGGGCTTGAGCGCATTCCCCCCAGTGTCGATGAGGCGGCCACCGGCCTCGGCTGCAGCTGGCTGAAGGTGCTGCAGCGGGTCCACCTGCCCCTGCTGCGTGGTCCGCTGTTGGTGGGAGCCCTGCTGGTGTTCGTGGACACGGTGAAGGAATTGCCCCTCACCTTTGCGCTACGACCCTTCGATTTCGACACCCTCTCGGTGCGGGTGTATCAATATGCCAGCGATGAACGGGTGGGGGCGGCCATGCTGCCGGCCCTGCTGATCCTGCTGCTCGGGCTGGCGGCAGCGATGGCGCTGGTCCCCACCCTCGAACGGCAGAGGGGCCCGCACTAATCGCGGCCGCAGCGGCACTGGCCGCCCTTCCATTTGGAGCATTTCGACTTCTTGCAGCCTTTCTTCTTGGCGACACAGAGATTGGCGACACGCGCAACCGGCTCTCGGGCCTGCATGCATGGATCGTCACTGGGGCCGAGGGGCTGGGACATGGCAGGAAATGGCGGAAAGGAGAGGGAAAAAAAGGGGGGACAAGCAGAACGTGTTTCAGGTCAGGAGTGTTCCGACAAGCGTGTTCTGAAAACCTGTTTCTGAAAACCTGTTTCTAAAAACCGTGTCTTAAAAACCGTGTCCTGAAAACGGGATGTCTGACCGCCATCGTAGGAACGATTCCAGGGCAATTCACCACTGGCCAGGCCTGATCACCTGGCCGCGTGACCAATGGCACAGGGCGGGCCATGGCCGGTCTCTGCCTGGTCTGGGTACGCTGAACTCCACTGAACGACGATGCATGGGACCAGCCGAGACCAGCCTTTCCGCCGCCGCAGACGCGAGCCTGCCAGCCATCGGCATCGGGGCCTTCCGAAGACCCGTGGCCCAGGCCATGGAGCCCTCCTTGCTGGAGGCTCTGCAGGAGCATCTCATGTTGGAACTGCAGGCCAGCCTGTCCTACTGGGCCCTGGCGATCTGGTTCGGCGAGCGGGATCTGCGCGGCTTTTCCAGCTACTTCAAGCTGGAATCCGAGAGTGAGCGCCAGCACGCGGCCCAGTTTGCCGACTATCTCGTCGCCCGCGGCCAGGCGGTGCCCCTGGGCGCCATCCCCGCCCCCCGGCAGGGATGGATCGGGCTTGAGGAGATCCTCACGGCCGTCTTCCAGATGGAAGCCGATCTCACCACATCGCTGCAACAGATCTATGCGATGGCTGAACGAGCCGGCGATACACGCACCACCGTGTTTCTCGATCCCCTGATTCAGGGCCAGACCAACGCGGAAAACGACGTTGCCCATCTGCTGGGCCGGGTGCGGCTCAGCCAGAACCAGCCGGCTGCCGTGCTGCTGATTGATGGAGAACTCGCTGCGGGCCATCACAGCCCGGCGCAGCTGGCCTGAGCGGATCTGAGCTGGGGGTCGGGTCAGCTGCAGAGGGGACGACTGCAAAGTTCCAGCAGCAAAGCCAGGCTGATCGACTCCCTCAGTCCCTGGCGGCGGAGCACCAGGCCGGTGGCGCGCAGATCCTGCAGCCGCTGCAGCAGCAGCGTTCGCTCCCGCTCCAGGCGAAGGATCAGCCGCTGCTCCTGCGTGGAGCCGAGCGCTGCGATCACCTGACGGCAGCGTTGGCGCACGCCATCGGCTTCGCGGCAGAGGTTGGCGATCAGGCTGTCGCTGCAGCAATCGACTGAGGTCATGCTCAGGCGGCCGCCAGGGGTGCCGATTCCACCAGCTCAGGTGCCAGGCGCAGCACCGATTCGCCACTGGGCACCTCCAACAGCCGGGCCTGGCGGATGCGCGAGATCAGGCGGGTGGTGGTGACACGGGTGGTGCCGATCAGTTCGGCAATGCGCTCGTGGGTGAGGCGAAAGGGCAGATCACACCAGTTGCCGCAGCGCCGCCCCAGACGCCGTACCAGCAGCGACAACAGGGCATGCAGACGCTGTTCGGCGTTACCGAGATGGCGGATGCGCAGCAATTGCAAGGTCCATTCATTCACCGGATCGAAACCGCTGTCGGCGGCTTCGGTGTCGGTGCGGAACACCAGGGGGGTCAGGGCTTCGACGCAGACCCCTTCGCTGCAGAGACGATCCGTGCAGAGCTGGTCGCCGGGCTGGAGAAAGGCGAGGGTCATGCCTTCGGTTTCCTCGCAGGGGCAGTAGACGCGGGCAATCCCTTCCAGCACCTCGATGCAGCTGCCTTCGGCGCGCAGACCGGGATCGAGCAGCACGGTCTGGCCGATGGAGACCCTCACGCTGGAGGCAGGAGCGTCGGGCAGGAAACGAAAGCTCATGAATGGGAGTGGCCACAGGGAGCGCCAGGCGACCTGCGGGCTTAATGCGAATGACTCGCAACCTAAACAACAACGCTCCCTTTTTGCAAGCGATTCTCAATAACAACTGCTAGTTGCAAGGGCTTCGGGTCATGGGGTCCGTGCAGCGGGGCCTCGCCATGGGTTCCTCGTAAGGAGTCCTTGCCATGGGTTCCTCGTAAGGAGTCCTTGCCATGCGTTCCGGCCTGGCAGCGGGATCCGTGCGTGGGATGCGCGCAACGGTGCCATCGGTTGCCCGACGCCGTCGCATCCGTACCACCTGAGCCGCACTGCCCTTCCAGGCTGAACCCGACCAACGCACCGCACCGATGTTTCGTCTTCGTGGCGACCGGGCCAGCCTGCTGGCCGCACTCACGGCCCAGTGGGCCGAACAACAGTTGCAGCTTCCCGGGGCCTCTCCTCTCTCGGAGGCGTGGCTCTCCGCCCCAGGCTCCCCCAACGGTTCAACCAGCAGGGCCGCCTTCAGGTCGACTCGGCGGCGCAGCTCGGACAGAGGGCTCGCACGTTGAGCACGCACTCCAACATTCGAAAACCCTGCAACGTGGCTGCCGCCTCGCCGGCCGCCAGCACGGCACCGTTCTCGAACTCCTCGGTGCGGCCGCAGCGGATACAGACCAGATGGTGATGATCCCGATGCGTATCGCCGGTCAGCTCGAAGCGGCGTCCCCCCTCCGGCAGCTCCAGCTCCTGAAGCAGCCCCATCGAACTGAGCAACCGCAGGGTTCGGTAGACGGTGGCCAGGGAGACGCGCTCCTTGGCCCGCAGCAGGCTCTGGTGCACGTCTTCGGCGCTGAGGTGGGTTCCCTCACCGATCCGCTCGAACAGGGAGAGCACGCGCTGGCGCTGGGGGGTGAGGCGCTGGCCGCGGTCGTGCAGGCTGCTGCGCAGGCCCACCGTGCTGGGATCGAGGCCGGCGGGGCTGCCAAGGCCTGTGACGGAACGGGAGGGCACCGGAACTCGACAGATCTTCTCAACAATAGGCCCTGTTGAGAACAGCGGGTCCTGTTGAAACGTCGCGAGTCGATCAGGAGCGGCTGAAGCGCCCATAGCGCGCCACCAGGCCCAGGGCGCTGAGGCCATGGGCCACGATGCTGAGCAACACGGTGGATGCCGCAATGGAGGCGATCGTGCTGGCGTGGGGAAGCTCGCTGTCGAGCACCAGCAGACCGAACACCGTGCTGGCCAGGCCGCGCGGACCGCACCAGCCCACGAACCGGGTGGTCCAGAGTCCGATCCGTAGACCAACGGTCGCCAAAGCCACTGGCACCATCCGCACCAGCGTCAGGCTGAGCAGGCCATACAGCAGGGTGATGCTTGAAAGCTGACGGAAGCTCAGGGCCACCACCGCGCAGCCGAAGGCCACCCAGGTGAGCAGGGAAAGCACATCTGCCGTGGCTTCGGCGGCCATCAGGTCCTCCTGCTTACGCTCTTGCGGCGTCAGACCACCGAAGGTGAGACCGCCGCAGAAACAGGCGATGAAGCCGCTGCCTCCAAGCTGCTGGGCCAGGGCGAAACAGCAGACCGGCAGCGCGATCGCCAGAACCGGCTGCCAGTCGCTGGTGATCCAGCGACGCCTGAGGCAGAGATCGCGGCACCGGGCGGCAACGAAGGCCAGACCGCAACCCAGCAACAGCCCCAGTCCCACCTGCTCCAGGAACAGCCAACCCAACAGCACCACCCCATCGCCGGCGCCACTGCCCTTCTGCGCCATGGCCAGAAGGGAGAGCAGCACAGGCACGGGGGCACCGCCGGATTGGTCACCACCGATTGACCGAGGGCGGCATCGGTGGGGGCGAGCACAACTGACAGAATCGCCGCCTCAACCGGGCTGAGCTGAGGCAGCAGCCACTGGGCCATGCCCATGCCCATCAGGATGGTCAGGGGCAATCCAAGCGCCAGCAGGCGGATCGGCAGGCGCCGGCTGTCACGCAGAACCTGCAGATTGGCGCTCGCGGCATCGGTGAACAGGATCGACGCCAGGGTGAGTTCGGCGATGGTCCGCAGGTTTTCCGACGACACATTGATGCCCAGCCAGCCAAGACCCGCCGGCCCCAGGATCAGACCGGTCAACAGAAACACCACCGCTCCGGAGATCAGGGTCTGCTTCAGCCGCCCGGCCACCAGGCCGTAGGCATACACCAGGATCGCCAGAATCGCCCAGTCGAGAGACGACGTGATCATCGAAACCGGATCGTCGAAGCCGGATCATCGAAAGCGTGCTGGCTGGATTGCCAGCAGGCCACCTGGATCAACCCAGGTAACCCGTGGGAGCAGCAGAAGCGAAAGTCGAAGGTCCATCGACGTTACTCAGTTGCACCCCTGAACGGAGATGCGATAGCTGAAGCCGAGTGCGCCGGGATCACTGCTGGCACCCACCTTGAAGTTCATCTGGCTGGCCTGCTTGCCAGGAACCGCCTTGAAGGGGCCGAACATGCGACCGGTACCGATCGGCGGGTTCATGGATTCGTTGATCACCTGCAGGGAAGTGCCATCAGTGAACTTCATAAATCCCTCCACCGGATACTTTGCATTCGGATCAGAGGAATTGGCTGTAAAGAAGAACTTGAAGCTGCTGAAGGGCTGATCCACGATGAAATCCGTGTTCCAGTTCGGCCGGGTGAAGGGCATCACCTTGCCGCGCCCCACAGACTTGGACACGATCGGTGTGGCACCGTTGCCGCCGATCGGCTGCAAAAAGGTGCAACGCTCCTGCGCCTGAGCACCACCCATCAGACTCAATCCACCCAGAGCCAGGCCGACGGAGGAGAGCACCAGGGAACGCAGAACAAGGGCCATGGATCTGGGAGATGGGATCAAGAGCAGCCAGCGGCGAGACCGCCGCAGGCCAGAGATTAGCGGGGCCGGTTGTGCCGGCCCCGGATCTCCCAGATCTGCACCTACCCTCCGAAGCTCAGGCCAGGAAGCAAGGCCTGAACGGCCAAGGAGCTCAGACCGAACCGAAGGCCACCTGACAGGCCGCATTGATCAGTTCAGCTTCCTCGGCGCTGTTGGGGTTGCGTCCATCCAAGGTGCCGCGATTGCAATCGGCGGTGAGCTGGTAGGTCTCATCATCGGCCGTGACCGCGAAGGTCACCGCTGAGCTGCCGCTCGGCTGGACCGACCCATACAGCAACTGGTAATCGGTGTTTGGCACAACGATGTAGGTGGTGTTGCTGTTCATCGCATTGTCGACAGCGTTGTTGATGATCGATGCCGTCGCCAGGGTGCCGATCCCCCAGAGGGCCGCGCTGGCTCCCCACCAACCCCAGGAAGATGATCGAGAACCGTTATACCAGCCGGTATTCCAGGGACGGGCATAACCCCAGCCGGGGCGAGCCCAGCCGGCGTGGATGTTGACATCCCGCACATTCACCCTGCGGTTCCAGTTGACATCGCGATTGACATTGCGGTTGACGTTGCGGGTCACATCGCGATTGACGTTGCGATTGAGATCCCTGTTGGTGTTCAGATCCCGGTTAACGCTGCGGCTGCCAGTGTTGCGGTTGCCCATGCTGCTGGGGCGATTGAGGCTGGGGGGGCTCGGCGAGCTGACTCGGTTACTCCAGCCACCGGAAGGCCTGCTGGAACCACGGTTGAGAGTCGTGCCGGAACCACTGAAACCCGTGCGGCGAGTTCCACCCCCGCCGGAGCGCACACCACTGCCACCGCCGGCACGGACACCGCCGCCACCACCGGAACGCACACCACCACCTCCTCCACCCCGAGATCCACCGCCGCCGCGGGCGATCAGCGCATCAGCGGACGCTTCAGTCGATGCTGCAGTGGATGTCTTATCCAGGGGCTGTAGAGCCAGAGCCGGGGCAAGGGGAGCAGCCATGAAGCCGGCCAGAAGCAGGGACAGGCCTGCGAGACGTGTCATTTCTTCTCCACCTCGTGCTTGACCACGTCGCAGCCATCGTCGTAGCAGGTCACATTCACACGGCCGGCCTGATTGAAATGGACAATCACCAGATCACGGCCATCCAGGGAGGTTGGATTATCCTCCCGCACACTGTTGAGATAATTCGGGTTCACCACGCACAGATCCCGGTTGTTGAAGCAGATCGTGTTGGTGGAGAAGCGTGCACCAGCATTCACCAGAGTCTTCCAACCGCCACCCGACGTCTGCAAGGCCATAGTCACCGGTTGATCCGTGACACGGATCGTTGCAACCGTCTTGCCGATCGTGTGCCGATAGAGGGTGGCCTCGCCCTCGTCGATCGCCTCAACCGTGCAGGGCTGGGGAGCGCCGCCCTTGACGGTGCAGGTCGTCTCGAGCTTGTAGAGAGGTTCGGCGCGAACAGGTGTCGGAGACAGCAACAGAGCGGCCATGCCGGAGGCGATCAGGCCACCGGCCACGAGCCAGGAGTGTCGAGTGGGCATGAATGGAGCGAGCCTCAGCAAATCGCGGGGAATCGCTTTCATCGTGGCAAGGGGCGACAGATCGTCCACAACAAACTGCTGAACCTGAGGGATTTGTGACCTCATCGATGCGGCAGACCTGACCATGCCCCTTTGGTCAGCTCAGCGGGAGGCCCCAGTCATACCGGCCAGAGCCGCAGGCCGGTCGGCCCGGGCGGTCGCTGCCCCCAGCAGATCGGCGGCCGTGGTCACGGCGCGGTAACTCAGGGCCACCGCCAGCAGCGGCGCCTCCGGCAGCAAGCCGCCGAGGCGCAACAGCAGCACCGCCTCGAACACCCCCAGACCACCCGGCGCACCGGGCACCACCAGGCCCACCGTCCAGGCGAGGGCAAAGCCCGCCAGCCAACCAGTCCACTCCAGGGCGTTCTGCTGATCGAAGGCCAGCACGCAGCAGGCAAATCCGCCGAAGCGCAGCAGCACGAACAGCAGCATGGCCCCAAAAGGAAGCCAGGGCACACGAGCCGGCGGAGCAGTGCCTGGGTCGGCTGGCTCAGAGGCGTTCTCTGCAGACGATTCGGAGAGGGCCAGTTGACGGGCCCGTTGCTGTTCGAGCCGCAGCAGCAGGGGCTTCAGCCAGCGGGGAACCAGCAGGAGCAGGGGTAGTAGCCAGGGCAGGGCGCTCCACCAGCGTCCCTGGAGCAGGGCTTCCGGCGCCACCAGGGCCAGGGCCGCGATCGCCCCCAACAGGGGGTCCAGCAGCACTGCCAGCAGGGCCTGGCCAAGGCTTGCAGGGGTCGCCAGCAACGGGCTGTCGCCCCTGCGCAGGACCTGCACCCGGCCGGCCAGATGCCAGATCCCTCCTGGCAGGTACTTGCGCAGGTTGGTACTCAGATAGACGAGCGTCGCTGCGGCCCAGCGGGGCCGCAATCCCAGCCAGCGCAGGATCACGCCCCAGGCCAGGCCATTCACCACCAGGCTGAGCAGGCTCACGCCCACCCCGAGGGTCAGCCACCACCAGCCCTGGCGATCGAGGCCGTAGCGCAGCAGCTGGCGGCCATGCCCCTGCAACGCCGCCAACAGAAAGCCGAAGCTGAGCAGCGTCACCCAGAGCCGGGTTCCGCCGGGCAAGGGCGGCAGGGCCGGCAGCCTCCGGCTCCAGGCCTGCAAGGTGGCAACCAGAGACGCGAACCGCTGCTGCGTCCGGCTCAGCAGGTTCACAAGGGCGGGGGGCAGCGACACGGCGAGGGGGGAAGGGGAGCAAGGAAACGGGCGCCGCCGCGCCGTGGGACTCAGCGTTTCGCGTCCGGTTCGGGGGCTGCTCCGAAGGTGCCGAGACTATCGCCGCAGAACTCCGGCAATTCACCCTTCCCATCGCACAGCTCCAGGCAACGTTCCGCAAGCGCACGCACAACAGCCAAGGGCAGGCCATGCTGTCGAGCCAGGGCGGCCAGGTCGTCGTGTTCAGCCTTGTGCTGTTCACGGCCTTCGGGCCGCAGGTGACGCTTGAACCGCACCGGACCCAGGGGCGTGGCGAGCTGCTCAATGCCACGGGGCAGCACCCAGCGTTGCTGCGCCTGTTCCCGCAGCCCAAGGCTGGTGCTGTGCCGCCACCACACCTGCCGCAGGGCGGCCCGCTGGCCCTCGCTGACCAACGCGGTGATCAGGCTGCCCTGCCGCCCCTTCTTCATGCCGATCGGCTGGCTGAACACCTCAAGGGCACCGGCCTGGCGCAGCTCCTCGGCCAGGAACGCCAGATCTTCGGCGGTGGCATCGTCGATCTGGGCCTGCTGCTGAACGATCGTCTCCAGGCGGGGCTGAGGTCCAGGCGCCTCAAGCTCCAGTGATGGATCGCCGGCGGGCACTTCCACCGCACGGGCCAGGCAGAGGCGCAACAGGTTGGGGCGGTCCAGGCTGCGGCTGCCCAGCCCCACTCCGATCTGCAGGGGCACATGACTCGGCGCCGGACCGAAACCATTGCTCCAGCAGGCCGCCAGAGCCAGGCCCGTGGGGGTGGTGAGTTCCCCGGCCGGAAAACCCTCACTGGAGCCGAGCGGACAACCACAGCGCCGGGCGATCTCCAGCACGGCCGGTGCCGGAAGCGGCAGCACACCATGGGCCGTCTGGACTGTGCCATGGCCCGCCGGCGGCACCGTGCACCGCAGCGTCGTCACACCGAAATGAAGCAGCCCGGCGCAGACGCCCACCACATCCACCAGGGCATCGAGGGCACCCACCTCATGGAAATGCACCTGCTCGGGGGCATGGCCGTGAACCGTCGCCTCCGCCTCCGCCAGCAGGGTGAACACCGTCAGCACCCGCTGCCGCAGGGCCGGATCGAGTGGGCTGCTGCTCAGTTGTTGGCACAGGGCGCCCCAATGGCGATGCGGGGGCTGGGCCTCAAGGGTCTCCACTTCCAGATGCAGACCCCGCAGGCCACCACTGCGCCGCTGCTCAATCCGTAACTGATAGTGATCCGCCAGGCCGAGCTGCGCCAGGGGTGTATGGATGGCGGCCTCCGGCAGGCCCAGATCCAGCAGCGCAGCCAGCAGCATGTTGCCCGCCAGGCCGGTGGGGCAATCCAGCAGTGCCAGGGCCATCAGGTCGGGGCGGAAGCGGTGCGACCCAGGCGTGGCGCCGCTTCCAGCAGGCGCTCAGCAGTGGCCTCCAGGGCGCTGCGCTGCTGACGCAGCACCTGATCCACCTCACGGCGGGCCCGTCGCAGTTCCAGCTGGGCCGTGGCCACATCGAAGCCGGAGATACCCCAGAGGCGTCCGAGCAGGGCCCGGTCATCGGCGCCGCCACGCTCCTCGCCATAGAGCAGGGCCTCGGCAGCCATGCCGGCCTGAAGCACCCGGCTCCAGCGCCGCAGCTCCTCTGCCGGCAGTTTGGCGTGCTCCGGGGGATCGAACTCGGTACAGCCGGCGCTCTGCAGCCCTGACTGCAGGCAGGCCAGGCTGCCCACAAGGACCCGTTTGACCGGCAGGTCCTCGGCTTCCGCCACCAGCAGGTGGCCCGCTTCATGGACGGCGATGCGCCGCAGCCGCCCCTGACCGCCCGGAAGGGCTTCAGCCAGCAGGTGGCCGCCGCGGCCGCCGAAGCGGGCCGCATCGAAGCTGAGACTGCCCAGTCCCAGGGCCGCCAGCAGGGTGATCCACCAGGGCGAGACACCCAGCGCAGGGCCGACCAGAGCCAGCACGCTGACCAGCAGCACCGCCAATCCGGCCACGAGCGGCTGGGTCATGGTCGTCAGCGGCTGGGACGGCTGATGGCGCCGCGGTGCAGGCTGCCGGAGCTGCTCTCTCCAGGCGTTGGTACGACGGGGAGCATTGGGCCGCCGCGACCTGGCTCGTTACGGGCTGCCTCGTTACGGACTGGTTCCTTGCGGCCAGCCTCGTTGCGGACTGGTTCCTTGCCGCCAGCCTGCATGCGGCCTGGCTCACCGCCGCCACCACCGGCGCCAGCGCCAGCGCCACGGCGACCCTTGCCGCCGCGGTTGCCGCGTTGGCTCACCGGACCGATCACCTCGATCTGCTCCACATGCAGCTCCTGGCCACGCCGGCGCCCCTCCAGGGCCAAGAAGTGGCGCAGATGCTGCAGGGGCACATCGCCCTTGAGCTGGACCTTGAACGGAGTGGGGCGGCTGCCGTCGGGCTTGGGCAGCACCCGCACCTTGATCACGAGATCGTTGGATTCGGGCTTGGTGAAGATCAGTTCACCGCGGATCGAGAAGTAGTCATCCCCCTCCGGCAGGCTGTCGGAAGGAGGCTCGTCAGCGGTCTGGGCTTCGCTGTCGAGGGTGCTCGGCTCCCACACCCCCACCAGCTGAAGGTGCAGGGTGCCTTCATCACGGGTGCGGGGGTAAACCACCCAGAGATGGGGTTCGGCCAGATCGAGATGGCGCCGCATCAGCGTCAGCAGCCGCCCCAGCACCACGGCCTCCAGTTCGCCACCGTCGTCGGTGAGCAGCCGGCCACGGGTGAGCTGCTCTGGATCTTCCGGTTGATAGACGCCCCGCACCACACCGATGGCCCGGTACTGCAACGGCTCGGTGACCGGGGAAATGGGGTGTTGGCGCATCAGGGTTCGGGTGGGGGCCGGCCCATGAAGGCCACCCGGTGCAGCCCAATGTAGCCAGCGGATGTGGGGAGATCGACCGTCCAGGCCCACCCGGTCCAGAGCCAGTCCGTGCGGAGCCAGGGCAGACTCGGAGCCGCTGCCACCAACGCCACGATGTCCAGCCGCAGCCAGGTTCTGCGCCCAAGAGGCCTGCTGGTGCTGCTGCTGGCCGTGCTGGCCGTGGCCGGTGGCTGGAGCCTGGGCACGTGGCAGGCCAGCCGCCAGGGCAATGCGCAGCCCCGCGATGCCTTGCTGCAGCAACTCACCACCCTGGAGAGCCGCCATGCCAAGGGGCAGTCCAGCGAAGCGGAGCAGCAGCGGCTGCTGGAGCTGCTGGTCGCCCTGGATCGCCGGCCCGAGGCGATCGCCCTGCTGGAACCCATGGCCGATCGCCAGCCGGAACGCTGGAGCCTGAGGCTCCTTCTGGCCGAGCTGCGCCGCAACCAGAACGACCTGCCCGGCGCCGAGCGGGAGGTGCGCCAGTTGCTGAATCTCAAGCCCGATCGGATCGAAGCTCTGCAGCTGATGACCCTGTTGCAGCTTGAGCAGGGCCGCGGCGATCAGGCCCAGGCCCAGCTGCAGGCCACCCTCGAGCGCCTGAGCAAGCCCCAGGTGCGGCCCGAGGCGATGGGTGTGGGGCTGCTGCTGGCCGATCTGCTCCAGAAACGTGGCCAGCCAGGCCAGGCCAGGGCCATCTATCTGCGGCTCGGGGCCGCCTTCCCCAGGGATGTCCGGCCCATGCTGGCTCAGGCTCTGCTGCTGCAGGAAAAGGGAGACACCAAGGGGGCCCAGGAGCTGCTCGCCCAGGCCCGGCAGCTGCAGCCGGAGACCGTGGACCGGCGCCTTGACAAGGTTGCCGCCGCCTGGGGCCTGGCGCCCCTCAGGGGCTTGTCACCGTCTGGCTCGGCCCCGAAGCCGCCGGACGCTGCTGCACGTCAAAGTCCTTGAGGGCCTGATCCACCGCGTCGCCGGGCGGTGTGGCGTCATCCATGGCGGTGCCTTTGCGGATCTTGTTCATCAGATCCAGGGGGTTCGTGGTGTCGAGGATCGAGTCGCCCCGGCCACTGCCCGGGCCGTAATCGAGCAGATCCTTCTCCTGCTTGCTCATGCCGTAGGGCTGGTTCCAGCTCTGCTGCTGCGACTGGGCCTGGGCCTCGATGGAGGGCGCCAATGTGAGCAGCAGGGTCAGCAGAGCCAAGCCGCCACGGCACTCAGGCAGTCCCAACCTGGCCGGTGCGGTCATCGGGTGCGCGATCCGTCGCGGAATCTGCTGGTTGACCATGGCCACGCTCCATTCCAGGCCAACGATGCTAATGGCGATCTGCTAGTGGTCCGGAGGTCTTCGCTGCCGGTTCTCGATGCGCATCGCCACCTGGAACGTGAATTCAGTGCGCACCCGCCTGGAGCAGGTGCTGGCCTGGCTGGAGCAGGAACGGCCTGACGTGCTGTGCCTGCAGGAAACCAAGGTGGCCGATGACCTGTTTCCGCTGGCGGCCTTCGAGGCACTCGGCTATGCGGTGGCGATCAGTGGCCAGAAGGCGTACAACGGCGTCGCCATCCTCAGCACCTTGCCGATCGAGGACGTTCAGGTGGGCTTCACCGCCCTGCTCCCCGAGGATCCCGAAGCCCAGGGCCTGAGTGAACAGAAGCGGGTGATCAGCGCCTGGATCGATGGCGTGCGGGTCCTCAACCTCTACGTTCCCAACGGCTCCGCGCTCAAGTCAGAGAAGTACCCCTACAAGCTCGCCTGGCTCGCCTGCCTGCAGCGGTATCTGGATGTGCTGACGGAGCAGGGTGAACCCCTCTGTGTCGTGGGCGACTTCAACATCGGACTGGAGGACCGCGATCTGCACGATCCGGCTCGCCTCAGCGGCGGCATCATGGCCAGCGAGCCGGAACGCCAGGCCCTGCGCCAGCTGCTTGCCGAGCGGTTGGTGGATGCCTTCCGGCTGTTCGAGCCCGAGGCCGGCCACTGGAGCTGGTGGGACTACCGCAGCGGTGGCTGGGAGCGGGACCGGGGCTGGCGCATCGACCACATCTATCTCGACGACGAGCTGCAGGCCCAAGCCACCGGTTGCGTGATCCACAAACAGCTGCGGGGGAACGTGCAACCCAGCGACCATGCCCCCGTGGTGGTGAACCTGGCCTGGCCACCAGATGCGGATGGGGATGACGACACCGCCGCGGAATGACAGCGCAATGACGGGGGAATGACGGTGGATCTCAACACCGGATCTCTACACCCTGTCGTTCTCAAGACCCTGACCTGCTGAGCAGACTCTCCAGGGAATCCTGCACAGCAGCCGTGAGTTCCTGCACGGCCTGGCGCCGGTCGCGGTGATAGCCCTCCAGTCGCCCGTCCAGGGGCAGAGCGTCTCCCACCGTGACGGTCACAGTCCGGGGTCCGAAGGAGGGCCGGCGCGGCAGGGGCCGCTCTTCGATCCAGGCGATCGCGTCTTCGAGGATCGTGATGACCTCGGCAAAGCGATCGAAGCTGGGTCGTTCCGCCACGTAGGCGCCGCTGACACTGGCGAAGTACTCCACCAGGCGCATGTGACCCATGCGCAAGTCCGCTTCACGGGCTTCCCAGTCCGCCAGGCTGCGCTCCACCGGCAGGAGAGCGGCGAGATCCTCGCGGTAGATCCGCTCCCAGCCGGCCTGCTCAATCCGGCGACACCGCTCCTGCAACGTACCCCTGGGCGGCAGGCCGAACAGCGACTCCGCCACCGCCAGGGCCCGCTGGCGCAGAGCATCGATCCTCGCGGCCAGCTGGGCCGAGGGGCTGAGGGCGGCCTCCGCCGCTGGCGACGATGCCGGCAGGACATCGGGCAGGTCATGGCGGCGGGCATAAAGGCCCTCGAGCACCGCCAGCAGCCGTTCCCCCAATCTCTGCAGGCGGGCATAACGGACCTCCGCATCGCCGATGCCGGCCCCATCCAGCTCCAGCCCGAGATGCTGCATCAGCCGGGCCAGGCGCCGGTCGAGGGCCTCCCAGTGGGGCTCGATCCAGTGGTAGCGAATGGCCACCGGCACGATCTCCACCGCTTCGCAGCGCTGCCGGGCCGCCAGATCTCCGGCGCACCAGAAGGCCAGCTGGGCCAGGCCCGATTCCAGCGGCGCCATCTGGCCGGAGAGATTGTTGTTGGCGCCTTCAGGGGCAACCGCCAAGGGGTGAGGCCCATCCAGCAGCACCGCCCGGGCCGCCGCCAGGGCAGGGCGATCAACCCGCCCCCGCCGGATCGGGATCCCCCCCAGGAGAGACAACAGCCAGCCCACCCCGGCACCGGCCCAGAGCGGTATGCCGCGGTCGTAGAGGAACTGGCTGTGCACGGGGGACTGCAGAGTCAACCCCAGTCGCCGGGCGGCTGCCGGAACCGCCTGCCACAGCAGCTGGGCCATCACCAGCGGATCGGTGGTGCTGGGATGCCGGAAGCCGATCAACAATCGGCAGCGACCGTTCTGCTGGGCCTCGATCCGGCGGGCCAGCGCCTCAACACCCTCGATGCGACAACGCTGCAGACCGCGACTGCGCAGCAACAGCGGCAGCAGCAGCCCCAGGAAGCGCCGCAAACGGGGGCTCTGACGGGGCGGCAGGAAGCGCAGAGGCGGCTGAGCCGCCCGGATCGAGGAGCGGGGCATGGCGGAAACCGCGGCTGAACTCCAGCCTCGGGCAGGATCGAGCCCAACACCTGTCCATGGCCGCACGGAATCAGCCGCCCGGAAGCAGCCATAAGGTGCAGGGACTTTCAGCGACCTCTTCTGATTTCCCCCTCCCCCCTCTCAGACGACGCGACGGAACCGCGGCTGCGCAAGGCCCCCACCGGCATTGGCGGTTTCGATGCCATCACCCGGGGCGGTCTGCCGCGGGGACGTCCCACCCTGGTGACCGGAGGGGCCGGATCAGGCAAGACCCTCTTCGCCATGGAGTTTCTGGTGAAGGGTGCACGCGACCACGGCGAGGCGGGCGTGATGCTCAGCTTCGAAGAATCGCGCCAGAACATCCTCGAGAACATGGCCTCGCTGGGGTTCGGCCTGCCTGCCCTGATCGAGGCCGGCCAGATCCTGATCGAACCCTGCCTGATCCAGCCCTCGGAGATGGTGCAAGCGGGCAGCTTCGATCTAGACGGGCTCTTCCTGCGGCTGGAGCGGGCCGTGGAGCGGATCGGCGCTCAGCGGGTGGCGATTGACACGATCGAACTGCTGCTGGGGGCGTTCAGTGATGATTTCACCGTACGCAGTGAGCTCGACCGATTGTTCGGCTGGCTCAAGGAGCGTCAGCTCACCACGGTGCTCACCGGCGAGCGGGGCCGGGGCGACTCGCTGACTCGCTTTGGATTGGAAGAGTATGTCTCCGATTGCGTGGTGGTGCTGGATCACCGCGTCAAGAATCAGATCTCCACCCGCCGTCTGCGGGTGATGAAATATCGAGGTTCGGAGCATGGCACGAACGAATACCCATTCCTGATCACGGAACGGGGCTTTCTGGTGCTGCCGATCACCTCCCTGGGGCTGGAGTACAAGGCCAGCAATGAGCTGGTCTCTAGCGGTGTTGCACGCCTTGATCACATGCTGGGCGGAGGCATCTATCGCGGCAGCACCGTCCTGATCAGCGGCAGTGCCGGCACCGGCAAGACCACCCTGGCGAATTATTTCCTGGATGCCGCCTGCCGGCGTGGCGAACGGGCGCTGTTGATGTCGTTTGAGGAATCCCCTGCCCAGCTGATCCGTAACATGTACTCCGTCGGGATCGATCTGCAGCCATGGATCACCGCTGGTCTGCTCAGAATCTCCTGCCATCGTCCCACCAGCTTCGGCCTTGAAGAGCATCTCGGTCGATTGGAGCAGCAACTGGAGGATCACCAGCCGACTGTGGCCGTAATCGATGCCATGGCCAGCGTCGCCCATGTGGGCGCCAACGACGAGGTGGCCGCGATGGTGACCCGGGAGATCGACCTGCTCAAAAGCCGCCAGATCACCTTCATGTTCACCACCCTGATCCAACCCGGTAAGGAAACCTCCAGTGCCATCGGGGTCTCCTCGCTCACCGATACCTGGCTGGAACTGCGCAATGTGGAGCATGATGGCGAGCGCAACAGGCTGCTCTATGTGATCAAAAGCCGTGGTATGGCCCACTCCAATCAGGTTCGAGAGTTTCTGCTGACCGATCAGGGCCCTGAGCTGCTCGATGTGGAGGTGGGGCCGCAGGGAGTGATCACAGGCTCCGGTCGCCAGACTGAGCAGGCACGCCGCGCCGCATCCATCGCCAGCCGTGCCGCCGACATCGAGCGGCGACGACGAACCCTCGCCAGCCGAAGGGCAGCCGTACAGGCCCAGATTCTCGCCCTGCAGAGTGAAATCGAATCGGAGACGGCTGATTTTGAAGCCGAACTGCAGGATGAGCAGCAGCGCCAGAGTGCCTTGGAAGCCGACACTGCGTTTGTGGTGCAGAAGCGGGAGGACAGGGCATGACGGAGACCATGCCGCGTCATTGGCAACTGACCCTGTATGTGAAGCGAGGGTCGCTCCGCTCAAGCCAGGCGATCACCACGATTCGCCGGATCTGCACAACCGAGCTGGCCGGCCGAGTGGAGCTCAAGGTCGTGGATATCGAGCTTCACCCAGAGGCGCTCGAGCAGGATCACATCCTGGCGATTCCCACCCTGGTGAAACGGCTGCCAACGCCGCTGCGCCGGATCGTCGGTGATCTCACCAAGGAGGATGTGGTGCGGGCGGCGCTGGACATCACGCCGATCGAAGACTTTCTGAGCGACGAGATCTACGACAATGAGACTGAAGAGGCCGACCCTTCCATCACGACGGAGATGAGTTGAAGCACGGCTGAGTTCAGCCTCAGATCAGCTCTTGCAGAGAATCAGTTCAGCCTCAGATCAGTTCGGGATGCAGCGGATCCCCCTTGAAGGGTCCGATCAGATCCGGGGTGATCCAGCCGCCGTAGAAGCCACCGGGCTGGGGTAGCACCAGCTGGCCATCCACCCAGCACCCATCCATCAGAGCGGGATAGAGCGCGAACCAGCCAGCCAATGCAGCAAACGCCGCCGTTGGGTTGGGGTAACACCAGACAGCCCGCTCGAGGCGCGACGCAGAACCCACCAGATCGAAATAGCGGGCAACCCCCTTCCATTCGCAAGTGCTGGAGCCAGCTGCCGGCTCCAGCAGCGCTTGGTTGACGGCCTCGGGCGGCAGGTAATAGGTGGGTGGATGGAAGGTCTCCAACACCCGAAGGCTGGAGTGCGACTCGCACAACACCATCCCCAGAGCCTCCACCCGGATGTGCCGCTGGCACTGCTCGAGCCGAGGCGGCCGGGGGTAGGCGTCAACCCGCTCCATCTGGCCCGCTCAGGTCACGATCAGGGCGACACCAAGCCCTGTGACCATCACGGCGATGGCTCCCACAGCCCAGTAGGCGTGCATCTGGGCATCGGCTCGAGTTTCTCCGGCCACCATCTCCACCTCATCGGCGTAGAGGTTGTCGTGGTTTTCCATGTCGTGGGTGTGCATGGCGTCCGTGCGGATACCCGGAACCTAATCAGCCGATTCCGGGTTGTCCACGGACCCACGCATTCCCAGGCAACCCCCTGAAGAAGCGAGACGGCGAAGTCACAACGAGGAGCCTGCGAGCAGCGAATCAGAGCCACCACGGGGTGGTTTTCCACAAAACGCAGTGGCTTTCCCCAGAAAATCGGCTGTTTTCCACAGTTCAGGCCGAACATGGGTTGGCGGATCGGCTGGCTGAACCAGAGCCTGTGGAAAACCTCAGGCGCCACTGAGGCATTCAGAACAGCTCGCCTGAGCCTCAGCCGGCGGCCATCGCCCCGATTGCCTGCCGCAGCGAAACCAGACCAAACGCCAGAAACAGACCACCGCTCAGCCGATAGAGCAGCCGTTCCTGAATGCGCTGGCCAATCCATTTCCCGGCCAGGATCGCCAGGGCTGTGACCAGGGCATGGCCCAGCAGGGTGCCGGCCACCAGGCCCAGCAGGGTGAAGGCCGGGGCGGTAGCCAAGAGGATGGTGGCAATCTGGGTCCGATCGCCCAGTTCAGCCAGAAACACCAGGCTGAAGGCCTCCCAGATCACCCCTCCGGCCTTGTCGGCGGCCCCTCGCCCCTCCGCCTGCTGCACGAGGGCGGCCGCTTCCTCCTGCTCGTCCGATCCGTCGTCTACCGGCAGGCGTTGCGCATCGAACAGCAGCTTGGCGCCAAATCCCAGAAACAACAGTGCGGCCAGCCAGGGCATCAACGCAGCCGGCAGCACTTCCCGTAAGCCATAGCCCACGCCAAGCGACAGGAGCGTCACGGCGCTGAGCGCCGCAAACGCACCCACAAAGACGGAGCGGCCGCTGTGCCGGGCCGCCAGCAGCAGGGCCACGAAAAAGGTCTTGTCCCCGATTTCCGCCAGGGTGATGGCCGTCAACCCCGATCCAAATGCCGCCAGGCCGGGATCGCTGAACAAGGGCGTACTCATGGCGCCATTTTCCCCCATGGCGGTCGATAGGATCGGGTCATGCAAACCCCCGATTCCCCGTCAATCCTGGAGCCGCGTCGCCAGATCCTGGTTGATTCCTTGCGGCAGCGTTATCAGGAGGCCCTGCAGCACGGCGATGACGCCACCCGGCAGGATCTGTTTCGTGAAGCGGCCTATCTCGGCATCCTCCCCGAACACTTCCAGGACCCCATCGCTCCAGAGGGTGGCCCTGGGTCAAGCCAAGGCTGACCTGCTGGCTCAAGGCTCGTGATCATCTCACGATGCTGGCGCTGAAGCTGCGGCGTCCAGCTGACGCAGGCTGCGGGCCAGCTCCTCCCGTAGCTCCAGGAAGCGCGGGGTGACGCGCAGGTGGGCCAGATCACTGCGGTCCAGATCGGCTTCCACCGTCTGAACCAGTCGACCCGGTCGCGGCGCCATGATGTGGACCCGCTGTGCCAGAAGCAGGGCCTCCTCCAGATCGTGGGTGATCAGGAGTGCCGTCAGGCCGGTGCGCCGCCAGAGATCGTGCAGAAATTCCTGCATCGACTCGCGAATCTGCAGGTCCAGGGCGCCGAAGGGTTCATCCAGCAGCAGCACCTTGGGGTCAGCCGCCAGGGCCCTGGCAATGGCCACCCGCTGCTGCATGCCGCCCGAAAGTTCGCGCGGCAGCCTGCGGGCCGCATCCGCCAGGCCCACCACCTCCAGAAAGTAGGCGGTGCGTTCTTTCACCTCTCGGGCAGCCAGCCCCTGCAAGCGCATGCCGAACGCCACGTTGGCAGCGGCACTCATCCAGGGATAGAGGCTGTATTTCTGGAACACCATGCCGCGGTCGTGACCGGGCCCCCGCACCGGTTTCCCGTCGACCAGCACCTCACCGCTGCTGGGTCGCTCCAGGCCTGCCACCAGCCGCATCATGGTGGATTTCCCCGAGCCGGAGCTGCCCACCAAGGCCACGAACTCGCCGGAGTGAAGATCAAAGGAGATGTTGTCAAGCACCAGCTTGGCAGTTGATCCGTGGCCGAACCACTTGCTGATGCCGCAGACCGAGAGATGCATGGGGAAGAAGGCGATGGAGCGACGAAGTCAGTTCGCCCAGGCACAGGAGCGTTTCATCACAAATCGAAAGCCCAGATCGATCGCAAGCCCGATCAGGCCGATCACGATCAGACCGACAAAGATCTCATCGGTTCGCAGAAAACGCTGGGCCAGACTGATGCGTTTTCCCAGGCCTTCATTGGCCGCCACCAGTTCGGCCACGATCACCAAGTTCCAGGCTGCCGCCATGTTAATGCGATAGGCATCAAGCACCTGCGGCGCAATGCAAGGGGCCACGACCTGCAGCAGGATCTGACCGGATCGCCCGCCCAGGGTACGAGCGGTTTCGATCAACTCGGTGGGTACGAACTTCACGGCATCCATGATCATCAGCGTGTTGAAGAACAGGGTGCCAATGAAAATCAGCAGGATCTTGGGTAATTCACCCAAGCCGAAGTAGATGATCAGCAATGGGATGAAGGCCGGTGCCGGCATGTAGCGGATCAGTCCCAGCAAGGGCTCCAGCAACTGACAGATCACCCGGCTGCTGCCCATGGCGATCCCCAGCGGCAGGGCCACGATCGCCGACAGTGCAAATCCGCCGATCACCCGGCCAATGCTGGCCAGGGCATCCTTGAGCAGAATGCCCTCGTGGGCCTGCGCCGAACCGGCCGCCCACACGGCAGCCGGACTTGGCAGAAACAAGCGATCCACTACGCCGCTAGAGGCGATCAGCTGCCAGGCCAGCAGAACCACCAGGACACCAGAGACTCCGAGAATCCAGGGTTGATCAATGGCCCGTTGAATGCGGCGCAGTGGGGTACTCATCGCGTCAGCAGCGGTTGGGGTTAGGGGACATCAGGGGGTGGCGTCGACGAACCTGGACTCGAGCAGTCCGTCGAGCTTGGGAGGCGTCTTGGCCAGGCCCACCTCCTGGAGGAAGAGGCTGATCTGATCGGCCGCGAAGGGCAGAGAGGCCATGGTGTTGCCAGGCTTGAACGCTTCCCGGTTCTGCTCCAGGGTGAGAATGGTGGTGCCGGCGTCGTAGGCTTTGTAGTCCGCCTCGCTCACACCGGCACGCTTGGCCAGGATGGCGAGAGTGGGGCCCGGTTCCGCCTTTATCGTGGCGAGCGTGGCAAACCAGGCATCGACGACTTTCTGGATCTTCTCAGGATTTTTGGCCACGAATTCCGTACGGCAGACCAGGTGGTCGCTGATCGCACCGGGGAAGTCCTTGGAGGAGAACAGGGTGGTGCTGCCCTCACGCTTGAGGGCCTGGGTCGTGAAGGGTGCAAAGACGCCCACCGCATCGACCTGACCGGCCACGAAGGCGGCGGCGGCGGCACCGGTCTCGAGGGGAACGAAGGTGATGTCGCTGGAGGAGAGGCCCGCCTTCTTGAGACCGAGAAGCAGCAGATAGTGATCCACAGTGCCCTCCTCAGCGGCCACCTTCCTGCCCTTGAGATCAGCCACGCTCTTGATCCCCGGGGCCACGATGATCTGGTCGTTGCCGGTCGAGTTGTCGTTGGTGAGCACCACCTGCAGATCGGCGCCACCGGCAATCGAACTGATCGTGTCAGCGAGCGTCTGGCTGTTGCAATCGAGCTGGCCGGCATTCAGCGCATTGATCGAGTCGAGATACCCGTCGAACCACTGCAGCGTCACCGGCACACCGGCGGCGGTGAACAATCCCTTCTCTTCGGTCACCTGCCAGGGAATCCAACCCGGCCAGGCGCTGAAGCCGATCCGAACCGGCACCTCAGTGCCGCTGGGTTTCTGGCAAGCCGCCAGCAGGCCGCTGCCAAGCGCCGCCATCAGAATCAAAGACAAGCTACGGAGGCGGCCCCTGCGGGCGCCGCGACCAGCAGAGCTCTGGGGGGGAAGCGGAAATCGAAGACGCATGGGGAATCAAAGAATCAGGGAACAGGTGAGCAGACGTGTGTAGAAATCAGGAGCTGACCGGCTCGATCGTCTGGAGAGTGACCGGGACGGGGATGTGACAAGCCATTGGTTTCAGCCGGGCTGATGGAACCATGGAGGAGTGCTCAGAAGAACTCGAGATAGCGCTGCCGTTCCCACTCGGAAATGGAGCCGTGATAATCGGCCCACTCCTGACGTTTGTAGGTCACAAAGGCCTCGAACATGGCATCACCGAATACAGAGCGGCATAATGGATCGGCTGCAAAAGCATCAATCGCTTCCTCCAGGGTGCGCGGCAGCAGGGTCAGGCCTCGACGCTGCCGTTCCTCTGGGCTGAGGGTGTAGGCGTTATCGAGGTTGGGTGGGCCAGGATCGAGTTGCTCCCGGATTCCCTCCAGCCCTGCCGCCAGCATCAATGCCGAACCCAGATAGGGATTACAGGAGATATCTGCAGCGCGGCACTCCACTCGCGATCCCGCCGAGGGAATCCGCAGCATATTGGTGCGATTGTTGTTGCCATAGCTGATGAACACCGGTGCCCAGGTGAAGCCCGACATGCTCCCCTGCATCACCAGCCGCTTGTAGCTGTTCACCGTGGGGGCGATCACCGCACAGATCGCCGGGGCATGGCGCAGCACACCGGCGATGAACTGACGGGCCAGCTGGCTGATGCCACCAGCGTCGCCATCCTCCGGCGCGAACAGATTGCGGCCGCTGACGAGATCCGCCAGCGACATGTTGTAGTGGGCGCCGCTACCGGTGCGGTTCGCGAACGGCTTCGGCATGAAGCTGGCGATCAGTCCGTGGCGGTGGGCGATCTCCTTGGCCATCAGGCGAAAGAAGATCAGCCGATCCGCCATGGTGAGCACATCGGCGTAGGCGAAATCCACCTCGAACTGGCCATTGCCATCTTCGTGATCGAAGGAATACACGCCCTAGCCGAGGCTGTTCATGGCCTGCACCAGCTCATCGAGCCAGTCGAGGTTGTCAAGCAGGCCGATCAGGTCGTAGCAGGGTTTGTCGAGATTGTCTCGGCGACTGGCAGGTTCCAGGGTTTCGTCTGCACCGCGGCGCAGCACGAAGAATTCCGTTTCGATGCCCAGCTGAAAGCGAAACCCCATCGCCGCGGCCTGCTGACGCACGCGGCCCAGGATCGAACGGCTGCAGGCCTCGAAGGGCTGGCCATGCAGATGCAGATCGCTGGCCATCCAGGCCACATCAGGCCGCCAGGGCAACACCGTGGTGCTGGCAGGATCGGGGATGGCAGCGACTTCGTCGTCACTCACGTCCTGGGGCACACCATCGAGGGCGGCTCCGGTGAACAGCTCCGATCCCGCCAGCATGTCGGGGAGATGGTCGAGCGGCACGGCCTTGGCCTTGCCGATTCCGTGCAGATCCACGAAGCTGGCCAGGGCGTAGCGAACCCCACGCTGCTGCAGGTGGATCTGCAGGGCGGCCGGATCGCTGGGAAGCGAGCCAGGGATGACGACCGGAGCCTCAGACTGGGCCTGGGCCTGCGCCTTGGACTGAGCTTCGGCCTGGCTCTGGGTCAATGGAGACACCATCAAGCCCCCACAAGTGCGGCGGCACTGGCCTGATCAGATCGCACAGGATGGGACACGGCGATGGCGGAAGCCGTGGTATCGCGTTGCCGCTGCAGCCAGTCATGCCAGGCCGCGAAGCCGACACCACTGATCGCCGAGAGCTGAAAGACCTCGGCGCGGGGATTGACCTGATGGATATGCGCTTCGATCCGCTCGACCTCCACCGGCAGATAGGGCAACAGATCCACCTTGGTGATCAGCACACAATCCGCTTCGCGGAACATCACCGGATATTTGAGCGGCTTGTCGTCGCCTTCGGTCACGCTGAGCAGAGCCACCTTGCGGTGCTCGCCCACCTCGAATTCAGCCGGACAGACCAGATTGCCCACGTTCTCCACCCAGAGCAGATCCAGATCGGCAGGATCAAGGCGTTGACGTAGCAGGGTCAGGCCTCCACTCACCATCGCCGCGTCGAGATGGCAGGCACGGCCGGTGGTGATCGGCACCACGGGCACACCCACCGCCTCCAGTCGCTCGGCATCAAGCTGGGTGGTCATGTCGCCCTCCAGCACGGCCATCTGCCAGCGGCTGGCCAGATCGGCGAGGCTGCGCTCCAGCATGGCGGTCTTGCCGGCACCGGGGCTGCTCATCACGTTGAGGCACAGCAGATTCCAGGCATCAAAATGGGCGCGGTTGTGCTCCGCCTGGTGCTGATTGGCCGCCAACAGGTTGAGTCCGAGGCTGTCCTCAAGGGGCATGTGCATGGGGGTCAGCAAGAATGAAGAATGGGATCGATCAGGAGTCGCCCAGGAATCAGGGATTACAGGGTCACCGGGGAGTGCGCACTGGGGAAAAGCCTACGAGGAGAGCGTCGAGAGGCTGGCGCGGATGGATGTCCGCAGGGGCGGTCTCGACCTGAGGCCTCAGGCGACAGGACAGGGCTCGGGTGCGATCGCTTCGGCCTGCTGCCGATGGCTCGCCGACAGGCGTTGGCTGGCCTCGCCGCCAGAAGCGACTTGGGCTGGATCAGCCGCCTCTGGGAAGACGTAATCGATGGAGCGGATCTTCAGTTCCCGGCCACTGAGAATCTCCTCCATCGGATGATTGCAGCAGGGGGACTGATAGGCCTGCTGGGGATTCGGGGTGTAGGTGGCCTGGCAGACCACACAGCGTGCCTGCAGGGGAATGGGCTCGATCCGCAACTCCGATCCCGCCAACCACGTCGTCTGCACTGCAGCGGCATAGGTGAACCGCAGGGCATCCGGCTCGACACAGGTGAAATCACCCACCTGAAGATGCACCACCTTCACCACCGGAATGCGGGGAGCGTGCTGAAGCTTCCACTCCTGCAGCGACAGCAACAGGCACTTGGTCATATCGACTTCATGCATGGCTCACCTCCAGGCCTGATCCACATGCATGTTGCAGTCCGGGGAGATCCAGGCGGGCTTCTCGCGGCGTGGCAGCTGACCACTCACGACCAAGTGAGCCATGGTGTCGCAGATCACCCGCGTGGCCATCAGGGAGGTCATGTCGCTGATGTCATAGGGAGGGGAGACCTCCACGATTTCAAGCCCGCAGACCGGCACGTTGCGCACGATCAGCTCGAGCAGTTTCAGGGCCTCGCGCGGCAGCAAGCCACCCGGCTCCGGCCAGCCGGTGCCGGGCACGAAGCCGGCATCAATGCAATCAATGTCGAAGGAGATGTAGACACAATCCGTGCCGTCAGTGGCCCGCTCGATCGCGAACTTGGCCGCCGCCTCTAACCCCATCTCGGTGATGTCGGTGACGGTGAGCACATTGGTGCCGCGCTCACGGCAGACCTTCACCCCTTCACGCGGCACCTGCCAGCCCCCGATGCCGAGCTGCACCAGGTTCGGGGCCGGAGCATTGGCCATGTTGGTGGCATGGAACCAGGGGCAGGTATGCATCCGCTCATCCAGATCGATCTCCTGCGTATCGACATGGCGATCGAAATGGATGATGCCGACTTTCTTGTCGCCCAGATGGCGGCAAACGCCACGCACGGTCGGGAAGCCGATCGAATGGTCGCCGCCGAGGATGATCGGGAAGGCGCCACTGGCGAAGACGTGGGCAACGCCCTTGGAGATCTGATCGAAGCTTTTCTCGTTGTTGGCCGGAATCGTGAAGATGTCGCCCACGTCGCAGAGCTTGATCGACTCGCGCAGGTCCACCCCCATTTCGTAGTTGTAGGGGGTGTAGAGGGCCGAGATGCGGCGGATACCCTGCGGACCGAAGCGGGTTCCGGGGCGGTAGGTGGTGCCCGAGTCGTGCGGCACTCCCACAATCGCCACATCGAACTCACCAACCCGGTGGACATCTTCCAGGTAGGGAGCCTTCATGAAGGTGTTGATGCCCGCGAAATGGGGCAACTCACCGCGCGAGAAGGTGGAGATGCGCCGATCGACGATGCTCTCGGCTGCCTCAAGACCCCAGGCGTGGGCCTGATCCACCTCCATCTGCCAGCCCGTCAGCGGCAGGGCCGCTTCCTTCTCAAGGGCCTGGCGCCCTTGCATACCCAAAGAGGGGTTGCCGCCGGGGCGCCGGTCAAAGGCACCGCTGGCGCCACTGGAATCAGTCATGGCACGGGAGTTGGTTGGGCGTTTTGCGGTCTCCCGGGCTTTTCTCCCTCCGTGCCGCCGTTGGTGCCGTTCTCCCAGGGGACAACGGCACCAACGGTGAACCCCTCTCGGACCAGTCATCCCTGAAAAGGGACCGGAACCCTAGGGGCATCATCCGCCAATCAATGGTGACCGAGGTCGGTGAGCGGCAAGGTTCGATTCGCTACCGAGTGGTGCCGATCGTCAAGGATCAGAACTGTTGTGAATTCGAGGTTTTCCCCTGTTCTTGGCTGTTTTCCCCCGTTTTTCGGGGTTTTTCCACAGGTTTCCGCATGAGACGCACCCATTGGCGGTCGATCTGTAGGCGCCTTGGGGGAAAGGATACACGCCTTGGCCGATGTCCCTCGGGGCTCTGCGTTCGCTGTCCAGGCCCCGCCTGTGGGGTGTCGAACAGGACGGGTGCCAGAGCAACCTGCAACCTGCGAACGGCACCCATACGAGACCCCCCCCCAGGATCTCTTGGAGGTCCTGGGGGGGGGGTGATCGGACTGATCGATCCAAGTGATGGATCAGTCCAGTTGTTGAAGCCAGTCCTGCGGGTTCAGAACCACTCCATGGCAGCCATGTCCTTGGGATTGGTGTGCTCCTCGGGGGTCTTGCGCTCGAACTGCAGGGTGATGTGGCGACGCTGCTCACCATCGGCGGCCACGGCTTCGATCGCGTACAGCTGCTGCCCATCGCGGAAGGGAACCTGAAGCCGGAAGGTGCCGTCTGCTGAGAGGGGCACCGTTTCACCACCGATGCTGAGGGTCGCAGCCGGATCGGTGGCGCCATAGACGATCAATTCAGCATCCGCCACCAGCCAGAAACTGCGCTGACGCGCCTTCACTCCACCCACACCAGAGGCCTGACGGCCGCTGGCCCAGAGTCCGGCACCGGAATCGGTGAGATCAGCGCGACCGGCTCCATGCAGGGCATCGGTGGCGTCCTGGAAAATCTCGGATCCCACACGGCGCACCTGGCGCATCGACTGCTGATAGATCCGCTCATGCTGGCCAGCTGGTGCTACCGGGATGGTCGCTTCAGCGATCGCATCCGTCATTGGGAGAGACTCGAGCTCGAACGGCACAAAGGCATCCGCCACCTCCAGGCTGGGTTCAGCGGCGGGCATGCGAGCGACCGAGGAAAAGGCCAGGGAGAGCCAACCACCGGCGGGCAGACGGGCACCCAGCTCGATGCGGTAGTCGCGATCGGGCAGGGGCACCGGCAGGAACCACTCGCTGCTCTTCGAGTCGACCACCACTTCCTGAAGGGCATGGGGGTGGACCGTGCCGCCGGCCAGGCCTGTCACATCAGCCACCCGCAGGCAGAGGCTGGTGGCACCCGAGGAGGCCATCCGGTCGCGGTCAGCGGTTGACACGCTCCAGAAGCAGTAGGCCCAGGAAGGATCCCGTGGCAGGAACACCACCTGGGTCTGGGAGGGTTCAGCAACCGCGGCCATGACCGGGGCTGCAGTGAAGCCAACGGTGGGCTCTGTGGGCGCAGAGATGGGAGTGGAAATGGCCGCTGGCATCGCCGCGGTGATTTGTGCCTCAGGACTGCTTTCGCCGTAGGGAATCTGGGTGCGCTGGCCAATCGCCTGCACCAGCCCCTCTTTGGTGGCAAGGCTGTAGCGCGGTAACCCCAGGCTGCTGGCGAGCTGACGGAGCTGTCGAAGGGTGAGGTTGGAGAGATTGGCTACGGCTTTACCCAGGGACTCCATCGGCTTCGTTCAGATTTGTGACACCATCGTCGGGGAATCAGGCCGTTTTCGGATCACGCTGTCAGCAGATCGCCACCGGATCCGGGATCGTGATCCCCGCGACGGTGGGCGAATCGGAATCACCCCCCTCATTCCCGATGCACCGCCAGCGCGGCCAGCACGCCTCCGGCAAAACCCGAGGCGTGACCGATCCAGCTCACCCCCGGCGGGGTGAGAAAGGGCAGGAGGGTCGGGACCAGGCCTCCATAGCCCACCAGAGCAATCAACGACAGCAGGATCGAGACCGGACGCCGCTCCAGTACACCGATCAGCAGCAGATAACCGAGCAGGCCATACACAACCCCAGATAATCCGTGGCTGCCGATCGGCCAGAACAGCCACACAGGAATGGCGGTGAGATACACGCCGATCCAGACTGCCAGATAATCACGATGGCTTTTGGTCAGCACCAGCCAGGAGAGCGGCAGGAACCAGAGGGTATTGCTGAGCAGGTGTGCGAAACCGCTGTGGCTGAAGGGGGCGGTGAGCACCCCGAGAAACGATCCGCCACGCACCATCGGCAGATTCCAGGTTCCGCCGAAGAAGAGCTGATCGATCAGTTCCTGGGTCCAGGGAATCGCCAGGATCAGCAGGGGCAGCACCGCCGTCGTTCCAGCCCGGGCCAAAGCCCGATCCAGGCGTTGAGAGAGGCTGTCGGCCATGGACGGAAGGATTGGACGTTCAGTCTGAACCCGCCGGCCGTTCTCCTGACGACACCATGATGGGCACAGCCTGACTGTTCGAGCGTGCCCACCTGCGCCGGCCATTTGCCCCCCGACACCCCTGCTGGTGACAAGGCCGCCGAGCCTGGCGATCAGCCGTTGCTGCTGAGCAGTGAGCAGCTCGCCGTGCTCAATCGGCGCCGCGATGACGAGGGCTGGGCCCAGCTGATCGGCCATCTCAGCCTGCTGGGGCTGGGCGCGGTGTTGTGGATCACTCCAACCGCTCTGATCCCCGCTGCTTCGGCACCACTGGTGCTGGTGCTGAAGCTGGTGGGGCTGCTCCTGCTGGGCTGGGCCCTGGCCTTCGGCTTCTGCGCCCTGCATGAATGCGGCCATCGCACCGCCTTCGCCAGCCGTTCGATCAACGATGCGGTGGCCTGGTGGATGGGCGTGCTGAGCTTCTACAACGCCGATGTCTACCGCCGCTATCACCAGTGGCACCACCGCTTCACCCACCAGGTGGGTCTTGATCCGGAACTGGACGATGCACCACCGAGCACCCTGCCGGCCTATCTGCTGGAGCTGAGCGGCCTGCCCTGGTGGCTCGGCAAGATTCGGGGCCATTGGCGTGCACTCCGGGGTGACTTCGCCGGCGCCCCCTACATCCCTGCGGAGGCCACCGCCGCAGTCACCCGTTCGGTGCGCTTGCAATTTGCTGTCTACGCCGCGGTTGCGTTGGTCTCCATCCCACTGGGGAGGCCATTGCTGGTGTTGGACTGGCTCCTGCCCCTGGCGGTGGGCCAGCCGCTGCTGCGATTTGTGCTCCTCGCCGAACACGGGGGCTGCAGCACCAGCGCCGATGGGTTGCGCAATACCCGCACCACCCTGACTCTGGCGCCGCTGCGGTGGCTGATGTGGAACATGCCGTTCCATACCGAACACCATCTCTACCCCTCCCTCCCCTTCCACGCCCTGCCCCAGGCCCACGACCAGCTGGCCCCACAACTGGTCCATTGCGCCCCTGGTTATCTGGCGGTGCATCGCGGCTTCCTGGGCAACCTGGCGGCTCTGGCCCTGTGAGCAGCGGCGACCAGCGCACCAACCCTGATCAAACCTTCGCGCTGGGTGATTTTCTGCTGGCCTGCGGCCGCGTCCTGCCCCAGGCCCAGCTGCGCTACCGGGTCTACGGAAGCCTGGCCCCTGATCGTTCCAATCTGGTGCTCTATCTCAGTTCCTACGGAGCCCGGCCGGACGACATCGCCTGGGTGGTGGGACCGATCCTCGATCCCGAGCATTGGTGCATCGTGCTGGTGAACCAGTTCGGCAACGGAATGTCGAGCAGTCCCAGCAACAGCGACCTCGGCTTGCCGGAGAGCGGCTGGCAGCTCGATCACCGCGACAACCTGCGGGCCCAGGTGCGCCTGCTGGAGGAGGTGTTCAAGGTGGAGCGTCCTGCCCTGGTCTACGGCTGGTCGATGGGGGCCCAGCAGGCCTATCACTGGGGAGTGCTGGAACCGGAGCGGGCTCAGCGCCTCTGCTGCCTTTGCGGCACAGCCCGCACCACCCCCCACAATCGCCTCTTCCTGCTCAGCCTGCGCCAGGCGCTCACGGCAGATCCCCACTGGAACGGCAAGGGTTTTGAGGGGGTTCCGGAGGCGGGGCTGCGCACCTTTGCGCTGATCTACGCCAGCTGGGCCGCCAGCCAGCCCTTCTACCGGGAGGAGCCCTACCGGCGGCTGGGCTACAGCAGCGTGGAGGACTACGTGGAGCAGGCCTGGTTGCCGGCCTACCGGCGCCACGATCCTCATGATTTGCTCACCATGCTGGATGTGTGGCTGGCCAACGACGTGGCCGCCGCTGCAGGTTGTGGCGATGATCTCGCGGCAGCCCTGGGCCTGATCACGGCCGACACCCTGGTGATGGCCGGCAACCACGACCTTTATTTCACGCCGGACGACTGTGCCGCCGAGGCCTGCCTGATCCCCGGAGCGCAGTTCCACCGGATCGAATCGGTGCTGGGCCACCGGGCCGGCAACCCCCGCGATGCACCGGAGGTGCAGGCCGTGATCCGAGCGGCACTGGACACTCTGCTGTCAGATGCCCTGGCGAACGCCTGATCCCCGTTCGCCCTTCTCGCCTCATCTCGTCTCCGAACCACCCCTTCACTGTTGAGCCCCCGCATGACCGACCTGGCTCGCTACGCCGCCGACCACAACCTGCGTCACATCCTGTTCTCGTTCTGCGATCTGTTCGGCGTGCAGCGGGCCAAGCTGGTGCCGGCAGCGGCGGCGGCGGCGATGGCCAGCAGCGGGGCGGGCTTCGCAGGCTTTGCCGCCTGGATGCACATGAGCCCAGCCGATCCGGATGTGCTCGCCATCCCGGATCTCGCCAGCCTGATGGTGCTGCCCTGGCAACCGACTGTGGCCTGGGTCGCCACCGATCTGGTGGTGGGGGGAACACCGCTGGAGCAGTCGCCACGGCGGGTGCTCCAGCGCCAGCTGGAACGGGCGGCGGCCCAGGGCCTGCATTTCCGCACCGGCGTCGAGCCCGAGTTCTTCCTGCTCGATCCGGAACGGGGGGTGATCGCCGATCGCCACGATCAGCAGACCAAGCCTTGCTACGACCAGCTCGCCTTGATGCGTCAGTATCCGCTGATCAGTGAACTGCTCGATGGCATGGAGACCCTGGGCTGGGGTCCATACCAGGCTGACCATGAAGATGCCAACGGACAGTTCGAGATCAACTGGACCTTCGCCGATGCCCTGGTCACGGCGGATCGCCATGCCTTTTTCCGGGTGATGGCCCAGTCCGTGGCGGAGCGCTACGGCCGCTGGGTGAGTTTCGCCCCCAAGCCGATCGCCGAACTCACCGGCAACGGCGCCCATCTGCATTGCTCCCTCTGGGACGATCAGGGCCGCAACCTCTTCCACGACGGTGCGGGGGCCCTGGGCCTGTCAGAGCTGGCTTATCACTTTCTGGGAGGGCTGCTCGCCCATGCGCCCGCCCTCTGCGCCCTCACCAATCCCGTCACCGCCAGCTATCGGCGGCTGGCCCGCACCAACACCGCATCCGGCTCCAACTGGTCGCCGGGCTGGATCAGTTACGGCGGCAACAACCGCACCCACATGGTGCGGATTCCAGACGATCAGCGGCTGGAGCTGCGTCTGCCCGATGGTGCCGCCAATCCCTACCTGCTGCAGGCAGGGGCGCTGGCCGCCGGTCTGGACGGCATTGCACGCCAGCTCGATCCCGGTCCGCGCAGCGATGCTGACACCGATGCCACGCCACCGTCCGCCGATCAGGCGGCGCGCCTGCCATCCAGCCTGGCCGAAGCCCGCGACGCCTTCCGGCAGGACACGATCCTGCGTGAGGCGCTCGGTGCTGCGTTCTGCACGGCGTATGAGGCCCTGCAACCGGCCTGAGCCGTGCCGCTTGGCAGCGGGGCCGCCATGCTTCAGGCTTGAGACCAAGGCAATGCAGGCCTGAGGCCCATGGCGACGACGATCCACCTCACTGGCACTCCCTCCGGAGCTGATCCCTCACCAGCCCGTCGTCAGGCCTTGGGGCTGGGGGCTGCTCCGCTGCTGGCGCTGCTGCTGCCCTTAGGGCTGGCGCTGCAGCCGGCAGGCGTGGCGGCGATCGAGGCCCAACCGGGTGGTGCCACTGCAGCCGCAGCTCCAGCCGCCACGCAACCAGCTGCCGCTCAGCCACCTGCCACTCAACCCGCTGCCACTGAACCCGCAGCCACTAAACCCGCAGCCACGGATGACAGCGAGGCACCCGGAGCCCGCGAGAAGGCCCTGCTGGAGAAAATCCGCAGTCTCAAGGCACCGCGCTGGCGTGTGTTTGGCGTCTGCCGCTACGACTGGGCCGGCTGGCGGCTGGCCGAGGGCAACGTGCGCACCACAGCAGTGGAATGCGGCAGCCCGCCGGTGAGCAGCAGCGTGGCGGTGCATTGCGACACCCTCAAGCTCACCCGCCGGGTGGGTGATGCCGCCTGGGAAACCTGGCGGCTGCCCTTCTCCCGCGACGAATCCACCACCCTGGGCGGAGAGGACGAAATGATGGCCAGCCTCTGCGCCAACGTGACCCCAGCCTCGACCCCAGCCACGCTGCCCCCGGCGGCCCAACCTGCCGGGGACAATCCGGCCCCCAAATCAGCGACACCGCAGACAGCAGCTCCGAAAACGGCGCCTCCGAAAACGACGGCTCCAACCACAACAGCACCGAAGAGCACCGCGCCAAAAGCCGCTGCACCGAAAGCGGCGGCCACCAAAACCGCAGCCCCAAAGCCAGCGACCGCCAAACCCGCTAGCTCCAAACCAGCGGCCCCCTGATTCGGGCAGAAAGCCCTTACTTCGCCTCCATCCAGTTCGGTCCCACCCCTGTCTCCACCTTGAGCGGCACCGAGAGGGTCACAGCCTCTTCCATCGTGCGGCGGGTGAGGGCCAGGACCTCCTCCAGCACCTCCGGGGCGCTTTCGAGCACCAGTTCGTCGTGCACCTGCAGCAGCAACCGGGCTGGCAGGGCGCGGCTGTGAAGCTCCCGCTGCAGCTGGATCATCGCCAGCTTGATGATGTCCGCCGAGGAGCCCTGGATCGGTGCATTGGCCGCCGCCCGCAACTGCTGGGCCTCGAGGCCGCCGCGATGGGCCACCTCCAGGTCGATCGCCAGCGGATCCTTACCGAGCAACCGCCCCAGCCCATGGGGATCGAAGGCGAAGGGCCGGCGGCGGCCCAGGATCGTTTCCACATAACCGCGGGAGAGGGCCAGCCGTTCCTGCAGTTCCAGGAAGGCAAACACCCTTGGATATCGCTGCTTGTACTTGCTCAGGAACTCCTTGGCGACAACCTGGCTGACGCCGGTCTCACGCGCGAAGCGCTGGGCGCCCATGCCGTAGATCACCCCGAAGTTGATCGTCTTGCCGAGGCGGCGCTCTTCAGGCGTGACCTCCTCCTTCTCCAGCAGCAACCTGGCGGTGAGGGCATGCACATCGTCGCCGCTGCGGTAGGCCTGCAGCAGCACCTCCTCGCCGGAGAGGTGGGTGAGGATGCGCAGCTCGATCTGGGAGTAATCGGCGCTGATCAGCTGCCAGCCCTCCTGGGGTAGAAACGCCTTGCGAATGCGGCGGCTGAACTCGGTGCGGATCGGAATGTTCTGCAGGTTCGGGTTGCTGCTCGAGAGCCGCCCGGTGGCGGTCACGGCCTGGTTGAAATCGGTGTGGACGCGGCTCGTCTCCGGCTCCATGAGGGCCGGAAGAGCATCCACGTAGGTGCTCTTGAGCTTGCTGAGGGTGCGGTGTTCCAGCACCAGCGGCACAACGGGGTGAGCCTCTTCGAGCTTTTCGAGCACGGTGGCATCGGTGCTCCACCCCGTCTTGGTCTTGCGGGATTTCTTGCGATCGAGGCCGAGGGTGTCGAACAGCAGTTCGCCCAGCTGTTTGGGGCTGGCCAGGTTGAAGTCCACCCCTGCCACCGCCTTCGCCTCGCTCTCCAACCGCTGCAGGGTGGCGCCCAGCTCAACGCTGAGGGACTCCAGATAGGCGGTATCGATGCGAATGCCGGTGGCCTCCATCAGCGCCAGCACCGGCTCAAGCGGCAGTTCCACCTGGTCGAGAAGCTGCGGCAAGGCGGGACCCAGCTCCGCCAGTTGGTGGCGCAGCAATGGGGTGAGGCGGCGGGTCACGTGGACATCCATGCCGCAGTACTGGGCCGCCGCGGCGATCGGCACCAGCGCAAAGGTGGCTCCCTTCGGGACCAGCTCGGTGTAGCTGGTGGGGCTGAAGCCGAAGTTGCGCTGTGCCAGCACCTCGAGGCCGTGCCGGGCATTGGCATCGCGCAGGTAATCGGCCAGCAGGGTGTCCATCACCACCCCCCCCAGCTCGAGGCCGTGGCGCAGCAGGATCAGGCGGTCGTACTTGGCGTTCTGGAGGGTCTTGGGGTGCTCCTGGCTGGCCAGCCAGGGAGCCAGGGCGGTGAGCACCTGATCCAACGGCAGCTGGGGGGCCACCATCGGTGGATCGCTGAGCAGGTCTTCCACACCGAGCGGCTGGTGGCCGATCGGGATGTAGGCCAGATCGGCGGGGCCTTCCCCCCAGGCCAGGCCGATCCCCACCAGCTCCGCCTGAAAGGGATTGAGGGCCGTGGTCTCGGTGTCGAGCGCCACGGGGGCCGCTGGATCGGTGAAGCGATACAGCCGGTCCACCAGGGCGGAGAGCGCCTCGGTGCTGGTGACCAGCTGGGGCAGCAGCGCTGGCAGGGCCGGCGCTGCATCGCTGTCGGGGTCAGGGTCCGGGTCGGGATAGGGATCTGAGTCGGAGCCAGTTGACTGGTGCCCGGGGGCTGGCGTTTCCTCCCCGGCGCTGGTGGACGGCACCTCAGCGGCACGGGCCTCCTGCTGGGACTCCGGCGGCAGCGCTGCTGAAAACAGCTGGGCGAAGCTACCCACCTGCTTCGCGAGGCTGTAGAGCTCCAGGCTCTCCAGGCTGCTGCGCAGCGCCTCGGCGTTCACCGTCCCGAGTTCAAGGCGCGGCTCGCTCGGCAGAGGGATGTCGACAAGGATCTCGGCGAGCATGCGGGAGCGGTAGGCACTGCTGCGGCCCTCCTTCAACTTGCCGAGCAGGGCTCCTTTCAGGACCCCCTTCGGATCCTTGGCCTTCGGTCCTGCTTGCTCCAGGGCTTCGAGGGCGCCATACACGCCATCCAGGTGTTCAAAAGCAGCCAACAGGTTGATGGCGGTCTTGGGGCCCACGCCTTTGACACCCGGGATGTTGTCGCTGCTGTCGCCGGTGAGGGCCTTGAGGTCGACGACCTCCTCCGGCGTGACGCCCAGCTTGGCGATCACGCCCTCGCGCCGCACCTCCAGCGGGCCTGCATTCTTCGCATAGGGTCCGCCACCCATGTAGAGCACGGCAATGTCACGCTGGTCGTCCACCAGCTGGAACAGGTCGCGGTCGCCGGAGAGGATGCGCACCCGCCAACCACCTGCGACGGCGCGGTTGGCCAGGGTCCCGAGCACGTCGTCGGCCTCGTAGCCGGGGGCCATGCACAGAGGGATATCGAGGTTGTCGCGAAGGATCTGCTGCAGGTTGTCCAGGTCCGCGAAGAAGTGTTCCGGCGCTTCGTCACGGTGGGCCTTGTAAGCCTCGTCGGCCTGATGCCGGAAGGTCGGCTCGGCCGTGTCGAACGCCACAACCAGCCCCTGGGGAGTGAGGCCCCGACAGTGATCCAGCAGCGCCTTGAGGAAGCCGTAGGTCACCGAGGTCGGCACGCCGTCCTTGGTGCTCAGCCCGCCTTCGCCACCCTTGCTGAAGGCGTAGAAGCTGCGGAAGGCCAGCGAGTGGCCATCGATCAGCAACAACAGCGGCTTTTCGCCTCCAGATCTCGCTGTTGCCACGCCGTTGCCTGCATTGCCTGGAATCCAGCCTGCCATCAGGCCCGTTCCTGGAATCGCAATGAGCCAAACAGCATCGAAATCACCATAACCGTCACTGGATCTGGCCATCGTCGCCCCAAGGCAACGGCGCCAGTAATTCCATCAGGTTGGCAAGTGGACATGGCTCGGAGATGCCAACAGGAACTCGGATGACCTGACGAGCCATCAGGCGGATTGACTGGATGATCACTTCCATGGCGCACGTCTCTATGGTGCGCATCTTCAGAGAGACTGCCCTCAGTTATCATAATGTCATTCGACAAGGCATCAATGGACGACGCAAGAAGGAAGAGTCGCCCATCCCAATCAATACAGAACTACTCCTTCGACCCTACCAGATGCTGAATGGAATCCACGAAGAGATTGAGCCAGTCATGGCGCGCCTGCAACGGCAAAGTCGATCAGGACAGTCTCGAGAAAATCGCCATCAGAACGACATCGAGGCTCTTACCAAGTAGCGAGTCTGGCAGGGATTTGTCGTGCACAATCCCTCAAGGTAGTCGGGAGTGTTACCGAGGAAGTCGGTAGCATAGATTGTGAGCGTGAAAGGGATGTCCCGCAGAGGAAGCACTGAGATGCCCGCACCGATGCCATAGCCAAACCACTCCGCTCCGATCGAAAGATGGGGACCGAAGAAAAGATTCAGGGATCCAATCGGTCCCCATCGGCAATCGTTGCCCTCTGGATAGTTAGGACTGCTGATGTTATTACCACTCAGGCAGTTCGTGGAGCCGATCACGCCATTGCCCTTGTAGCCGAAGAAATCAGAGCCAATTCCAACAGTCGCAACAGCGAGGAAGGGATCAGGGCCGCCTCGGAAGGGGATAGCCTGAGAGAGCACGAGATAGAAGTTACGCCCTTGATCAGTATTGTTGTCGAACTGGATGATGTGCTCACCACCAAAGGCTAAACCAGTGGTAGGAGTGAGGTTCACTGCGGTCCGAAAGCCGAGGCTTTGCGCTGCAAATTGAGGGGTGCCACCATCTCGACCAGAGAGGCTCTGGGTTGTCCACTGAAGGCCGAGACTGGCGGACTCACTGCGAAAGGGTGTAAGAAAGATATCTGCTTCAAGATCAGCGCATTTCAAAGGGTCGCCTGAAGCTTCGGGAAAACAATCCCGGGTCCGAGAAATGCCTAACAGCGTTGTTGTGACAGTGAATTCCGGATCAGCGGCAAAGCCGTTGTGAACATACAAAGCCGTGTCGGGGTAGGGGGCGCCGTTGACAGTGATGCCATTGGCAAGGTTGCGCACCTCTGGCACCGCCGGTGGAAGGATCTCGGGCAAGCGGGGAGGGTCGGGGCGCTCGCTGGTTGCCACCATGTCTGGGGTGATCACCTCCTCCTCCGGAACAAGGGTCCAGGCCAGCAGGTAGCTTTGAACGGGATCTGAAGATTGCCCCTCAGCAGCATTGGTACCTTCAGGCATCAGGGAGTTCGGTAGCGCCAACAAAGGCACCTCTTCCCAGATGAGGTGCTGTGGTGGTGTGTTGGAGGCCTGTTCGGCAGAGTGAGGCTCCCAGCGCAGAGGAAGGGAAGCAGGTTGAGCAGACGCCCTCGGGCCCAGCACGGGTGCCAGGAGCGAAAACGCAACCGTTATAGGCGCCAGGAATGCAACGGATTCCCGTGCTTGCACTGGAGGGCGTCTCAACTTGGATCAATGTATCGGGACTGTCAGGGATGCGTCGCCGACCCTCATCAAGCAACCCAGGCCATCCATGGCAGCATGCCGAGGGATTGCTGACGGAACCGGAACCCGAGATGGCCAACCAGGGGAGAAAACGTCCCGGCAGAGGCCTGTCCCTGCTGGTTCTGGGGCTGGTCAAGACGTTATGTCTGATGGCGACCGTGCCGGCCCTGGCACAAACCGCTGATGCGCTGGCGCCGGCATCAGGGCTGACTCCGGCTGGAGAATCATCCCGGAAAGAGATTGAAGAATCTTCTGCCATTGAAGACGATCCCTATATTCTTGGAGCAGGCGATGGCCTCAATCTGCGTTTCCTGGCCGTCTCGGAACTATCGGGTCCACTGGAGATCCTTAACGATGGAACCGCCTCGCTCCCGTTGGTGGGCAACGTCTATCTCAGCGGACTCACCTTATCGCAAGCCAGCCTCTGGCTGGAGACACTGTATCGGAAGCAGTTGCAGCGACCCACCCTTCAATTAAGTGTGGTACGACCGCGCCCACTACGAATAGCTCTGGTTGGGGAAGTGGAGCGCCCTGGGCTCTATACCCTCACCACAGCCGAGGCCTCCAATACCCAGGTCGGTGTCTCGATCAGCGGTCCTCCCACCTTGGTGGACGCGATTCAGAAAGCGGGCGGCATCACCACGATGGCGAATCTACGCAACGTGTGGCTCCAACGACGCATGCCGGGCACGAAGCCTCGTTTCAAACGAGCGAAGGTCGATCTTCTGGCCCTAGTTCGCGACGGCGATCAGGTTCAGAATCCACTTCTATTTGATGGTGACACGATCAGAGTTGAGCGGGTCACAGAGGAATCAGTAGAGACCGCCGTGGAGATTGCCGCCACCACCTTGGCGCCACCAGAGATCACCGTCAATGTGGTAGGAGAAGTGAAGTCTCCGGGTAGGCTGGCTCTCCCTGCCAACACGTCATTAATGAAGGCGATCCTCTCGGCAGGTGGTCTTCAGAGCTGGAGGGCAAACAAATCCAAGGTCGATCTGGTGCGGATCAACCGCAACGGCAGCGCCATGCAACGCACTTACCGGCTCGACTACAATGCAGACGTATCCATCGACAAGAATCCCCCCTTGGTAGATGGCGACACAGTGATCGTGAACCGCAGCCGCTATGCGGTGAGTTCCGATGCGATCCGAGCGGTGAGTGATCCGCTCAGTGGCCTCGTGAATGTGCTGACCCTGTTCCGGCTGCTCGACAACACCAACTGATCTACGCGACATGATCCGCAAAAACTGATCTGAGATGGGCTTTCAATTCAGCTGGGTCTTGGTGAACAAGCTGGCCCTGGGTCGGGCACCCCGTCAACCGGAAGACCTCCAGTGCCTGGAGCAAGCTGGTCTCAGGAGCGTGTTGAGCCTCTGCTCCAGGGAGGAAGCAGCCTTGCCGCCCGACGCGGAGACCCGATTCCGTTGCCATAGGGTGGCGCTGCCTGATCCCCGCAAGGGCCTGGCACCCCTGCCGCAGCAACTGAGGGCGGCCGTAGCAGAGCTCGATTCTCTGTTGCTCTCTGGTCCGGTGTACCTGCACTGTGTGGCCGGAATGGAGCGCTCCCCCCTGGTGGCCATGGCCTGGCTGATGCAGCACCGCCGCATGGACCTGCACGCTGCCTTGGTCTATCTGAGCGAGGTCCACCCCGCCAGCCGGCCCCAGGTTGATCAACTGGCGGCATTGCAGGCCTGTGGCTTCGGGGCCCAGGCCGTCTGAGATGGACAGCGAAACTTGAGAAGGGCTGGTTCAATGGGTTCGGATCGAGATGCTTGAGCCCTGCTCGCGTCCGCCCACTCGAGTCACCTGTGGTGTGCCTGAATACCATCAGATTGGGACGAGCTGCCTGTTGACTGCTGCCATTACCACAATCATGACTCCAGCTCACCACTGCTACGCCTCGAACCCTTGAAGGACGAACCAATAGACACCCCAGAACAAGACCAGCCGATCTATGTGACCAAGCCTCATCATCCCTCACCAGAGGAGGTGGCAAGGTCGCCAATATGGGTCTGGGAACACCCTATCTTTATGGCAGCATCGTAACCGATGAAACCACAATCAACCCGATTGGGCTAGGTGACACAGCAGATTGCAAATATTCAGGACCACCGCAAAAGAAACGACACTAGTTCAGAACAACATCCGTTGATCGCAGTGCAAGTCGACAGGCGAAGCATCCGCCGAGCTTTTCAAAGTATTTCTGTGAAGATCATTGGACAGGTTGCTGGCCTGCCCGTGGAGTTTCCGAAAGGTAAGACCACCTGATGTCCCGAATTAGCACACGGTTTTTCATCTCGAGTCTGAAGCGGTTATCCCGGAAGTTGACTGCAGTTCTGGGTATCCAGTTCAGCCAGGAACCGGCCTCGCGGCTGATCCGGTTCACGGCGCTGAAGCAGTGGAAACTGCTGGCACTCGCTACCGCGAGCAATCTGGGCCGGGCGGCTCTGGAAGGGGCCAGCCTCGGCACAGTGTTCCTGGCGGTGGATCTGCTCAGCCAGGGCACCGGTGGTGCGGTGAGCTGGCAGACCAAGCCGCTGATTTCGGGGCTTCCGGCGCTGGTGGGGTGGCTTGAGGGGGTAGAGCCAACGAGCCTCTTTATTGGATTGATCCTGCTGGCAGTGGTCTTGAAACTGATGCAGGCCATGCTGCAGTTTCTCAACAGCGTGAGCGTGGGCTGGTTCGCGGCCCGCTGCAGACGACGCATCAGTGGTCTGATCCACAGCCGCATCACGGCCCTGAGCTTCGCCTGCGCCAGCGGATTCCGGGTGGGCGACTTGAATGAACTGGCCGTCAGCGCTCCCGATACGGTGCGGCTGGAGATCGAGATGAGCAACGCCCTCATGATCCAGCTGCTGATGGCCCTCACCTACCTGGCGGTGCTGGTGACCCTTTCGCCCTGGCTGCTGCTGGCCGCCGCGCTGATCGCCCTGGTGGTGGTGGCACTGCAGAAGCAGCTGCTGCCGCGCATCCGCCGCACCGCCGGGCTGCTCACGGCGGCGGGCGTGGCGATCAGCAGCCGACTCACCGAAACCATCCAGGGGCTGCGGCTGCTGCACAGCCAGGGCTGGCTGGAGGCCGCTGATGCCGACTTCCACAAGGGGCTCGGGGAGCTGGAGGAGGCCCAGCGGCGCCAGGCTCGGCTGCTGGCGGTGCTCGAGCCGGTGAGCGGCCTGATGCCGCTGCTGGCCATCGCCGCCATCACCATCGTGAGCGTGCTGGCTTTCGGCGCTCGGGCGTCAGGGGCCCTGCCGCGGGTGGTGGTGTTCATCCTGACGCTGCAGCGGCTGAACGGTGCGGTGAACGGCATGGCGTCGAGCTACACACTGCTGAGCGCCAATGCGGCAAACCTGCAACGGCTGAACGGCTTTCTGCGCCCCGACGACAAGCAGTTGCGCCGGCTAGGTGGTGTGCCCTTCACGGGGCTGGGCGAGGGCATCCGGCTGGAAGGGGTTGGGCTCCGTTACGGCGCCGACCGCCCCTGGGTGCTGCGCGGCATCGATCTGGAGATCCCGAGGGGCCGCACCGTGGCGCTGGTGGGGCCCAGCGGGGCGGGCAAGAGCTCGATTGCCGATCTGCTTGCAGGGCTTTACGAGCCCAGTGAGGGGCGCATCATGATCGACGGGGTAGAGCTGGGCGAGCTGGATTTACCCAGCTGGCAGCGCCGGCTGGGGGTTGTGAGCCAGGACACTTTTCTGTTCAACGCCACCTTGGCCGAGAACATCGGCTTCTGTTGCCTGGGAGCGAGACCTTCAGCGATCGAGGCGGCGGCGGCGCGGGCTCAGGCTGCCGGCTTCATTGAGGAGCTGCCAGAGCGCTACGACACGTTGATCGGTGAGCGTGGCTATCGGCTGAGCGGCGGCCAGCGGCAGCGCATCTCCTTAGCTCGCGCGTTTCTGCGCGACCCAGGGCTACTGATTCTAGATGAGGCCACCAGCGCCCTAGATTCAGCCAGCGAGCGAGTGGTGCAGCAGGCGATCGAAGCGTTCGAACGGGAACACACGGTCCTGGTCATTGCCCACCGGCTGAGCACGGTCGTCAATGCAGATCATATCGTGGTAGTTGATGGCGGAAGGATCGTGGAGCGAGGTAGCCATTTTGAGCTGCTGGAAAGCCCTTATGGCCTCTACCAGGAACTGTGGTTAAGGCAGAGCAGGGCTGGGAGTGACTTTATGGAAACGCTTGCACATGTCACGGTCACGGGCCCCGTGGAAAAGGGTAATCCAGAAGAATAAACAATGAAGGTATCCATCATTACACCCTCGCTTAACTCTAGACTCTGGATACGAGAGTGTGTCGAGAGCGTTGCCAGACAGAGCGTGAAAGATTGTGAGCATCTTGTTATTGACGGAGGGTCCTCTGATGGCACTATTAATGAGCTGGAAGAACTTGCGCGAGAGCACCCACGGCTTAGATGGCACTCATCGGTAGACAGAGGGCAGTCAGATGCCATGAACCTGGGCTTTTTAGCTTCTACTGGACTAATCATAGGCTTCTTGAATTCCGATGACTATTTAGCCGATAATGCACTGACATCGGTTTTGGAAGCCTTTGAGTCAAACCCTAAAGCAGATATAGTCGTCGGCAATTTGATTATTATTAACAACGAGGGTGCAACACTTCTTCGCTCGTCAATTCGCATGATTGATCTGTTGCTCTATCAATCCTACAAGTGGCCACTTAATCCATCGTGTTACTTCTACAGGCGGCAAGTGCAACATGCCGTGGGGTCTTTCCCAGTGGATGAGCATTTTGTGATGGACTACTGGTTCCTCCTTCATGCATTTCGTGACTTCAGAAGAGTCAAGATTGACAAGTTACTTGGCTATTTCAGGACTCATGATCATAATAAGTCACGAATTGAAAATACTATTAGAAGCAGGCTTGAGTCAAGAAGGAGAGAATTCTTGGTGGAGCGAGAGTCACTCGCATGGCGGCTATTGTGGCAGTTCTGGAATGCCGTATTGGCGTCTAAGTTAATGATGCTACGTCTGTTGCGGTACTCTAAACGATCTTTGACAAAGATATAATCCCATGCTTGGTGCTAAGTTGTATTCTCGTAGCACCCAAGACGCGATAGTCTTGCCCTCTCACGCCTGGTCTAAACGCATGACTTATCATGCGCTCATGAGGATTAGATGCCTAATGCCCTGGTTGTTAGTACTGCTGTCATTTCAGTGACATAAAATGCAATCCCGCCTCTGAGATTGCCATTCGAGACAAGTGAACAGATCTTCCTACTCAGCGTGAAGACTTATCGGTGTAGAATTATTGGGATGCCTTCTACGCGCACTCTCTTTAACTTCTGAATTCAGATGACCAAAAAACTGTTTCGTAAGCTCCTAGGAATGCTTGGATATAGTATTCAACGCAAAGGTGGAATTCCTCCTGAAGCGGATCCCTTTACCGTGATGCAAAGACTATGTGTCGGCAACACTGAGCCTATCATTTTTGATGTTGGCGCGCATCATGGCGAAACAGCATTACTGTTTCGAAGAATTTTTCCAAATTCTATGATTTATTGTTTTGAGCCATTTCTTGAGTCCTACAATGCTTTGACTCTTGCTGTAGGATCTGATCCGAAGATAAAGCTATTCGATTATGGATTGGCTGCCATCAATGGAATCCACAAGTTTCACTCTAAGGAACCTCTGGACAACGAGTCCTAAAAGAGAGTCTGGAGCCGCGGTTTGTTCGGGATGAACTATTTGAGGATGGATCGGGTGTTGATCAGCCTGAATTCACCTTTGTGGACGCTGAATCTTGCCCATTTGGGGTGGTG